>JANPAR010000330.1:0-17436 GCA_031430015.1 Burkholderiales bacterium
CCCGGCACCAGCAGCGGCATGTCGCCGATGATGCTGCGCACGGACGCGAGTTCATTGGGAAAGGTTGCGCCAACCACCAGCGAGCAATTCTGGTTGCCGTTCCATTCGTTGGCAACTACGCGTGCGATGCGTTGATACAGCAACTCCTTGCCGTGCGGGCCATCGAGTTCGAGAAACTGCAGGTCGCTGCCGCCGGGGTTGGAGGTGCGGCACAAAATGATCACGCCCTTGTCGGCAAACTGGGTGTAGGGCGTGACGGAATCGTGGCCAAGAAAGGGGCTGATCGTCACTGCATCGGCCTGATAGCGCTCAAACGCTTCGCGCGCGTACTGCTCGGCAGTGGAGCCGATGTCGCCGCGCTTGGCGTCGAGAATCACCGGGACGTGCGGGTGCTTCTCGCGCATGTACGCGATCAAGGCCTCGAGCTGGTCTTCGGCACGCTCGGCGTGAAAGTAGGCAATTTGCGGTTTGAACGCGCACGCGAGATCAGCAGTGGCATCGACGATGGCCTTGCCGAATTCGAACATCGCATCTTTGCGGCCGGCAAATTTTTTGGGAAAGCGCTTGAGGTCGGGGTCGATGCCGACGCACAGCAGCGAATCGTTGGCGGCCCAGGCGGCGGCGAGTTTTTGGATGAAGGTCAGGGCAGCAGTCATGGGCCGGGATTATGCGACAAGGGCTGGGGCACCGGTGGCGTCAATGCAGCCGCCACCAACGCGCCCATCAGGGTGACGATCCACGACAGGTACACCCAGATCAGAAAAATCGGAATCGCCGCAAACGCGCCGTAAATCATCTGGTATGAGGGAAACGCGGCGATGTAAAAACCGAACAGCAGCTTCATCAGTTCAAAGCCCACGGCTGCGAGCACACCACCCGCCAGCGCATGGTGCGAGCGTACCGCGCAGTTGGGTACGCTGCGAAACAACAGCGTGAAGGCCAGCGCCGCCATCACCACCGGCAACGCTGTCAGGATCAATTTGTCGAGCCACACTGTCTCGGGCAATATGCCAATCGATGCCGACACCAGAAACGTGGTGGCCGCGAGGCTGCCGCCAATCAGCAGCGGCCCGAGCACCAGCGCCGCCGCATACAGCACGACGCGGCGCGTAACCGAGCGCCCCCGCGTCACGCGCCAGATGCGGTTGAAACACTTCTCGATGGACTGCATCAGCATGAACACGGTAAGCATCAGCATCGCCAGGCCAGCCGCGGTCATCTGCGTGGCGTTGCCGGCGAAATCGGCAACGTGGCTCATTACCATCGCGCCGGTTGCTTCGGGCAATAAGCTGGCTCTGAGATATTCGCCGATCGCATTCTGGAAATCGCCAAACACCGGGAACGCGGCAAACAGGGCGAGGACCATGGTGATGAAAGGCACGATCGCGAGCAACGTCAGAAAGGTCAGGCTGCCGGCGATCTGTTCGAGATTGTCTTCACTGGCGCGCTCGATCATCCGGCGCAAACGGGCGAGCCGCGCACCGTAGACGGGGTGCGCAAACAGGTGCGTAAACCGGCGGAACAAATTCAGACGCGGCACGGTACGGGCATCAGCCGCCGGCAACAAACGGGCACGTGCTGCGGAAGTGGGCGCGCGGAAAGAAAGGGGTCGTGAGACAGCGCATGGTGCTTCGTA
Organism: Burkholderiales bacterium; assembly: GCA_031430015.1. GTDB lineage: Bacteria > Pseudomonadota > Gammaproteobacteria > Burkholderiales > JAEUOS01 > CANJDH01. Next base: position 1,637 of record JANPAR010000330.1, read on the forward strand.
TAATACCCGGCTCTCTCTGTAATCTTCTATTTCCAGCACGCGGCATTCACGCCGCAGGTGCGCTCTCACCTCTCTGCCGATGCCCGACATCCTGGTTTTGTACTACAGCCGCAATGGCTCAGTGCGCGCGTTGGCCGAGTCGATTGCGAGCGGTATCGAGAGTGTGGCAGGCAGCCAGGCGCGCCTGCGCACCGTGCCACCAGTCGCCGCGATCACCCAGACCGCCGCACCGCAGGTGCCAGAGAGCGGCGCGCCCTATGTGGAAAAGCGCGACCTCGCCGAATGCATCGGCATGGCGCTCGGCTCGCCGACCCGCTTTGGCAACATGGCCGCGCCGATGAAATACTTTTGGGACACCACCGGCGCCGAGTGGCAAAACGGCACTCTCATTGGCAAGCCCGCCTGTGTATTTGCTTCCAGCACCAGCCAGCATGGCGGGCAGGAGTCCACGCTCCTGACGATGATGGTACCGCTGCTGCATCACGGCATGCTGATTCTCGGCTTGCCCTATTCAGAGCCGGCGCTTGCATCCACCGCCGGCGGTGGTGGGCCGTATGGCGCGAGTCATGTCGCCGGCAACGGTGGTCATCATGGCATGGCGGGTGCCGGCGCGGTGCTGACGGACGACGAAAAGCATCTCGCACGCGCGCTCGGCAAGCGCCTCGCGGTCACCGCACTCAAGCTGGCGCAATGAGCCTCGTGGCCAACGATCCGATCGACCGTCCGGTGCCGGAAGCCGAGTCCTCTCCAGGCGGGGATGGTGCACCTGGCAAAACCCTTCACGCCATCGCCCTTGCATGCCTGCTCGCGCTCATCGCACTCAGCGTCGCTTGGGAATTGTTTCTCGCACCGCTGCGTCCCGGCGGCTCGTGGCTGGTGTTGAAAGTGGTGCCGCTGCTGTTCGTGCTGCGCGGCGTGCTGCGCGCCGACAACTACACGCTGCAATGGTCCACGCTGCTGGTGTGGGCCTATTTCACCGAAGGCGTGGTGCGCGCGGCGAGCGATGTGGGCCTCTCGGCGCAACTGGCTCTCGTTGAAGTGTTACTCAGTGTCATCTATTTCGGTTGCGCGGCCTTCTATCTGAGGCCGCTCAAAAAATTGGCAAAACAGGGAGTCAAACCATGAACCAGATCGATCTCAAGGGCCGCGTCGCGGCTGTCACCGGCGGCGCACGTGGTATCGGTTATGCCGTGGCCGAACGCATGCTCACGTCGGGCGCGAGCGTGGTGCTGTGGGATGTCACCGCAGACCGCCTCAAATCCTCCCAGTCCGAGTTGTCGAAACTTGGCAAGGTCGAGACCTGCGTGGTGGACATCACCGACGAAGCGCAAGTGCTCGCTGCTGCGGACGCCGCCGTCAAGGCGTTTGGCAAAATCGACATCCTCGTCAATAGCGCCGGCATCACCGGGCCGAACCAAAAGACCTGGGAGTATTCGTCCAAGGATTTTCGTATGGTGCAAGACATCAATTTGATCGGCACCTTCCACTGCTGCAAGGCGGTGATCGCACCGATGATGAAGGCCGATTACGGCCGCATCATCAACATCGCCTCGATTGCCGGCAAGGACGGCAACCCGAACGCGCCGGCCTACTCGGCCTCAAAAGCGGCCGTGATCGGCCTCACCAAATCGCTCGGCAAAGAACTCGCGCAAACCGGCATTCGCGTCAACGCTCTCACCCCGGCCGCAGCCAAGACCGAAATGTTCGCGCAGATGAGCGAGGCGCACATCAACTTCATGCTCTCCAAAATTCCGATGAACCGCTTCGTCACCGTCGAAGAAATCTCCGCCATGATCTGCTGGATGGCGAGCGAGGAATGCTCGTTTACCACCGGTGCGGTGTTTGACATTTCCGGCGGGCGCGCGGTGTATTGATTGACCCGGTACAGGGACCAAAACGTGACGAGGAGAGAAGCATGTTCAAGCGTTTGCTGTTGTTGTGCGGCGCAGCCTTGATGGCCGCCGGTTGTGCATCCGGTGGTGCTGGCGGCAGCGGCCCCATCGTGATGGAAGAATTCAAAGTCCCAAGCGACCCCGGCATCCAGATTTACGTGCGCAACAAGCGCCCGGCTGGCATGACGCAGTTCTCGCCCGCCAAGACGGTGATCTATGTGCATGGCGCGACCTACCCGGCCTCGACGGCGTTTGACCTGCAACTCAATGGCACCTCGTGGATGGACTACATCGCCGAGCGCGGCTATGACGTCTACTTGCTCGACGTGCGCGGCTATGGTGGCTCGACGCGCCCGCCGCAGATGGATCAGCCGCCCGGCGCGAACCCGCCCTTCGCCGGCACCGAAGAAGCGATGCGCGACGTCGATGCGGTGGTCGAGTTCGTCAAGAAGCGCCGCAGCATCGACAAGGTCAGCTTGCTCGCGTGGTCGTGGGGCACGGCGATCATGCAGTGGTACACCAGCCTCAACAGCCACAAGGTCGAAAAATTGGTGCTGTATGCACCGGTCTGGCTTCGCACCACCGCCTCGCTGGTGCAGACCGGCCCCGGCCCGACGCCGGCCTACCGCTCGGTGAGCATGGCGCAAGCGAAGACGCGCTGGTTGACGGGCGTGGCCCCCAACAAGCAGGCCGACCTGATTCCGGCGGGCTGGTTCGAGAAATGGGCCGAGGCCACCTCGGCGACTGACCCGGTCGGCGCCAAACAAAACCCGCCCGTGCTGCGCGCCCCCAACGGCGTGGTGGCCGATGGCCTCAAGTATTGGGCCAATGGCGTGATCCCATGGAAGCCTGAAGACATCAAGGTGCCGGTGCTGCTGATCAAGGCCGAGTGGGACGTCGACACGCCCGCCACCATGGCGCAGGCGCTGCTGCCCAAGCTCACCGGCGCGCCGTACAAGCGCTACGTCGAGATTGGCGAAGGTACGCACACCATCATCATGGAGAAGAACCGCATGAGCCTGTTTCGCGAAGTGCAGTTGTTTCTCGAAGAGACTCACGTGCCTGCGAAATAGATCCTCCCACCATGACCGACCTGACTCCTGCACTGCGCGCGATTGTGGGTGATGCCCATGTCATCACCAGCGACTTTGCGCCCTACGCCAACGACTGGCGCAAAAAGTACTTCGGCAAGCCGCTGGTCGTCGTCAAGCCGGGCACGACCGAAGAAGTGGCGGCGATTGTCAAGCTGTGCAGCGCGGCTGGCGTCGCAGTCGTGCCGCAGGCCGGCAACACTGGCCTGGTCGGCGGGGGCGTACCGGACGAATCGGGCACGCAATTGGTGCTCAACGTGTCGCGCATGAACAAGGTGCTTGAAGTCGATGTCATCAACAACACCATGACGGTGGAAGCCGGATGCATCCTGCAGACCCTGCAGGAGACGGCAACCGATCATGACCGCCTGTTTCCGCTCTCGCTAGCGGCCGAAGGATCGTGCGAGATCGGCGGCAACATCTCCACCAACGCCGGTGGCGTGCAGGTGCTGCGCTACGGCAACACGCGCGAGTTGGTCATGGGCCTGGAAGTGGTGTTGCCGTCGGGCGAAGTCTGGAGCGGCCTCAAGGGCCTGCGCAAAGACAACACCGGCTATGACTTGAAGCATTTGTTCATCGGGGCCGAAGGCACGCTCGGCATCGTCACGAAAGCGGTATTGAAACTGTTCCCGGCTCCCAAATCGGCCAGCACGGTGTTTGTAGCCCTCGCCAGCCCGCGCATGGCGCTCGAACTGTTGTCGCACATGCGCTCGCACCTGGGCGAGCGATTGACGGCGTTTGAACTCATGTCGGCACGTTGCGTAACTATCGTGCAAACCGTGTTTCCGGATCATCGCTCGCCGCTCGCCGGCAATTCCGCGTGGTACGTATTGCTTGAAGCGACCGATCCGCAACCCGGCGATGCGCTCAATCCGGCGATGGAAACGGCCCTGGAAGCGGCCCTGGAAGCGGCTCTCATCGAAGATGCGGCGATCGCCAAGAACCAGGCCGAGGCCGGCAAGCTGTGGGACATTCGCGAACACCTGCCCGAAGCCCAGGCACGCAACATCAAGCACGACATCTCGGTGCCGATCTCGCGCATCGCCGAGTTCATTGACACCGCCGACGCGGCACTGGAGAAGCACTGGCCAGGCGTACGCCCGGTCACCTTCGGCCACCTCGGCGACGGCAACCTGCACTACAACATCAGCGAGCCACCGTCGTATACCGTCGAGGCCTGGCTTAACGAATGGAAGCAGGTCTCGACCGTGGTGCACGATTGCGTCAACGACTTTGGCGGATCGATCAGCGCCGAGCACGGTCTGGGCAAGCTCAAGAACGTGGAAGTGCGCAAATACAAATCACCGGTCGAGCTGGCACTGATGCGGTCGATCAAGGACACGCTGGATCCAAAGAACATCATGAACCCCGGAAAGGTTGTTTGATCCACCATGGCCGACTACATCACTCTCAAAGCAGACGCACTCACCGCCGCGATCCGCGCCATCGTCACCGCTGGCGGCTCGAATGAGCGCGAAGCCGAATTGGTCTCGACCAACCTGGTCGAAGCCAATCTCAAGGGTCACGACTCGCACGGCGTCGGCATGATTCCGCGCTACATCGATTCGATCAAGGAAGGCGGACTCGCGGTCAATGCCCACGTGTCGATCACGCTCGACGCCAACGCGCTGTTGACCCTCGACGGCAACCAGGCCTACGGACAGGTCGCCGGATACGAGGCGATGGAACTGGCCGCCGACCGCGCCAAGCGCCACGGCGTGTGCGTGCTCGGCATGTCAAACGCACACCACATCGGCCGCATTGGCCATTGGGCCGAGCAGGCAATTGGCCACGGCCTCGTGTCGATTCATTTCGTCAACGTGATCTCGCGCCCGGTGGTGGCACCCTGGGGCGGCAGCGATGCGCGGCACGGCACCAATCCATTTTGCGTCGGCATTCCGCGCCCGGGAAAAGACCCGATCGTTCTCGACTTCGCCACCAGCCGCATTGCGCAGGGCAAGACGCGCGTGGCCTACAACAAGGGCGAGCAGTTGCCGCCCGGCATCCTGATCGATACCAAGGGCAACCCGACCACCGACCCGCGCTTTAGCGTGATGGAGCCACTCGGCGCCATCCTGCCGTTTGGTGAACACAAGGGCTCGGGTCTCGCGCTGGTGTGCGAACTGCTCGGCGGTGCGCTCTCGGGCGGCATGACTGCGCACGAGCGCAGCGACGGCAAGCGCCGCGTGCTCAACGGCATGTTCTCGGTGCTGGTCGATCCCAACAAGATGGGCACCGGTGAAAATCTGGCGCGCGAAATGGAAGAGTACGTCGCGTGGCATACCGCATCGCCGGCCAATCCGCAAACACCGAAACTGTTGATCGCCGGCGAGCCCGAGCGCATCTCGAAAGCCAAACGATTGGCCGAGGGCATTCCGGTCGATGCGACGACGTGGAAAGAAATTATCGCGGCTGGCGGCAAGATGGGATTAGGCCAGGCGCAAGTAGAGAAAGCTGCCGGCCTGTGAACGGGCATGGCGCTTGCGTACCGCTGTGATGGGGGCAGCGTGTGAAAGCGCCGTGTCCATCAATAAATAACGCCTTGCAGCACCGCCAACACTTGCCCGAAGCGCTGCTTGCCCCCCCTTTTTTGCTCGCCCCCATTGTCATTGTTCAGTGAAAGGACTTCCATGAACTCCCTCCCAACTCCCGCCGACATCCTGCGCCACGCTGAACAGCTCGGCTGGTCCGTCACCGAACCCCGCGCGGGCGAAATCGCCGCCGGGGTCAAGCCTACCTACGAGCATTTGGCGCGTGCGGCGGCCAAGCTCGATTTCGACGTGGATACGTTGTCCCTGTTCGCGGCGCGCGAGGCTTGCCGCGCGCCAGCCGCGCCCGAGTCGCGCAAGGCCGCTGCCACCAAATCCGCTCCCACCAAATCCGCTCCCACCAAGGCTTTCACGCCACCGGCCATCACCGCGCGCCATCCGCTGCATGTCACGCTGACGCAGGCTGCACGCGCCTTGCGCGAGCGTTCGGTGTCGTCAGTCGAGTTGACGCAAGCAGCCATCGCCGCCGCCAAAGCCCTGCAACCGCAGGTCAACGCCTTCGTGCGCATTGATGAAGAAGCCGCACTCGCCACTGCGCGTGCCTGCGACGCCGAGATCAAAAAGGGCAAGCTGCGCGGCCCGCTGCATGGTGTGCCCCTCGCGCACAAGGACATGTACTATCGGAAGGGGCAGGTCGCAACCTGCGGCAGCAAGATACGCAAAGACTGGATCGCCCCCACGACGGCGAGCGCACTCGAACGGCTCGACGCCGCCGGTGCGGTGCAAATTGGCAATCTGAACATGACCGAGTTTGCCTACGGGCCGACCGGGCAAAACGCTTTCCTGGGTGACGCCAAAAATCCCTGGAACACCGACTACCTTACCGGCGGCTCGTCGAGCGGCTCCGGCGTGTCGGTGGCAGCGCGCATCGTTTTCGGTGCGCTCGGCTCGGACACCGGTGGTTCGGTGCGCTTGCCCTCCTCCATCTGCGGTGTGACCGGCATGAAAACCACCTTTGGTCTGGTGTCACGTGCCGGTGCGATGCCCCTGTCGCAATATCTCGACACGGTCGGACCGCTCACGCGCACCGTCGCCGACAATGCGCTGATGCTCTCGGTCATTGCCGGCCACGACCCACGTGACCCGGCCACTGTGGCAGGCAACGTGCCGGACTACATGGCGCAACTGACACGGCCGGTGAAGGGGTTGCGCGTCGGCGTGCCCAAAGGCTATTTCGATACGATGCTCGAGCCGGCGGTGGGCGAGCGCATGGCAGCGGCGTTCGAGGTCTATCGCAAGCTCGGCTGCGAGCTTGTCGAAGTGACGATGCCCGATCTCGATGCGGCGAACGCGGCAGGCTTTCTGTTGACGTGGGGCGACGTAATCGGCATTCACGGCGAGTGGATGCGCACCCGGCCAGACGACTACACCCCGCAAACCCGTGGCCGCATCCAGATGACGCTCGGGGCCACCGTGCAAGGCGTTGCTGATGCGCAGCGCGTGCGCGGGCCGATGCTGCGCGAGTTCTGCGCCGCGGTGTTTGGCAAATGCGACGCCCTGCTCGCACCGGTGTTGTCATTCGAAGTACCCAAGCTCTCGGATGTCGATGTCTCCGGGGGCCCCAACATGATGCGCATCCTCAACGAAATCACCCGCCTGATGCGGCCGGTCAATGTGCTCGGTCTGCCTGCCCTGTCAGTGCCAGCGGGCTTCACACCAAACGGTTTGCCCTGCGGCTTCCAGTTGATCGGCCGGCCTTTCTCCGAGGCGCGCCTGTATCAGCTTGGGCACGCATATGAGTTGGCCACCGGTTTCACCGAGCGCGTGCCGGCAGTGCATTCGACCTGACAGGAGTCATCATGATGATGCGATCGTTCATGTTTTCCGCCTCACAGGCAGTGGTCAGCCTCGCTTGCGCGGCAGTTGCCACGGCGGCCTTGGCGCAAGCCGGTTTCCCCAACAAGCCGGTCACGCTCTCGGTCGGCTTCGCGCCCGGCGGCGGCACCGACATCACCGCGCGCCTCGTGGCGAAGAAACTGTCCGAGCAAATCGGCCAGCCGGTCAATGTGGACAACAAGCCCGGCGCAGGCGGCAACATCGCGGCGGAGCAAGCGGTGCGCGCTACGGCCGACGGTTATTTCATTCACCTCACCAACATCGGCGCACTCACTGTCTCGCCGCACACTACCAAGAAGCTCGGCTACGACCCGCGCAAGGATTTCGTGCCGCTGTCGATGGCGGTGCAGTTTCCCAATGTGCTGGTAGTCGGCAGTGCGCAGCCGATGCGCACGCTGGCTGATTACGTCAAGCAGGCGGGCACCAAGGGTGGCGCGATCGCCTATGGCACCTCCGGCATCAGCTCGACCGGGCATTTGTCGGGCGCGTTGTTCGAGTCCATCGCGAAAATTGACCTGACGCATGTGCCGTACAAAGGCGGCGGCCCCGCGATGACCGATCTGCTCGGCAATCAGGTGCCGTCGGTGTTCGCCTCTGCTCCGACTGCGGTGCCGCAGATCAAGTCCGGCAAGATTCGCGCACTCGCAGTCACCAGCCTGCGCCGCGCCGAAGCCCTGCCCGACGTGCCGGCGATTGCCGAGAGCTTCCCCGGCTATGACGTGACCAACTGGTACGCCTTCGTTGCCCCCGCCGCGATGCCGCGCGAACTGGCCGAGCGCTGGAACCGCGAAATCGTCAAGGCGCTCAGTGACGCCACGGTGCGCGCGCAGATCAAGGAACACGGCATGGAATCCGTGCCCTCGACGCAGAAGGAGTTGCAGGACAAGATCCTGCGCGAATACGTCCTGTGGGAACGCATTGTCAAGCAGGCGGGGATTACCGCCGAGTAAAGGTGCGTTGCACCCGCCCGGCCGGGATGGCATGTGCCCTGGCGCGGCGCAGGTGCGTTGAATCGCCTGTGCAAATGAAATGGGGAACAGCTCCAGGAGCCATTCCCCATGACATGATGCTGGTTCCGAAGCAGCTTTGCAAACCTCTGTAGCCGCTCCCTCCGCGACAATTTTCCTTATTCCGAGGTTGCGCTGACTTCCTTGGTGGCACGGTTGTATTTGATGGTGATCTTGTTGATTTCGCACAGATCCACGTTTTCCCAGATTGCGTCGCCACCGGCCTCGAACACCACCTTGATGTCCTGACGGCAATTGGCCTTGTCGCTGAACCTGATCAGGCGCGATTTGCCGTTGGGCAGGTCGCCCTCGCCAAGAATGTCTTTGCCCCATGAGTTGCGCTTGGCCGAGGTCACGTAGACCTCGTCAATGGTCAGACCCGTGCCGTTGGCCAGAGTGAAATCAGCATCACCGGCGAATGCGTTGACCGAAACCAGGGAACCGAGTCCAAACAGAACAGTTGCCAAAAAACGTCGCATGCTTGCTTCCTATTGAAGTTGAAGTGAGGAAATCGCAACGGCGAAGCCGTTGGTTGAGCCACGATTCAACACCGGCTAAATCGCCTGAGCATGCGTGTGACAAGCCAAGATTTTATCCGCCGCAAGATGTTCAAGTACTCAACGGAGAAGGTTTTTTTGTGCACTATTTTTGGTATGCGCCCCGAGCACACTCAAGTTTCATCGGCCGCGCCGGTGGGGCGTGCGCCCGTCAATCCCGTGACTGATGAGTGGCCTGTTCGGTTGTCAATCGCGTCGTAAGAGTGATGGGCGCGCGCCGGCAGGGCAGTGGCGATCTAGCCGATGAGCAGCGCGCGCCGTGCAATCACCTGGCGTGGCGCACCGCGCGCTCGTAGTACGACAAGTCAAGATATTTGTCGGGGGCAGGTGCCACACCGCCCCACATGTTTTCCATCTCGGCGCGAATCGCCAGCACATTGCGAAAGCCTTCCATGCTCAAGCGTGCATCGCGCGCGAGGCCGGAGCCGGGCGTGGTGAGCGCGGCATAGGTGCCGGCGGCGACATCGGGCGCGAGCTTGAAGCGGTCGCCCAACAGCTTGATCATCTCGGCACGGTTGGCCGGGTTCATCGCATAGCGCTGGCCTTCGATGTAGGCGGAGAGGAAGCGCTCCAATGCGCCGCCGTTTTCGCCGGCCCACTTGCGCATCACGAAGGCACCGGTGGCCTGATACGGCCCGATGAAGCTGAACTGCGTGCCGAGACTCTTCAAGCCCTTCTCGCGCAATGTGTAGGCGAACGGCGGGTTGAGCATGCCGGCACCGAGCGAGGCATCGGATGCCAGCGCGGCAGCGCGTTGCGACGAGCCGCCAACCGCGCGCACCGTGTAATCGCGCCCTTCGAGCAAGCCGTTGAGTTTGAGAATTTTTTTCGCGGCGAGACCATAGGCGGTGTTGGGCGCATCGACCGCCAGTACCTTGCCTTTCATGTCGGCAATCGAATTGAGATTGCCGCGCGCCATGAATTCATTCATGCTCGCGTCGCCGCCGGAGACGATGATGACATCCTGCTTGGCCGCTTCCACCATCGCCAGCGCGTTGTCGACTGCAGCGAGCGCGATCTCGAAGCGTCCCGCTGCAAGACCGGCGCGCTGCTGGTCGGAATCGGGCGTGTTCTGAATCTCAATCGTCAGCTTGCGCTCGGCCATGTAGCCTTTGTTGATGGCAACCAGCAGCGGCAGGTTGGTGGCGCCGGCAAATACGTTGACGCGCAGCCTGGCCTCGGTCAGGGGCGGCGGTGGCACAGAGGCGCAGGCGCCGAGCAGTGAGGCGGTCAGCACGGCGAGAATTGCAAACAGGGTAGGACGCGAGAGTTTCATCAGGGGTTTTCCTTGCTGGATGGGTGAGTGAGGTGAATGCGTGAGACAACAATGGGCCGCCAGCGGGACAGGGGCGGGGCTGTGGCTGCGCTGTGTACATGCTGTGGACGGAGCGGGGTTTGTACATCGAGCGCACCATGCGGCGCATCAAGACAACTCAAGCTGCACGCCTGTGGCCTTCACGATCGGCTCCCAGCGCGCGTATTCGCGCCGCAACATTTGCGTGAAGACATCAGGGTCGCTGCCGCCGGGGATGAACGCCTGATCGTAAAAGCGCTGCGCCACATCGGGCATCTTGAGAATTTTCTGCACCTCGGTCGAGACGCGCGCGACGATCTCTTTCGGCGTGCCGGCCGGCGCATACATGCCGTAAAAACCGGCGATGCCCATTCCCTTGACCCCGGCTTCATCCATGGTCGGCACCTCGGGCAATTGCGGCATGCGCCGGTCGAGGCAAATGGCGAGTGCGCGCATGCGGCCCGAAAGAATGTGCGCCCGCGTCGAGCCCAGATCAATGATGATTGAGTCAACCTGCCCGCCAATGACGTCCGTCACCGCCGCCGCGCCGCCCTTGTAGGCCACGTGCGTGGCATCCAGGCCATGCTGTTTCGAGAACATGTGGCCGAGGATATGCCCGGTCGAGCCATTGCCCCACGACGCATACGAGAGCTTGCGCCCCTTGCCCCACTCGACAAACTCTTTCACCGTCTTCGCCGGATTGGTGCCCGGCACGATCAGCATCACCGGCGAATAGCAAATGTCGGTGACGTTGGCGAAGTCCTTGAAGATATCGTAGGGCATGCTCTTGTAGAGCAACTGGTTCTGAAAATGCAGCGCGAGGTTGATGAACCAGGTGTAACCATCGGGCGGCGATTTCGCCACCAACTGGCTCGCGATGATGGTTGAGGCGCCGGGCTTGTTGTCCACCAGCACTGGCTGCCCGAAAACGGGGCTTAACTTGTCGGCAATGGTGCGCGCGAGCAGATCGCTGGTCGCGCCAGGCGGAAAGCCGATCACGATCTTGAGCGGGCGGTTGGGAAAAGCCTGCGCCCACCCCGCGCCCGGCAGCGCTGCGAGACCGCTCGCAGTCGCCGTGGCGGCGGCGCGTTGCAAAAACGCGCGGCGTGGTTGAACCATGGTTGCCTCCTTCATCTTGTGGAACGGCTGTTGTGCGGCGATGATACGCTTGCATCGCGCTGGCTGCGCCAAGCCGTCCCGGTTTCGCGTCTGTGTATAGTCCGCCTGCCCGAACCGGCCCGCCTTCAACTGGTCCGACCAGCGCGCCCTCATCGGCAACGGCTTGCTCCTGCTCTCGGCCCTGTGCTGGGCGATCAGCATCCTCCACACCCGCGCCCATCGCTGGGTCTCAACGCCGTCCTGGAGGCTTTCGGTTGCAGGGGGTTGATGCGATTTAGGCTGCGGCAGGGGCCACCTCACCATTAATCCGGGTGTGGATTTGGGTTTGCCGGAGCCACTGCCACGCCGCTTCTTCACGTGCGAGGTCAAAGTGTTGCACCTGCGCGTGAATGAAATGTCCGGCGATGCCGGGCAGGATGGATGCGGCAGCACCGTCCGCCACGACGGCCACCCGTTCGATTTTGTGGTGATGATCCCTTACAAACCGCAGATGTGCCAGCATGCCGCCGAAGTCCCGCCAGCCCGGAAACTCTCGGGCGCGGATCAATACGCCACGCAGACTGAGTCTGCTTTCGAGGTAGGCGTCCACCTGGCTTGCGAGTGCCGTGAAGTCGCCGGCTTCGAGCGGCCCTTCGGGTCTGATGACGAGGATCCCGTCGTCGTGGCGCAATTCGTGGTTGAGCATGGTGCCATCCCCGGTTAAGTCGATACCAAAGCATGCCCTGTTGAGGCCGGTGCGGCTGTTCGCTACCGCGCAGAGCGTCGCTGCGGACCGGCCCTGGCGCATCGGGCAACGCTTACCCCGCCAATGCCGGTTGCCGAACAGACGGGCCTGCGCCGGCATGCGATGCTGGCACCATGCGCTACGAATTGACCTTCCAACCCACCTTCGTCCGGAAAGCCGGTCGACTGTGGTTTCCGCTTTTGCTGGGGTTCGCCCTGCTGGCGAGCACCCCCGCGCCTGCCGGCGAAGTCCACGGCACCGCGGTGGCCGATCAGGTCCAGCGCCGCGGCGCCGGCTCGGCATTGGTTCTCAACGGCGCCGGCGTGCGTGTGATGGGCTTGTTCAGCGTGTATCTTGCCGCGCTATATCTGCCTGCGGCCAGCAGCGACGGCGAATCGATTTTGCGTGCACGTGCGCCATCCCACCTCAATTTCCACCTGTTGCGCAGCATTTCCAATGAGCAGGTCAAATCCGCGATCACCGGGGCATTGCGCGACGCGCTGACGCCCGCGCAGATGGCGCCGCTTGCATCGCGCATGCAACAGATTGACGACATCATCGCCGGCCTGGATGGTCTCAAAAAAGGGGCGACCCTCTCGCTCAGTTATCAGCCCGACGTCGGCACCAGAATCGAGGTCAATGGCGCAGACAAAGGGTTGATTCCCGGAGCGGACCTCAACGAGGCTTTGTTGCGCATCTGGATTGGCGACCGGCCACGCGACCCGCGGCTGCGCAAGGCGTTGCTGGGTCTCGACGCCGGAGATACCGCCGCTGCGGCAACGAACCGGCTCGCTCCGTAGCAGGTTGCCGCGGCGCGCACGATTGCACAACAGGAGTGACATCATGACTGGCCTGATGAACCGTCTGCTTCGCCTTTCACGCTGTCTTGGCGCGCTCACCGCCGGCATCGTCTTCCTGACGGGCTGGGCTGCATCGGCCGGTGCGGCCGAGCCCGAGGCCCTGATGCTGGTGGCCACGCCCAGCCTGACCGACCCGATCTACGGCGCCACTGTGCTTGTGGCCCGCCCCATCGGTGGCGGCCAGTTCCTCGGGTTCATCCTCAACAAGCCCACCACGTTGACGGTGGCCGAAGCGTTTCCGGCGCATGCGCCCTCGCAAAAAGTGACGGCGCCCATTTTTGTCGGCGGGCCCGAACGGACCAACGCAATGTTTGCGCTGGTCAACAGGGAAAACAGCCCGGGTCAGGGCTCGATACGCTTGGCGCCCGACCTGTTTTTGGTGTACTCCGGCACCACGCTAGAGCAGGTGATCGAGCACGACCCTGAAAATGCGCGCTTCCTGGTCGGGGCGGTGCTGTGGCAACCCGGCGAGCTCGAGCTCGAAATCAGGCGCGGTGCCTGGTATGTCGAAGAGCCCGAGACCAGCCTGCTCATGCGCAAGGAAACCGGCAATCTCTGGGAAGAATTGGTGGAACGCCTCGGAGAGCTGCGTAAGGCGATCTGAGCTGTGGTCGGAAAGCGTTGGTGGGAGCGGCCTTCGGGCCGATTCCCGGGTACGCGGTGAAAGACTTAGCCGTGGCGCCCGGGAGGATTGCCACCCGGACCCGGGACCAGATCGTCGCGCCTGGCGGCATCAAGACCGGGAGTGACGCGCATGTCGGTGTCGACCAGGCCGGCGTCAATATCGCGTTTGGCCTGATCGATCGTGGCATTGGTTTCACCGGGCGCGATGTCGGCGGATGCGTCAGGCTCGGATGGGCGGGGCAGAGGCATTGCGTGGGTGCGGCGCTTGGTGCGAATGGTTTTCATGCCTTCATCCTTTTTATGGCCGCGCGCTTGCGATAGGCATCGGCGATGCGGTCTGTTGTATTGCATAGCTGGTAAGCGCCAACCTTGTGTCGGCCCAGGCCGCCTTCGCTGCGCCTTCGGCGGCGATCAGCTTGGCTTCGTCGGCGGGTGGCGGCAGCTTCGCAAATGCCGAAGCGGCGATCAGCCCCGCCAGCAGGACGACCAGCAATTGCGCCAACAGTCGCCAGATGCCCGCAGCGTCCCGCGGGGTGCGACCTTCGGCGCGTTGCTCGGCTTCGAGTGCAGCGGCCAGCGAAGGCCACGGCCCGTTTGCAGGGTGAACTTGCATGTGATTGACGAACCCTTTCCGAACCAGGCAGCGCGCCCGGTTGCAGGCTTGAACCTCGTATCCGTTCGTCGCGGCGAATGAGCGGCGTTGCGGGCGGACAGGCGGCGAGGAAGTATCGCGCCGCCGACCCGCGCGGGCTGTGCGTTCGCGCACACAAGCAGGGGAAGGGTGGGTTGTGCGTGCCGTGGTGCTTACCCTTGGGTTGCTGTGGCCCTAGCGACCGAGCAGGGCGCCCACGGCGGGCTGTCCTTCGCTATACGGCTCAGAAAATTGATATTTTTGAGCCGTATTGATTGAATTTGCGGCTCATCAACTCCGGCCTGTTTACTTGATCAGCAGCAGCGCCTTGATGCGAGCCCGCACCGCGAGCACAATCGACTCGGAAACCGAGCCTTTTTTTGCGGCGCGCCGAATCTTCCAATCCAGTGACTTCACCTGGTCGGACAGCACGACACTCTCTTGCCCATCCACATTAATCAACACCTCAAACGGGTAGCCCTTGATTTTTGTGGACAGGGGGCAACAAACCATCAAGCCCGACTTGCCGTTATAGAGCGCCGGGCTCAAGACAAGTGCCGGGCGATGTCCGGCCAGCTCATGGCCAGCCTGGGGGTCAAACTGCAGCCAGACCACATCGCCCACATCGGGAACATAAGCCCGGCTCGCCACTACAGCGCTTCCTTGCCGACGGGCCCGCCAAAATCCACCTCGGTGTGAGCGTTTTGGCGCGTGATGCCAGCCACCAAGTCTTCAAGTTTGAATTCAAGCTTGTCGACCGGCTCGATAAGGATGCGCCCTTTGGACGCCTTGATCGTCACACGCTGTTCGATGTCGAATGACGCAATCTTCATCACGGCGGCATTGATTCTCAAAGCCGGGCTGTTGCCCCATTTCCGGATGACTGCTTCCATGATGCGCTCCTGTCGTGTGCGATTTGTTTCTACATTGTAGACACATTAAGCGGCTGGGTCAACGAGGTTCGGCATAAGGTTCAAATGCAATGTAATATATGTATATATTAACAGTATTCTGGATTATTAGGGAGCATACTGTCTTGAGCGCCAAAGCTGAAGACCCTGAAACACCAGTTGCAACGATTGAGTGGCTGGAGCACGATTTGCAGTCGGCGTTTCCGAATTTAGACGCAGTGCGTCCAAATTCGATGATTTTAGTGTGTACAATACACACTCATGAATAGCCGCGACCTGATGGCCGAGCTGCAGGCGGCCGGCTGGAAGGTCGCCCGCGTGCGCGGCAGCCACCATCAACTGGTCAAGGATGGCAAAACCGTCACGGTGCCGCACCCCAAGAAAGACCTGGGGCTGGGCCTGGTCAAGGCGATCCGCAAACAGGCTGGTTTGAAGTAGGAGCCATGCACATGCACTACCCCATTGCGATTGAACCCGGCGACGACAAACACGCATTCGGTGTCGTCGTCCCCGATCTGCCCGGCTGCTTCTCGGCGGGAGATTGCCTCGACGACGCCATGGCCCAGGCGCGCGACGCCATCCTCCTGCACCTCGAAGGCCTGCTCGACGAAGGCAAAGCCCCGCCGCCGCCCAGCCCGGTTGACATGCACGCGGGCAATCCGGACTTCAAAGGCTGGATCTGGGCGATTGTCGAAATCGACCCCG
>JANPAR010000331.1:0-5167 GCA_031430015.1 Burkholderiales bacterium
ATAACGAGGCGCTCAAGGTAGCCAAGCAGCAGGGCAAGCCGGTGTTTGTCTACTACGGTTTCAACAAGTGCCCGTATTGCGTATATGTCAACAAGCACACGTTTTCTTCCGAGGAGTTGCGGGTCAGCTACTCAAGTCGGTATGTTCTCGCTTATTTCGACATTCGTGGCAATCGCGAGGACCCGATACAGTTGGTTGATGGCAGCAGCATGCCGCGCGGTGATGCCATCAAGCACCTCAAGGGCAGCCCGGTGCCGGCATGGGCGTTTCTCGATTCGCAAGGGCGTGAGGTGCTCGCGCGCCGCGGCTCGCGTACCAAGGTCAACGCTTTCAAGCAGTTCGACGCCTATGTCGGTGGCGGCGAATACAAGAACGGCAGCTTCGAAGCGTTCTTGGCCAAGCGCGGCTGGGTCGAGGAAAAGGTCGAATAGCCATCCTGCGCTGACGTGGCGGCAGTAGCGCTTGGCATATCCCGCCGGCGTAGTCGCGGCCCCGGCCGCTTTGCGGCTGAGCCCGCTTGCCGGTGCTGCCGGAACAACTCTTCCAGGCCGGGATCGATACCCTCTGAAATAAAAACGGGGCCCGCAGACCCCGTTTGGCGTACCCGCTTGCTTTGGACGCGGACTACATTCCGGCGATGCCGGCCCGCGCACACTGCTCATCCTGATCGCCGGTGACGCCGCTCACGCCGGCCGCGCCAACAATCTTGCCGCCAACGAAAACCGGCACACCGCCGGGCGAGGCAAACACGCCGGGCAGGGTGGCGGTCGCCGGGCTGCCCTTGTTGATCGCATCGGCGAAAGCGCGGGTCGGGCGCCGGTAAGTCGCTGCCGCCTTGGCCTTGCCAATGGCGATGTCCATGCTGGCGATCTGCGTATCGTCCATGCGCTCGAAATAAAGCAGGCTGCCGTGCGTGTCCACCATCGCAACGGCGATGTTCCAGTTGTTCTTTTGGCACTCGGCAATGATGCCGGCGGCGATTTTCTTCGCGGTCGCCGTGTTCATTGACGGGCCGTAACCCGGCCGCTGATCCTGCGCTGCAGCGGCGGCAGTCAATGACGCCATGCCAAGACCGACAAGCAATTTACGTAGAAACATGTCTCTCTCCTTGTGTGGTGACCGATGCGGTTGATTTGGAACAGCGACTTCGCGGGCCTGAAGGTTCGCAATGTCATCTCCAGTGTAGTCCCGTCCCGTCAGCATTCGCGCGTGCCCTCGCCGGTGGCGGGCAGGCCGCTGAGCCTGGCAAATCATCACGGATCCAGCCGCTCGATGCAATTCGCCTGCGCGGCAGGCCTTGAAAACCGTTGGTGGGTAATCCTTTCAGAGCGCATGCCGTGAAAACGCGCTTCCAGAGCCGCTCTTCTGGGCGTGACAGTTGAAATCCGGGCCGATGCATCAGCGGTTTTGCCCATTGGCTGATGCTTGCGCAAGCATATTGACTTTCATATAATGGAATCCGTTAAATGACAATCCGATGATCGTCTCATTCAAAGACGCCGATACCGAAGCCTTGTTCGCAGGCAAGACCGTCAAGCGGTTTGTGAACATTCGTGCGGTGGCAGAGCGCAAATTGCAGATGCTGCATCGCGCGCTACGGCTTGATGACTTGCGTGTGCCGCCGCAAAACCGGCTGGAGAAATTGAAAGGTAATCGCAAAGACCTGTGGAGCATCCGCATCAACGATCAATGGAGAATCTGCTTCAAGTTCGACGGCGGCGAGGCTTCGAACGTTGAGATTGTCGATTACCACTGAAAGGAGCTTGATATGGCTATCGTCAATGGCATGCGCCCGATCCACCCCGGTGAGATCCTGCGCGAGGAATTTCTGATTCCCATGAACCTCAATGCCCATGCGCTGGCGATGGCGTTGCGCCTGCCGGCACCCCGCATCAACGACATTGTGCGCGAACGTCGTGGCGTTTCGGCCGACACCGCGTTGCGCCTGGCACGCTACTTTGGTGCCAGCGCTGAATTCTGGCTTGGCCTGCAGGCGGATTTTGATTTGAAGACGGCCAGCAAAGTGGCGGGCAAGACGATTGAACGTGAGATCGAGCCTTATGCGTTGACGGCGTAAGCTGCAACTTGTTCCGGCGGCGATTGGGCGAGCATATCCGTCAGAAAATAATCGAGCCGTACCTCTTTAGCCTTCATCAACTGATGTCCGATTTCAACGCCGATATTGCGAGGTGGAACCGTGAAAACCGTCGTCCTTGATGTGCGCTCCCTTGCCGATACGCTGGCTGATGCCTCCCGCGCCATGAAAACCGGGCGGGCCGACCGGGAGGCGCGCATTTCATTTGCCACGCCCGAATTACTCTGGCAGGTACTGACCGCCAAGCGCTGGGAAATACTCAAAGCATTGTGCGGTGCCGGGCCAGTGTCGATTCGCGAAGCGGCGCGGCGCGTCAAACGCGATGTCAAGGCCGTGCATGGCGATGTGACGGCGCTGCTCAATGCCGGTGTGCTGGACCGTGCCGAAGCGGGCGGCATCGTGTTTCCGTTTGAAGCGGTGAAGGTGGAGTTCATGCTGGAAGCGGCGTAGCCGCAAGCAAGCGCCAAAACCCATTGCCCCATTGGTCTGGTATTACGCCGAGCCCAAGGTAGCCGCCAAGGAAATTCGCGGCCGCGTGGCGTTCTGGAAGGGTGTGCAGATAACGGATTGAGCTTAGGGATCACCTGGCCTCGGTGTATGAAGCTGTCTCGGGATACCTGCCGTACAGGGAAAATCGAAGGCCAAGAATGCGCGGAGTAGAATCCTCTGATGCGCATCTACTTCGACACCTGCTGCTTGCAGCGCCCGCTTGACGACCAGACGCAGCCGCGCATCCGGGTTGAAACAGAGGCTATGTTTACTTTGTTGGCGGCGGTGCAGGCGGGCGATCTGACTCTGTTGGGTTCTGAGGCACTTGAATACGAAGTCAGTTGCATACCTGACGATGCCAGGCAAATCGAGATGCTGGACGTATTGTCGCTTGCTGTAGAGCGGCTCGACGTTACCGGCGCGGTAGAGAATCTGGCGTTGTCATTCGAGCAACAAGGAGCGCAGGCCATGGACGCCATTCATCTGGCTTGTGCGTCAATCGCCAAAGCTGATTTTTTCTGCACATGCGACGACAAGTTATTGAGGAAAGCTCAAACGCTTTCCGGTTTGGGATGTAAAACAATTTCTCTTTTGGGCATGGTGCTGGAGGTATCAAAATGACTGTTCTCATCGAACCGATTGCACAGGTTACTGACCGTGCCAGGCACGCCTTGATTGCAGAACTGGGCGTGATCGATACCATGCGTTTTCTGCATCAGTTCAGGGCAGGCGGAGGAAACTACACCGCCGAGCGCGAGCAGCTTTTCAAGGGGCAGTCCGTGAAGGACATTGTGGCTGACATCAAAGCCAAGCGGGGCCAAAGAGAGGGGTGAGTCTGCAATGAAGTGAGTCTGAAACCCGCCCGTACCAACGGTTTCCATCACTAATGCCATGAGACCCGCTTCCAGCAAGGATTTCAGCCCTGCCGCGAACTTGTTTTTACGCAAACCAGTCAGTCAGTCAGTTGGCCAGATGAATTGAGCCGCATGCATTGTCGGCTTGCTTGTCGGCCTAGCGGTTGCGGCAGCGCCTGACATATACTCATTCGGTCATTTGATGGAGCCAGAGCATGAAGCCCTATTTCATCCACGCCGAGTGGGACGACGAAGCAGCAGTCTGGGTGGCCACCAGCGATGACGTGCCTGGCTTGGCAACCGAAGCCGATACGCAAGAGCAGTTGATCGCCAAGCTCAAGACGCTCATTCCCGAGTTGCTGCAAGCCAATGGCATTGATGCAGGTGCGGATGTGCCGTTTGAATTGCTGACGCGGCGCTTTGAGGTTGCGCACGCGGCCTGAGCGCGGTGGCGGATTTTTCGCCAAAACTCAAGCCTCTGCTGATGGTGGATGTGAGTTTCAGAGAATGGGTAAGTTGGAATTTGGCGGCAGCGCGGATGCAGTGCCTTTGTGCGAATCACTTCGCGTGAGGGATAATGTTCACTTCGCCCGCGTCACTTCACCAGGGGGCCGGGAGCAAACCATGAGCGCAGTCATCATCGAACACGTGAACATTGCCGATTTGCCGGAGATGTGGCGCGCCAAACTGCGTACCCCACAGACAGCGCTCGTGACAGTGCGGATTGAAGAAGAGGACGCCTCACAATCCACCGTCAACGGGGGCGATACGGCGGTTGACCTTCTGTTCGGCATGTGGCGCGACCGTGAAGACATGTCCGACGTGGACGCCTATGTTCGCAAGCTGCGCGCCCCGCGCTTCAATGCTGACGGATCACGCAACGAAGGCTGACTGCTGTGTTGATTGATTCGGACGTACTGGTTTGGGTTACACGCGGGCATCAAGGCGCTGCGGCGCGCTTGAAGCAAATCGGGGTGTGGCGCATCAGCGCCGTCACCTACATGGAACTGGCGCAAGGCTGCCGCGACAAAGCGGAACTGGAGCGCGTCAAGAAGGCCTTGAGCATCAGCGGCATGCCAATCGCGCCGGTGAACGAATCGATTTGCGAACGCGCCATGCGCCTGATCGACCAGCACGCCCTGGGTGATGGATTGCGGCTGGCGGACGCGCTGATCGCAGCTACTGCACTCGAACATGGCTTGCCGCTGCTTACCGGAAACATCAAGCACTTCGGCGTGATCGATGGATTAGATGTCGAACCGTTCGATCAGACACAAGGTACGAATCAAGCGGCGCCGTGATGGCGGCTGCGTACAGACGGCTGTCTCTTCGTCGCTCTGAGCTTGAACTTCCGGGATCGTTTTAGAACGATGAATTCGCCTTATGCCGCCGGGCTAAAATCGTTGGTGGGTGCGGGTTTGCGATAAATAAGGTCTGGATGCGTTGGTGGGAGCTGGCTTTAGAGGTGCCGTGAATTTGAATTCGAACACGGCCCCTTTGATTCCTCCGCGCCGCGCCCAAGAGCTTGTGCTTGATTGGGCGGAGCTTCATCAGCAAGAGTTGCTCGAAGACTGGCGTCTTTGCATGGACAAGCAAGCGCCAAAACCCATTGCCCCTTTGAAGTGAGGTTTGACATGGAGTGGGATGTTATTGATGTCAAAACCATTGCGCCGCTGGCTCTGCGTGTTCAATTTTCAGACGGAACAGTGGGCAAGGTTCAATTTGAGCA
>JANPAR010000332.1:0-22296 GCA_031430015.1 Burkholderiales bacterium
CGCGCCAGAGGTAATACCAAACGTCTTCATAGGCCGGGAACACGTACTGCGGGTCGAGCGCAAGGCGTTGCGCGATTTTTTCGAGAAAGGTTTTTGCTTGCGCTTCCGTCACGCCATAATTAACGTTCTCATCGGCGAACAGCGCCACGTCCGACCACATTGGCTCGCCATCCTTGCGCCAGTACATATTGAGCGACCAGCGTGGCAATTGCTCGCCCGGATACCACTTGCCCTGGCCATAGTGCAGCAGGCCGCGCGGTGCGTAGCGCGATTTGAGTTTGGTGAGCAGGCTGGCGCCAAGGCGGCGCTTGGTAGGGCCGAGGGCGGCGGTATTCCACTCTACGCCATCGCGGTCATCGACCGATACGAAGGTGGGTTCACCGCCTTGGGTCAGGCGTACGTCGCTCTTCTTGAGGTCAGCGTCAATGCGCGTGCCGAGGGTGTCGATTTCGCTCCACTGCTCCTCGGTATAGGGTTTGGTGACGCGCGGCGCTTCCCATACGCGCTCGACCTTCATCGAGTGGGAAAACGTAACTTCGCATTCTTCCAGGCCGCCGCTGATGGGTGCGGCCGAAGACGGGGCGGGTGAGCACGCCAGCGGAATGTGGCCTTCGCCGGCCAGCAGACCCGAGGTCGGATCTAGCCCGATCCAACCGGCGCCCGGCAAAAATACTTCGCACCAGGCGTGCAGATCGGTGAAGTCCACTTCCGATCCCGAGGGGCCATCAAGCGATTTGACGTCGGGTTTTAACTGAATCAGATAGCCCGACACAAACCGCGCAGCCAACCCAAGATGACGCATGACCTGCACCAGCAGCCAGCCGGTGTCACGGCACGAGCCGGATGCCATCTCCAAGGTTTTTTCGGGTGATTGCACACCCGGCTCCATACGCACCAAGTACTGGATGTCGCGTTGCAGGCGCTGGTTGACCGTCACCAGGAAGTCGTTGGTCTGCAATCTTTTTTTGGTGACCTCGGCCTTGATCTCCTGCAGGTATTGCTTGAACCGCGGTTTGGGCGGCATGGTGGCCAGATACGGTGCGAGTTCGCGGGCCAGATCCGGCACGTATTTGAATGGGCTGTACTCGGCACCCGGATCGACAAAAAAGTCGAACGGATT
Organism: Burkholderiales bacterium; assembly: GCA_031430015.1. Classification (GTDB taxonomy): domain Bacteria; phylum Pseudomonadota; class Gammaproteobacteria; order Burkholderiales; family JAEUOS01; genus CANJDH01. Next base: position 1,121 of record JANPAR010000332.1, read on the forward strand.
GAGCACCGACATTTCGGCCACCAGATCGATTTCGATGCGCAGTTCGGTGGTTTTTTCCGGAAAACTCAGGCGCGCGAGGTAGTTGGACTGCGGATCCTGCTGCCAGTTGATGAAATGCTCGGCCGGCGCGACGTTCATCGAGTACGACAGGATGCGTGTGCGGCTGTGCGGCGCAGGGCGCAGACGCACCACCTGCGGGCCGAGATTGATGCGGCGGTCGTAGGTGTAGTGCGTAACGTGGTTGAGGGCGACGTGGATCGACAAGAGTTGCTCCTGAATGTGTTGTTGCGGTTGCAGTGCGATGGGGCCGCTGCCAATCTGGGCTGCCGAAGCAGTTGTTCGACGTCACCATACAACGAACGCAATTATTGCGCCAGCCGCGACGACATTCGACCGTTTTCTCTGCCAATAGCAAGGATGCTGCGCGCTGTGTTCTGACGGTACCATACGCCTGTTGTCCCTCTCCTGCTTCCCTCTCCTTCTTATGACTTACTGTGTCGCGATTCGCAATGAGGCGGGTCTAGTGTTTCTCTCCGACTCACGTACCAACGCCGGCGTTGATCAGATCAACACCTTTCGCAAGATGCATGTGTTCGAGGTGCCTGGCGACCGGGTGATGGTGCTGCTCACGGCAGGCAATCTGTCGATCAGCCAGTCGGTGGCCAGCAGCCTGCGCATGTCGATGCAAAACACCGGCGAGAAAAGTCTGGCCTCTTGCCCCAACATGTTTTCGGCTGCCAAACTGGTGGGTGAGGCGATCCGCAAAGTGCATCAGCGTGACGCGGAGTCCCTCAAGGATTTCGGCATTGAGTTCAATGTCAGCGTGGTGTTTGGCGGGCAGATTGAGGGCGAAGCGCCGCGCCTGTTCAGCCATTACGCGGCCGGCAATTTCATTGAGGCCAGCGATGAGACCCCGTATTTCCAGATCGGCGAGTCCAAGTACGGCAAGCCAATTCTCGATCGCGTGATTGAAGGCCGCCTGTCGCTCGAAGAAGTCGCCAAGTGCGCGCTGATCTCGATGGATTCAACCATCAAATCGAATCTGTCCGTCGGGCTGCCACTCGATTTGCTGTGCTACGAGCGCGATGCCCTGTGCGTGAAGAAGCACAAGCTGATCGACGCCAGAGACGAATATTTCGCGTCCATCCGCGGACGCTGGGCCGATCAGCTCAAGAAGGTGTTCAACGAGTTGCCTGAGCCGGGCTATTGGACTTGAATACAGCGTCCGGGATTCCGCCCGCAAGCAAGGCCTGATGTGCTGGCACAGCTGCACAACTGCTTCGGTTGAGCATGGGAGCAATGCGCGTGAACGACGGCGCCAACATGGGATTTGTGCCGCCGCCCGGTGCGCCGTGGCGCGCGTATTTTGCTTTCAGGGTGCTGCGCTGTTTTGGGTGGCGCGTCGCGTTTGACGGTCACCTGCCTGCACGGCATGGCGTCATCATCGCCTACCCGCACACCAGCAATTGGGATTTTCCCATTGGGTTGTTGGCGATCTGGACCTTGAATCTGCCGATTCGCTGGATCGGCAAAGAGACCTTGTTCGCCGGCTGGTTCGGCGCGCTCGTGGGCCCACGGTTGCGGCACTGGGGTGGCCGCCCGGTGAACCGCCACGCACCCAGTGGCGCGGTGGGCGAGCTGACGCAATTGATGGCGCGTGAACCCGCGTTTTGGCTGGCACTGTCACCCGAGGGTACTCGCCGCCGTTTGTCCTGCTGGCGCTCCGGCTTCTATCACCTCACGCGCGGTCTCAAGGTGCCACTGGGCCTCGCTTATTTTGATTTCGCATCGCGTACCGTCGGCATCAGCGAGTTTGTCAATCTCACTGGCGATGTGGCGGCGGATATGCAGCGTATTGCAGCGGCTTATGCCGGGCGCCGCGGATTGCACCCTGAACTGGAAAGCGTGATTGCGCTCGACCCTGTAGCAACAACGGCGACGGTGACGCCAACTTCAACGAAAACGCCAAGGTCAACGCACTAACGGTGCAACGCCGCCTTCGACACGCGCGCGAAGTAAGCCACGCCGATGCCCGCAGCGAGCGCCATGCCTGCGATGGCACCGATCCAGAAGCCCGCGGCGCCGAGTGGTGCCAACCCGGTGGTGCCGGGCAGGGCCGCCCAGAATGTCTGCAAAGGCGGGGTGGATGATGGTGGGCCAAACGCCAGCAGGTAGCCGCCACCGAGGCCGATGATCCACAGTGCCAGGGCGAACGACAACATTGGCACCAGCGCCTTCTTGTAGGCGCGCACAACGTTGGCGGCGACGGCATTGATGGCGTCAAATACATGAAACGCCGCCACCAGCATCGCCAGTGGCGCGGCAAGCAGTGCGACTTGTGGGTCGCCGGTGTAGGCTCGCGTGAGCGGGCTGTGCAGCAGAAAAATGCCGAGGCCAGTGGCGAGAGCGGCAATCGCGCACAAGCCAATGCCGGTCCAGCCCGCAGCGCGCGCGCGCGCCGCTTCACCGGCGCCGATCAACTGGCCGGTGACAACAGCGGCGGCGTTCGCAATCGCGAGTGGCACCATGTAGGCGAGGGCACCAATGTTGGCGGCAATCTGCTGCGCGGCCGAGTGTGCTTCGCCAAGACGCGCGATGAACAAGGCCATGAAGGTATACGAGGTCACGTCAATCAAAAACGACATGCCGATCGGCAGGCCGAGCTTGACTATTTCCCATTGCGCGCGCCAGTCAATCGCATCGATGCGCGCAAACACCTGATAGCGCCCCAGCCCCGGGCCCACGCGCAGCCACACCAGCGCGGCACCGAGCATTAGCCAGGCTTCGATCGCCAGCGCCCAGGCGCAGCCGATACCACCAAGTTCCGGCACGCCGAATTTGCCGTACATCAGAATCCAGTTGAGCGGAATCTTGAGAACCAGGCCGAGCAACTGAATCACCATCACCGCACGCGGCTGCGACACGGCGGTAGCAAAACTGGCGAAGACGCGGAAAGCTAGCATCGCCGGTGCCGCCCACATTAGCGCACGCAAATACGCGCGCACGTCTTGGGCGATCTCGGGCCGCATGCCTGACAGCGTGAGGAAGGGATCGGGAAAACCGAGCAGCACCACGCCAACGGCGGAGAGCATCATCGCCATCCACAAGCCCTGGCGCACGTCGTGGGTGATCGCGTCATGCCGGCCGGCGCCGAAGTGCTGCGCAGTGATCGGGCTGAGCGCGATCAGGATGCCCATCAACGTAATGAAGATGGAGAAATAGATGGATGAACCGAGACCCACAGTGGCGAGCGCGCGCGCCGAGTAGTGCCCGGCCATCACGGTATCGATCACGCTGTTGGCCATGGTGGCCAGTTGCGCCACCAGTACCGGCCAGCCGAGGTGGATGATGCGCCGCGCCAGCAGGCTATTCATGGTGCGCGCAGGGGGTGCGCTGCTTCGACCGCCATGCAGCGTACCGGTTGACCGGCGGCAGATGTCCGCCCGTGTAGCGGCGGCTCACCGGATGCGAGCCAGCAGCGCGCGGGTGGAAGCGTCGGTCGCTGCAGGAAGCTTGCCGTCATCCAGTGCCGGTAGTAGCGTGTTGGTTAGGCGTTTGCCGAGTTCGACGCCGGGCTGGTCAAAGCTGTTGATGTCCCACAACACGCCCTCGACAAACACTTTGTGTTCGTACAGCGCGAGCAGCGCGCCGAGACAATGTGCGTTCAACTCGGGCAGCACGATGGTGGTGGAGGGTTGATTGCCGGGGGTCTCGTCTGGATGGTCCGCGTCACCGGTCATCAATGCGGCGCTTTGCGCGAGGGCATTGACGGCGAGCATGCGGCTGCGCGCATTGTCACCGGCGCGCAGCACGATGAATTCGGAAGGCACCAGATGTGTACCCTGATGCAGCAGTTGATGAAACGAATGCTGGCTGTTGGCGCCGACGTTGCCGAAGATCACCGGTGCAGTGGCATAGTCCAATTCGTTGCCGGTGCGGCCGATACGCTTGCCGTTTGATTCCATTTCGAGTTGCTGCAAATAATCGGGCAAGAGGGCAAGCCGCTGCGCGTAGGGCAGCACGGCACGGCTTTGCGCGCCGAGGAAATTGATGTTCCACACTGACAACAGCGCGAGGATCACTGGCGCATTGCGTTCGGGCGGCGTGTTGGCGAAATGGGCATCCATTTCTGCCGCGCCCGCGAGCAGCGCGTCGAAGGTGGGGCTGCCGAACGCCATCATCACCGACAGGCCGACCGCCGACCAGAGTGAAAACCGCCCGCCGACCCAGTCGGGCAGGCTGAGAATCTGGCCGTCAGGCACGCCGAACGCGCGTGCGGCTGCCGGATTGTTGGTCACCGCAATCAGGTTGGCATGGCCACCCGCATCGACCGTTGCGCCCGGCGCCGCGGCCAGCCACGCGCGCGCGTGCCGCGCATTGAGCAGAGTTTCGGCGGTGGTGAAGGTTTTGGAAATAATGATGACAAGCGTGCTGGCTGGATCACAGCGCGTCAGCACGCTGTCAAGTTCGTGCGGATCGATGTTGGCGACAAAATGTACGCGCAGGGCTTGCTCTGCGCTGCCTTGGAGGGCGGCGAGCGCAAGGCGCGGGCCGAGGTCGGAGCCGCCGATGCCGATGTGAATAACGTCGGTGAAGGCGCGGTCGTTGGCGCTGCGCCGCCCGCCGCTGCGCACAGCGTCGCTCAGGGCATGCATTTTGTCGAGTTCGGCGCGCGCGTCGGCCTGCGCAGCAGCCGGCCCGCTGCCGCGCAGGGCCACATGCAGGGCAGCGCGCCGCTCGCTGCTGTTGATGGCATCACCGGCGAGCATGCGCGCGCGCCAGCCCGCGACATCGCGCGCAGCGGCGAACTCTTGCAGCAATTGCAGGGTGATGGCGGTGGCGCGATGTTTGGAATAGTCGATATGCAGTGGGCCGGCTTCTACACTCATGTGCTGCGCGCGTTGCGGCGCGGCGGCAAACAGGTCGCGCATGTGCAGTGACTCGACACTGTGACGGTGGGCTTCCAGCGCCTGCCACTGGGCGGCGGCACTGGCAGGGGCGGCAGAAGCGGCGCTGGCAGTGGTTTCCAGTGCGGCACGTGTGGCGTGTCCCGCACCCGCAGTCTGAAGGCGTGTGCCCGAATAGGTCGTTTTCAAGGTCATTTTTTGTAGAGCCGGAATCGTTCCTGGCGCTCGCCTGGGCGGTTGCCTTCCCACACCAGGCGCGCGCCGGGTGGGGGCATGCGCGAATCACCCTCGCGCGCTTGCACAAGCAGCCAGCCGCATTGCGCGCCGAATGGTGTGTGCAAAAAATAATTAAATGAGGCGCGCTCAGACAGGCCCAGGTTGCGGGTCTCCAGGCATGTGCTTTGAAGATCCGCTCCCAGAGCGGCTTTCAGACTGATGGCTACGCCGCGATAGGATTTTCCATAATCCACCCAGGGCAGCAGCAGGGTCATCAGCAAGATCCACATGAGCACGATGCCGTATGCCCAGTGCGTGACGGCGCGCAACACGGTGCGCTCACTGCGGGCGCTGGCGATCATCCAGGCAGCGGTGGCGGCCGCCGCTACCAGAAATGAAATGGGCGCAAACGCCGCTTCAAAACCCGGCTGCAAGCGCTCGAAATTGGCGGCGATGCGCGGCGGCCAGCCTAACTGCAGCGCGCTATAACCGAGCCAGATCAGCGCCGCGCCGAGCGTAAAGGTGATGCGGCCGAACCAGTCGATGCCGGCCGCCACGCCCTTTGCAAGACGGCTCAGTGCCGGCACCGCCAGCACCGCGAGCGCGGGCAGCAGCGGCAGCAGCACTGCTTGGGACAGGGTGTGCGTCCACGCCAGGGCGATCAAACCGGCGAGCGCGAGCGCAAGTGCGGGCAAATGCAGGCGGCGCGGTTCGGTATCACCGAGAAAGGACTTGCGCCGTCGCAGCGTCCACCACAGCACGACCAGCCAGAGCGGGAACACGAACCATGCGAAGGTCTTGAGGGCTGAACGCCATTCCGTCCATGCCGGAAAAGCGAATTGCGCCGCCATCCAGCGGCCATAAAAATGCGCGAAGGCGGCGCCATCTTGTTCGATCAGCGCTACCGTGCTGCGGGTCCACACGGCGAACAGGAACAGCGCGATCACCACGCCGCTGCCCATCACCAGCAGCAGGCGCGGAGTGCGCCAGGCCGCGTCAATCACCGCCAGCAAAATCAGCGCGACGCAGAGTGTGAGGGCGGCGGGCAGGCCGCGCGCCAACGCTGCCATGCCGAGCGTGAACCCCAGCGCAGCGGCCATGGCGAAGGCACCACGCGCGCTGTGCGCACGCGCCGGCGCGGCGGCCAGCACCCACAGCAACAAGGCGCAGGCAGCGATGAAGGCGGGCTCGGCGGCGATCTCATGCGTGCGCGCCAGCAGCCCCGGACAAGCGAGCAGGGCGAGTACCGCGAGCCGCCCCTCAGCGTCGCCGAATGCGGCGCGCGCGGCGCGGTAGGCGGCGTAGATGGCGGTGAGTGTCCAGACGCCGGTGGCGAGGCGCGCGGCGTCGTGCCCGTGCAGCAAACCACCGAGCAATTTGATGCATAGCGCCGCAAGCCAGAACGCGAGCGGCCCTTCTTCCGGCACCATCTGTCCCGCGACGTTGGGAATCAACCAATCGGCGAGTGTGCCGTGCGCCATGCTCCACGCAATGCCGAAGCCGGCGGCGTCATCCTGCTTCCACGGGTCGTGGCCGGCCAGACCGAGCAGGGCATAGAGGATGGCGAGCGCCCAGAACCAGGGACTCGGCAGCGGCACGGGGATACGCCGGCGACTTAGGCTGGTAGTGAGCGGCGTACCCAACATACCCGGCGTACCACCTGTGGTGCCGGGGGCTGTCGCTGTCAGACGCTGCCAGAACAGCCTCACTCGATCACCTTGAGCTTTTGCCCGGCCACCGGCTCGCCGGCTGGATACTGCGCGTTCATCAGCCGTAGTTGCGACTCGGCAGTGCGCCCGAGGGGAGAACGCTTGGCGAGGTCTGTGTAGCGTGTCGTAGCCGTCGCGGTGATGATGCGCATGCGCAGCGGCTCAGCTGCCGCGCGGTCGGCCGCCACGAATGCGCGCATGCTTTTGAATGTGCTGTTGATCGTCGTAGTGTGCCGTGCCAATTGCTCTGCTGTTTTTGCCTGTCCGACGAGCACGAATGCCTTGACCGCTGCGCCGCTGCTCGCCGCGTCGCCCGCGAAAACGACGCCGGCACGCACGTTGGCACCGCGCACATTGGCAATGGCGGCGGGATGCCCGTTGACCGGTGCCGTATCGGCCTCGCCGTCAATGGCAATCTTGCGGCGCAGCGTGTCCTGCGGCGTCGCACCCTTGGCCGGCGTTTCGAGCAGAATGTCGATGATGGCCTCGCCGCCAGGCGCGGTGGCGCGCAGACGGTCCGGGCGGTTCTGCACCCGCCAGTCGGGTGGGAACTGCATCACCAGGCCCAACTCGGCATGGCGGAAGGCGTTGTCGCGCACCACGCCTTGCGAAATGTTGTCGGCAAACACCGTGCCATCGAGATGGGCGAGGAAGGCGTCGCGATTGCCGTCTGCGCCGACGGCAATGACATCGCGGCCCGCAGTGCTTGCGCTGGCCGCTGCCGCGCGCGCGGCTTCCGCGATCACCTCTTTAAGGCGCGTGTCGTTGTCCGGATGCGAGGCAAACAGCCCGTGATAGGCGCGCGGTGGACGATTCTCATCGCGTGCCAGTTGCGCGTCAAACGTTTCCTGATTTTTGAGCACACCGATGACGCTGATCATCGCTTGCGGTGCATAGCCGGTGCGCGCGAGGTATTCCGCGCCAAGCCGGTCGGCTTCGAGTTCGTGATCGCGCCCGTAGCCCGACAGCAGGGCACCCGCCGCAATACTGGTCAGATTGCCCACCGACTGACTGCGCAAACCCGGCACGAAGATCGACGCGATGGTCAGGCCAATGTTCGCGCCTTGCTCAGCACTCATCTGGCGCACACTGTGACGTGCGGTGACGTGGCCGATTTCGTGACCGAGCACGGCGGCCAGCTCTGCCTCTGAATTGAGATAGGCGAGGATGCCGCGTGTCACATAAATGTAGCCGCCGGGCAATGCGAACGCGTTGACCTCGGGCGAATCGATCACTGCGAAGCGGTACTCAAGACCAGCGCGATGGCTGTGGCGGGCGAGTCGCTGTCCGAGTGATTCGACATAGGCCGCAAGGCCTGGGGCCGCTTTGTCATTACCACGGCGATGATCGTAGAGCGGGCTTTCCTTTTTGATCTGCTGGTCGTAGGCGCCCCCCATGCGCAATTCCTGCTCTTCCGAGACGACGACGAAATCGGATTTGCCGGTCACTGGATTCTGTGCGCAGCTTGCGGTCAACAGCATTGCAAACAAGCCGCACGCGCAGGCGATTGCGCCACGTAATTGAGGCTCCCGTTGAACCAGAAGTCGAGACAGAGCGTGGGGCAGGGAAAGCATCAGCGAATTTTACCGGGCGAACAATCGATCCAGAGGGGCCGCGCATACAAAATGACGCGCATCGCGCACTGCACGCACAAAACAAAAAAGGCAGCCGAAGCTGCCTTTTTGTGGAACCACTGTGTATCAAGCCGCAGGGGTTGCTTCTGCCGGGGCTGCCGCCGCTGCCGGCTTTTTGCTGCCATAACGCTGCTTGAACTTCTCAACGCGGCCTGCCACGTCAACGATTTTCTGCTTGCCGGTGTAGAACGGGTGTGACTCTGATGACACGTCCAGACGCACGGCCGGGTACTCTTTGCCATCGGTGTGCTTGACCTTTTCGCGGTTCTTCACGTCCATGGTGGAGCGCGTAACGAACTGGAAGTTCGCGCCCGGATCAATAAAGAGCACGTCGTGGTATGCGGGGTGAATGCCGTCTTTCATGATTGCCTCTGTGGGTGTCGCGGTCTCCTGCGGCCCGGCGAATTCACATCACGAATGCGATGCTGATTCGAGCGTTATTGCAAATGTTTCCGCCGGACAAAGCCAAGGTTTCGCGAGGGTTGGAAAGCCAATAAGTATAGCCGAAAAAGCCTTTTGGCGGAAGGGTTTAGCGCGTTTTGTGTGCGACTGCTAAGTGTTTCGTCAGCGCTTTACGGGGCGTCGCCAGTCCGTACCGGGCGCGCGGCATCCGCGCACCATTCGCTCCAGGAGCCAGGATAGAGCGTGCCGCCGGACAGACCCGCGATCTCCAGCGCCAGCAGGTTGTGGCAGGCGGTCACGCCGGAGCCGCACTGGTGCATTACCTGCGCGGGGGCAAGACCGTTGAGCAAGGCCTGCCATTCGCTTTGGAGTTGCGCGGCGGGTTTGAAGCGTCCATCGGCGGCGATGTTGAGTTTCCAGAAGCGGTTGCGCGCGCCGGGGATGTGGCCGGCCACTGGATCCATCGGTTCGGTACTGCCGTTGTAGCGCTCGGGCGCGCGTGCGTCGACGACGCAGGCATCCACCGCGCCGATGCGGGTTAGTACGGTGGCGGCTTCCACTTTCATCGCATCGCTGGGCTGTGCTTGAAAGTTTGTTGCGGACCAGGTCGTTGAGGCGGCGTTGAGTGGCCGGCCTTCGGTTTGCCATTGTTGAATACCGCCATCGAGTACTGCGACGGCTTGGTGACCAAGCCAGCGCAGGCACCACCAGGCGCGCGCGGCGTAGGAACCGGATGCGCTGTCGTAGAGCACCACCTGTGTGGCAGCGTCGATGCCGAGACGCGAAAACGTGACGGCAAGGGCGGCTGGCGTAGGCAGCGGATGGCGGCCGCGTCCGCCTGCGGTGGTAGCAGCATGGTCGGCCAGATGGTCGTCAATCGAGATGAAGCGCGCGCCGGGGATGTGGGCCTCAGTGTAGGCGGTGCGCCCGAATGACGGTTTCATCAGGTCGTGACGGCAGTCAAGGAGAACCCACTGCGCGTCGTCCAGATGGGCTGCCAGATCGGCAGTTGAGACCAATGTTTTATGCACTGTCACGGCTGTGGGCATCCGTCCGCATTCGCGCCCTGCAACTCGCGCCGCAGGTACTCATGAAAGTGCTGCATGCCGTCTTCCATCGGGGTCTGATACGGCCCGGCCTGGTTGAGGCCTTGCTCCATCAGTGCACGCCGCCCGGCGTCCATGCGCAGTGCGATCTCATCATCTTCGGTGCAGGTCTCCATGTAGGCGGCCTGCTCGGCTTCGACGAACTCCCGCTCGAACAGCACGATGTCCTCGGGGTAGTAAAACTCAACCACGTTGGTGGTTTTTTGCGGCCCGCGCGGGATCAGGTGCGACACCACCAGTACGTGGGGATACCACTCGACCATGATGTTTGGGTAGATCGTGAGCCAGATCGCGCCGTTTTTGGGCGGCTTGCCCGCGCCGTACTTGAGCACCTGCTCATGCCAGACGCGGTAAGTGTCGCTGCCAGGACGGTCGAACGCACTATTCACCCCCACCGTCTGCACCGAATAGCGGTCGTCAAACTGCCAGGTGAGGTCTTCGCAGGTGACGAATTTGCCCAGGCCCGGATGGAACGGTTCGACGTGGTAATCCTCCAGATAGACCTCGATGAAGGTCTTCCAGTTGTACGCGCACTCGTGAATACGTACGTGATCGAGGCGAAAGCCCTCAAACGAGAGGTCGGCGGCGACGCTCAGGTTGTGCAGGTCAGCGGCGATGTCGCGTGCGCCGCGAAACAGCAGGCCGTTCCAGCGCGCGGTCTTGACGTGATGCAGATCGAGGCAGGGGTTCACGCCGAAATAGGGTGCACCGAGCAGCTTGCCGCCGGCGTCATAGGTCCAGCGATGCACCGGACAGACGATGTTTCCGCCGTGGGGCGCGAGGTTGCCGCGACCGTTCAGCATGATGGCCTGGCGGTGGCGGCAGACGTTGGAAATCAGGTTGACGCCGCTCTGGTTACGCACCAAAGCGAGGGCATCGTTCATCCAGCCGATGGCGTGAAAATCACCCGCCTCGGGCACCATGAGCTCGTGCCCGACATAGCCGGGTGCCTTGCTGAAAATGCTGCGCTGTTCGAGGTCGAATTGCGCTTGCGTGTGGTACCAGTCTACCGGTAGTTGTGATTGCGCCGGCCGCAATTGATGGGTGAGCCCCAGGTCCGACATAACACCAATTCCTCCCAAAGGCCGTAAGAGAAACCTCGAACGATGAGCCGATTTCGTGGCTGATTTTGTGGCAAACCGCGCCTAGCCTACTTTCGTCTGTGATCCGCTTTGTAATGCGTCTACCGATTCGTCTGCGTTTCATGCGCAGTCTGCCATTTTACCCTGCCGCGCGGGTAAAATGCCTTTTTTGACGCAACCCGGCGGCAACAGCACGCCGTCAGTTCAGTCCCATGCCCAAGTCAGCCGCTCCGGGATCGAAATCCGGGGCCTCGCCGGATCAAATGCCGTTTGAAGACGCCCTGCGCGAGCTGGAGGCGATTGTCGAGGCGATGGAGGCAGGCGAGCTGCCGCTCGAAGAATCCGTGCAGCGCTACCAGCGCGGCGTCGAGCTGGTCAAGGCCGCGCAAGCGCGCCTCAAGGCCGCTGAACAGCAGGTCAAGGTGCTCGAAGACGGCGTATTGAAGCCGCTTGATCTGGAGAGCGCTGAATGAACGCGGTCAGCGCGCCGTCCGGCGTGATGTTCTCGATCTGGATGCAGGATGTGCAGGCGCGCTTGGAAGGCGCGCTGGCCATGCTGCTGCCGCCGGCCAGTACCGCACCCGCGCGTCTGCACGACGCCATGCGCTATGCGGTGCTGGGTGGGGGCAAGCGAGTGCGGCCCCTGTTGGTATTCGCGGCCGGTGAGGTGACCGGTGCCGATGCGGCAGCGCTGGAGATTCCCGCTGCGGCGATTGAAATGATCCACGCCTATTCGCTGGTGCACGACGACCTGCCGAGCATGGACGATGACGCCATGCGCCGTGGCAAGCCGACCGTGCACGTCGAATTTGGCGAGGCCACCGCCATTCTCGCGGGCGATGCCCTTAATGCCCAGGCGTTCCAGCTGCTCGCATCGCGCCGCGCCGCGCCGGATGCGGCGGCGCAGTTGCAAATGATTGAAGTGCTCGGCACTGCGGCTGGTTCGCGCGGTATGTGCGGTGGCCAGCAAATTGACATGGATGCCGTGGGTCAGGACATCACCGAACCCGAACTCGAAATGATGCACATTCACAAGACCGGTGCGCTGATTCGCGCGGCGGTCACGTTGGGTGCCTTGTGCGGCAGGCCGCTGGCGGCAAATGAGCGTGCACGGCTTGACCATTACGCCAAATGTACCGGCCTGCTGTTTCAGGTGGTCGATGACATTCTAGATGCCACGCAAGACTCGGCCACGCTGGGCAAGACGGCGGGCAAAGACCAATTGCACGGCAAGCCCACGTATGTGTCGATCCTCGGGCTGCCGGAAGCGCGACGCAAGGCGCAAGCCCTGCTCGACGACGCGCTCGCTGCGCTTGAACCGTTCGGCGCGCGCGCACAGCGCTTGGCCGAGCTGACGCGTTTCATTGCGCGCAGAAGCTTTTGACCATGCTAGCGCCCGCTGCCCTTCTGGCCTCGATCAATGACCCTGCTGATCTGCGGCGGCTGCCGCGCCAGCATCTGGAGCAACTCGCAGTCGAGTTGCGCGCCTTCGTGCTCGACTCGGTGTCCAAAACTGGCGGCCACCTGTCGTCCAATCTGGGCACGGTTGAGTTGACGATTGCGTTGCACTACGTGTTCAACACGCCGTATGACCGCATTGTCTGGGACGTGGGTCACCAGACTTACCCGCACAAAATATTGACCGGGCGGCGCGAGCGCATGCCGACGCTGCGTCAGTTGGGCGGCATTTCCGGCTTTCCGCGCCGTGACGAGAGCGAGTACGACACCTTTGGCACGGCACACTCCTCCACCTCAGTCTCCGCTGCGCTCGGCATGGCGCTGGCAGCGAAGCAGAAAGGTGAAGACCGCTACGCGGTGGCGGTGATCGGTGATGGTGCGATGACGGCCGGCATGGTGTTCGAAGCGATGAACAACGCTGGTGTCTACGAAGACGCGCGTCTGATCGTGGTGCTCAACGACAACGACATGTCGATCTCACCGCCGGTGGGTGCGCTCAACCGCTATCTTGCGCGCCTGATGAGCGGACGCGTTTATTCAGCAGCGCGCAAGGCTGGCAAGGCCGTGCTCGGCGTGGTGCCGCCGCTGTGGGAACTGGCCAAACGTTTCGAAGAACACGCCAAGGGTATGGTGGTGCCTGGCACGCTGTTTGAGGAATTGGGCTTCAACTACATCGGGCCGATTGACGGACACGATCTCGAATCCTTGATTCCGACGTTGGAAAACCTGAAGGAACTCAAAGGCCCGCAGTTCCTGCACGTGGTCACGAAAAAAGGGCAGGGCTACAAACTTGCCGAAGCAGACCCGGTGCTGTATCACGGCCCCGGCAAGTTTGATCCGGCCGAAGGCATTGTGACCAAGCCCGGCGGCAAACCGACCTATACGCAGGTATTTGGCGATTGGCTCTGTGACATGGCAGCCGTTGATGCACGTGTAGTTGGCATCACGCCGGCGATGCGTGAAGGCTCTGGTCTGGTGAAATTCGCCGAGCAGTATCCGCAGCGCTATCACGATGTGGGCATCGCCGAGCAGCATGCGCTGACCTTTGCCGGTGGTCTGGCATGTGAAGGGCTCAAGCCGGTGGTGGCGATTTATTCGACCTTTTTGCAACGTGCCTACGACCAGTTGATTCACGATGTGGCCCTGCAAAATCTGCCGGTGTTGCTGGCGATTGACCGGGCCGGGTTGGTTGGTGCCGACGGCGCAACCCACGCAGGCAGTTTTGATCTGACGTTTTTGCGCTGCCTGCCCAATGTCTCGGTGCTCGCGCCTGCCGATGAAAACGAATGCCGGCAGATGCTTTACACCGGTTTCTTGCAAGACCATACGGTGGCTGTGCGCTATCCGCGCGGCAGTGGGCAGGGCGTGGCGGTGCAACAGCAGATGACGGCGCTGCCGTGGGGCAAGGCCGAGGTGAAGCGGCGCGGTGCGCAAAAGCCGGGGCGGCGAGTGGCGATTCTCGCGTTCGGTTCAATGGTGCCGCCGGCGTTCGCGGCGGGTCTGGAACTCGACGCCACGGTAGTCAACATGCGCTTTGTCAAGCCGCTGGATGAGGCACTGGTGTGTGAACTCGCGATGAGCCACGACCTGATCGTCACCGTTGAAGAAAACGTCATCGCTGGTGGCGCCGGTGCGGCCTGCGCCGAAGCGCTCAGCGCGGCGAGCATTGTGGTGCCACTGTTGATGCTGGGTTTGCCGGATCGCTTTATCGATCATGGTGATCCGGTCAAACTGCTCTCACTCCAGGGACTGGATGCGGCGGGCATCCGCAAATCGATCGAAGCGCGATTCAATCTTCAGGCGCAGGCCTTGAAAAAAAGTGCTTAGGGCACCAAGTCGCTCTCAACTTTCTTTTGTGCACCAGCCATTACCACTTCTCCACTTCTCAGTAGCCAGATTGTTTAACCCGGGTAGACTGTCGCTGTTGCCCGCTTGGGAAAAATCATGAATACCCGCGATTCGGCGTTCGCCGCCAAACCCATGGTCGATGTGCAAAGCTCGGCCGACACGCGCCACATCGCCATCAACAAGGTCGGCATTCGTGCGATCCGCCATCCGGTGCAAATTGCCGAGCGCACCGGTGGGGCCCAGCGTACGGTCGCCACATTCAGTATGACAGTCGGGCTGCCGCAAGAGTTCAAGGGCACGCACATGTCGCGCTTTGTCGAAATTCTCAACGCCCATGAGCGTGAGATTTCGGTCGAATCGTTCGGCACCATGTTGCAGGAAATGGCGGTGCGCCTAGAAGCCAAGACCGGCCATATCGAAATGCGTTTTCCGTATTTCATCGACAAGGCGGCACCGGTGTCGGGCGTGCGCAGCTTGATGGATTACGACATCACCTTCATCGGCGAGATCGAAAACGGTGCCACCAAATTCATCATGGAAGTGCTGGTGCCGGTGACCAGCCTGTGTCCGTGCTCCAAAGAGATTTCTGACTATGGTGCACACAACCAGCGCTCGCACGTGATTGTGCGTGCCGAGACCACCGGCTTTGTGTGGATTGAAGAGATTGTCGAGTTGATCGAAAGACAGGCTTCCTGCGAGCTCTACGGCTTGCTCAAGCGCCCTGATGAAAAATACGTCACCGAGCGCGCCTACGACAATCCCAAGTTTGTCGAGGATCTGGTGCGTGACGTAGCGGCAGCGCTGAATGCAGACCAGCGCGTGGTGGCCTACACGGTCGAAGCCGAGAATTTTGAATCAATCCACAACCATTCGGCCTACGCGCTGATTGAGCGCGACAAGCGGCACGGTTAAAAGGGGTTGCGGGTGCGCCGCGCGCGGTGGCGCGCTGCGTTGCACCGCCGCTGAAACGGGACGAGGCCGGCTAAAACCGCTGCCAAGCAGACTAAAACCGCTTGATTAGCGTGAGGCTCTCGCCCTCGCGTTTCATCTCGATGCGATTGAGAAACGTCATGCCGAGCAGGCCGATGCCGCCGGTGCCGGGGCCTTCACGCACGGTGGCATCAATCCCATAGAGCGTGATGGGCCCGACGGCGACCGAATCAAGACGCACCCGCCAGCTTTTGACCGGACCATTTGCCGTATTGCTCCAGCCCGCCGTGCCGTTGCGAAATGCGATACCGGCCTGCTGCGCGAGCGCTGCGTCCATCGACACCGTCGTGGCACCGGTGTCCACCAGGAACGGCAGGTCCACACCATTGATTTTTGCATTGACGGCGTACATGCCATTTTGCGTCTCGCGCAGCGTGATGCGTTCGCGCTTGTCGTTTGATGCGGTGCCTGAACTTGCAGTCCCCCCCTTGCCAGCAGTGGTGGCGCTGCCCTGCTTGGGTTGTGAGGCGGACTGTGAATTGGGCTGAGATGCGGGCCGCGACAGCCGCAATATCTGCCCGTCCCGCTGTATTGCCAAGCGCCCGATAAAGCTCATCCCGAGCAACACGCCGTCCCAGCCGTTCATGCCGTCGCTGACCGCCGCCTCGACCTTGTCGAGGGTGATACCGCCAACGCGCACGCTGTCGAGCACGATGACAAATGCGCCTACATTGCCGTTCGCGGTGCTTACCGTGACCGGGCGTCCCTGCCGGTAGGCGATACCGAGCTGGCTCGCCAGGGTCGCGCCGAGCGCGACGGTGGTGGCGCCGGTATCGACGACGAAGCGCACGCTCTTGCCGTTGATCGCGCCCACCGTGACGTAGGAGCCGCGGGTGTCGGGCGACAGCACGATGGTGTCAGCATCGGCGCTTCGGCCGCTGCTGCGAAACGGCTGGCCGATGCGCAGAATGCGGCGCTGGCCGTCTATCTCGAAGGTCGCGCTATCGGAAGCTACCGAGAGCAGGGTGACGCCCTCCTCAGTCTTCTGGCCCGTACTCAGCGTGCGGGGCGGGGTGCCGTCAATCGAAACCAGCGCCTTGCCGGGGAACAGGCCAACGACACTAACATCAGCGCCGAAACCGTTGGTGCAGGCGATTGTTAGGAGGCATGCGGCCAATATCTTTGACCACCAACGGTTTCCACCTGGTTGCCAAGCGAAATTCCGCGAGAAATGCCGCAACGAAAAGACGTGCCGTGACGACAACATGACCGGCCCTGCTGTGCGCGGTCGTGCGCGAATCAGTCGCGAAAATTCTGAAACAACAGCGGCACCTCGGTGACATCCTTGCGTACCAGCGCAATCGCAGCTTGCAGGTCATCGCGCTTGGCGCCGGTGACGCGCACCGCTTCGCCCTGGATCGACGAGGTGACTTTGAGCTTGGCGTCCTTGAGCAGGCGCACGATTTTCTTCGACTGCTCCTGCTCGATGCCGTTGCGCACCTTGATGAGCTGCTTGACCTTGTCGCCGCCGATTTTTTCCACGTCGCCGATGTCGAGGAAGCGCACATCGACACTGCGCTTGGTCATCTTGTTGGTGAGTACATCGCGCATCTGGCTCAACTGAAAATCAGAGTCTGCAAACGCAGTGAGCTCGCGTTCTTTTTGCTCGAAGCGCGCGTCGGTGCCCTTGAAATCAAACCGGTTGGTGATTTCCTTGTTGGCCTGATCTACGGCGTTTTTCACCTCGACCATGTTGGCTTCGCAGACGATATCGAATGACGGCATGCTTTCCCTCCCGAACCGCAGGGATTACTTCCTGCGGGATTTGGCCAGATTGCCGGCAATCCGCATGCGCAACGCATTGAGCTTGATGAAGCCGGCAGCGTCGGCCTGGTTGTAGGCGCCGCCGTCGTCATCGAATGTGGAAATTTTCATGTCGAACAGCGAGTCGGTCTTGGACTCGCGGCCCACCACCATCATGGTGCCTTTGTAGAGCTTGAGGCGCACGGTGCCGTTAACCGTCTTTTGCGACTCATCGATCAATACCTGCATCAGCTTGCGCTCTGGGCTGAACCAGTAACCGTTGTAGATCAGGCGGGCATAGCGCGGCATCAGATCATCTTTGAGCGCCAGTACTTCGCGATCCATGGTGATCGACTCCAACGCGCGGTGCGCCTTCCAGATGATGCTGCCGCCGGGCGTCTCATAGCAGCCGCGCGACTTCATGCCGACGTAGCGGTTCTCGACCATGTCGAGGCGGCCGATGCCGTGTTTGCCACCGATGGTGTTGAGTTCCGTCAGGATACTTGCCGGCGACATTTTCTTGCCGTCGATGGCGGCGATGTCGCCCTTGGCGAAGGTCAACTCAATCACCTGCGGCTTGTTCGGTGCTTTCTCGGGCGAGACCGTGATGCGCCACATCGAATCTTCGGGCGAGAAATTCGGGTCTTCGAGAATGCCGCCTTCGTAGCTGATGTGCAGCAGGTTGGCGTCCATCGAGTAAGGCGCGCCGCCACCCTTGCGCTTTTTGAAATCGACCGGGATGCCGTGCTTGTCAGCATAGGCGAGCAGCTTGTCGCGCGAGAGCAAATCCCATTCGCGCCAGGGCGCAATCACCTTGACGTTGGGCATCAGCGCATAAGCGCCGAGTTCGAATCGCACCTGATCATTGCCCTTGCCGGTGGCGCCGTGCGAGATCGCATCGGCCTTGACCTTGCGCGCGATGTCGATCATGCGCTTGGCGATCAATGGCCGCGCAATCGAGGTGCCGAGCAGATACTCGCCTTCATACAGCGTGTTGGCGCGGAACATCGGGAACACGAAGTCACGCACGAATTCTTCCTTGAGGTCATCAATGAAGATGTTTTCTTTCTTGATGCCCATCATGAGCGCTTTGGCGCGCGCCGGTTCGACTTCTTCGCCCTGGCCGATGTCGGCAGTGAAGGTCACCACTTCGCAGTGGTAGACGTCCTGCAGCCATTTGAGGATGACCGAGGTGTCGAGGCCGCCCGAGTAGGCGAGGACCACCTTGTTGATTTTATTGTCCGCTGTACTGACGGCGCTGGCGGATTTGGCGGTGCTGCTTTTTGCGTTGCTCATGTGCTTGAATATCCTTACGTGTTCTCTCTAGGTTTCCACTTTTCCCAACAACAAATATTCCATCAAGGCCTTTTGCACGTGCAGGCGGTTCTCGGCTTCTTCCCAGACCACACTGTGCGGGCCATCGATCACTTCGGCTTCGACTTCCTCGCCGCGATGCGCCGGCAGGCAGTGCATGAACAGAGAATCAGCTTGCGCGATTTTCATCATCTCGCCATCGACACACCAGTCGGCGAAAGCTTTTTTGCGCTCTTCATTCTCCGCTTCAAAGCCCATGCTGGTCCACACATCGGTGGTGACCAGGTGCGCACCACGTGCTGCATCCATCGGATCGGCAAATTCTTCGAAGTGATTCTTGCCGAACAGGCCGGCGCGCTCTGGTTCAATTTCATAACCTGGCGGCGTTGAAACATGCACATTGAAGTCAAGCACCTCGGCCGCTTGCAGCCAGGTGTTGCACATGTTGTTGGAATCGCCGATCCATGCGACCGTCTTGCCCTGGATCGAGCCGCGCTGCTCGATGTAGGTGTAGATGTCGGCCAGCACCTGGCAAGGGTGGTACTCGTTTGTCAGACCATTGATCACAGGCACACGCGAGTGGGCGGCAAAGCGCTCGATGATGTCCTGCTCAAAGGTACGGATCATCACGATATCGACCATGCGGCTGATGACTTGCGCGGCGTCTTCAACCGGCTCGCCACGGCCCAACTGGGTATCGCGTGTGTTCAGATAAATCGCCGAGCCGCCCAGTTGCTGCATGCCGGCCTCAAATGAGAGGCGCGTGCGGGTTGAGCTCTTTTCGAAAATCATCGCCAGATGGCGATCGAACAGCGGGTGATAGGTCTTGAACGCTTTGAATTGCGCTTTGATATGACCGGCGCGCGCGAACAAATATTCGTGTTCGCTGCGTGACAAATCCTTGAACTGGAGAAAGTGTTTGGCGGCCATGATTGCACAGCGCGTGGGGTCATGCGACGAATCGGTACGCGCTTCTGAGGGTCTAGCTATGCACGCCGAATTCAATATCTCTGAGGATATTCAGGGCGCGCAAGCGAATGCAGAAAGCGCCAAATTATAGTGCAATTGCTTGGGTCTCGTCTTGCACATGCTTAAAGCGCTCCGGCTCTTGCAAATCCCTGAATTCAGTGTAGAATTCGACTTATATTAAGTAAGTGTTTAAAACAAAATAGCTCATTGAGACAGAGCGTGGACGCAAAAACCGCGCTAAACGCGGACTTTGTGCGCTGCGGCGTAAAAATGCAGTGTTTTCCGATTGGCATTTACCGGCATTTGGGGCAAGCTTCGGGAGTCGTGTGCGAATGAGATGTGGATTGATTGATTGAACTTTTGACAGAAGGAAACTGACCATGGCCGCTGTACTGAATTTTCCGCACGTGACCAACGCCGCGCCGGGAGACGTGGATCCGCTCGAAACCCAGGAATGGACCGAAGCGCTCGAGGCGATCCTGCAGCGCGAAGGACCCGAGCGTGCCCACTTCATTCTCGAAGCACTGATCGACAAGGCGCGGCGCAATGGTGCGTATCTGCCGTACAGCGCCAACACCGCTTACATCAACACCATCCCGACGCATCTCGAAGCCAAAAGCCCCGGCGATCACGCGTTGGAAGAGCGCATCCGCTCAATCACGCGCTGGAACGCGCTGGTCACCGTCGCCAAGGCCAACAAGGGCGAGGGCGATCTCGGCGGCCACATCGCGAGCTTCGCTTCGGTTGGTACCTTGTTCGGCATCGGCTTCAATCACTTCTGGCATGCGCCCACTGCCGAGCATGGCGGCGACCTGGTTTATTTCCAGGGCCATTCGGCGCCCGGCATTTACGCGCGCGCGTATCTCGAAGGGCGCATCAACGAGGACCAGTTGCTTAACTTCCGCCGGGAGGTCGATGGCAAGGGCATCTCGTCCTATCCGCATCCATGGCTGATGCCTGACTTCTGGCAGTTCCCCACTGTGTCGATGGGGCTTGGCCCGCTGCAGGCGATTTACCAGGCGCGCTTTCTCAAGTATCTGCACGCGCGTGGCATTGCCGATACCTCCAAGCGCAAGGTATGGGTATTCTGCGGCGACGGCGAAATGGACGAGCCAGAATCGCTTGGCGCAATTGGCCTTGCGGTGCGCGAAAAGCTCGATAACCTGATCTTCGTCGTCAACTGCAACCTGCAGCGCCTTGATGGCCCGGTGCGTGGCAACGGCAAGATCATCCAGGAACTCGAAGCCGATTTTCGCGGTACCGGCTGGAACGTCATCAAGCTGATCTGGGGCGCATACTGGGATCCGCTGTTGGCACGCGATACCTCCGGCCTCTTGCACAAGCGCATGGAAGAAGCGGTGGATGGCGAATACCAGAACATGAAAGCAAACGACGGCGCCTACGTACGCGCCAATTTCTTCGGCAAGTATCCCGAACTGCTCGAAATGGTGTCGCGCATGTCGGACGACGACATCTGGCGTTTGAACCGTGGTGGCCACGACCCGCACAAGATCTATGCGGCGTATCACGCCGCCGTCAACCACAAGGGCCAGCCGACGGTGATTCTGGCCAAAACCATCAAGGGGTATGGCTTGGGCAAGCAGGGCCAGGCCAAGAACCCGACGCACCAGCTCAAGAAACTCGAGCTTGAAACAGTGCGAGAGTTTCGTGACCGCTTCAATATTCCGGTGCCGGACAGCAAGCTCGAAGAGCTGCCGTTTTACAAGCCGGATGACAAAGACCCGGTCATGCAGTATTTGCACGAGCGCCGCGCCGCGCTGGGTGGGTATCTGCCGCA
>JANPAR010000333.1:0-14653 GCA_031430015.1 Burkholderiales bacterium
GGCTTTCGTGCGGCTGCTAATATTTAACCAGACGGTTACATTGATTGATGGAAGGCCGGCAAGGCAACAATGAGCAAGATTGTGCGCGTGGAGGTTGGCCGGCGCGACTACCCGCTGGTCGGCGCTTTCAAGTTTTTCAAGTCGGGGCTGCGGCCGACGGTCCTGGTGCGCCTGACCGACGCCGAGGGCCGCGAGGGCTTCGGCCAGTCCGTCCCAGTGGAAACCTGGACCTACGAAACCGTGGAAAGCGTGGATTCGACCCTGCGCCACTACCTGGCGCCGGCCGTGCTGGGCGCCGACCCGTGCGATCTGGCCGACGTGCATGCGCGCATGGAGCGCGCCATCCGCCCGTCCTTCTCGGTCGGCCAGCCACTGGCCAAGGCTGCCATCGACTTGGCTTGTTACGACCTGTGGGGCCGGCAATCCGGCAAGCCGGCGTACGCATTGCTGGGCGGTGGTGAAACCAAGCCCAGCGCTCCGAGTCCGGACATCCGCCTTAGCTGGACCATCAACACCACCAGCCTGGACCAGGCCACGTTGTTGCTTGAGCAGGGCGGCAGCCTCGGTTATGACAGTTTCAACATCAAGCTCGGACCGCCGCAATCGGCCGCTTTCGACCTCGACCTGGTACGGCTGGTCACGCAGTTTTCGCCACAAGGATTTCATTGGTGCGACGCAAACACCAGCTACGATATCGAGACCGCACTCGCACAGGCACCACAACTCGCTGACCTGGGCTTGCGTGCGCTGGAGTCGCCGCTGCCGCCGAACCGGATCCGCGACTACCAGCGCCTCACACAGCAAGGTGCGCTGCCGATCCTGATGGACGAAGGCATCGTCTCGCCGGTTGAAGCAGAGGAATTCGCGGCGCTCGGCATGCTCGATGGCATCGCCATGAAAGTGGCTCGCTGCGGTGGCCTGTGGCACGCCTCACGGATTGTCGAAGGCATGCAGCGCGACGGGCTCAAGCTGTTCGCCTCGGGCTTGACCGACCCCGAGCTCTCCATGGCGGCGTCGGCGCACCTGTTTGCCTGGGCGGGTCTCGAACACCCTGCCGCACTCAACGGGCCGCAGTACCTGGCCGATCGCGGCACCACCGATAATGCGTTTCGAGCGAGTGGTGATCGCCTCGGTGTGCCCACCGGGCCTGGCCTGGGGTTGACACCCGACGCAAGCGCCATTCAGACTTTCACGCAGGCTGCATCGACATGATGAATCGACTCTCGCCGCTGGCCGGCATCCTGATGTTCCTGGCGATCTGGGAAGCCGGGGTGTGGTTGTTCAGCGTGCCGCGCTATCTGATGCCGCCACCCACTGAAGTAGCAAAAATGTTCGTGCAGGAATTCCCCAAGCTGCTGTTCCACGGCTGGGTGACCACCTACGAAATGCTGCTTGGCTACATACTCGCCGTCGCCATCGCGATTCCGCTGGCGATTGGCATCACCTCGTCGCACCGCTTCGATCGTTTCATCACGCCGCAACTGCTGTTTTTCCAGGTCGTGCCCAAAGTGGCGATTGCGCCCCTGTTTCTGGTCTGGTTCGGGGTCGGCACCACGCCCAAGGTACTGGTGGCATTCCTGATCTCGTTTTTCCCGATCGTGATCGATGCTGCGGTCGGCTTGCGTTCGATGTCGTCTGAAATGACCGACCTGGCGCGCTCGATGGGCGCGACGCGCTGGCAGTTGTTTGCGCGCTTTCGCCTGCCCACCAGTTTGCCGTATCTGTTCAGCGGGCTCAAGGTGGCGGCCACACTCTCCGTGGCGGGCGCCGTGGTGGGCGAGTTCGTCGGCGCCGACAAGGGTCTCGGCTACCTGCTGCTGGTGACCAACTCCAACATGGAAACCGCCCTGATGTTCGCTACCATCGTGGCATTGACCATCATCGGGCTGGTGTTCTTTTACGTGGTCGAGTTTCTTGAAGCATTTCTGATCCCCTGGCACGTGACCCATCGCGTACGTGAGGGTTCAGGAACCATGTAGTGTGGCTTTTTCACCCAAAGGAGACAACATGAAACGCATCATCGCAGCGTTGGTAATGCTTCTGTGTGCGGGTCAGGCTTTTGCCCAACCCAAGCTCGAAAAATTTCCGTTTCGCCTGAACTGGACGCTGTACGGCGAGCACGCGCCGTTTTTTGTCGCGCGCGATAAGGGGTTCTATGCGCAGGAAGGGATCGAAATCGAGATTCAGGAGGGCAGCGGCTCGACCACGGTGTCGCAACTGGTTGCGTCCAACAACAGTCCGGTGGCCTATGTTGACGCTGCCACCATGATGCGCGGCATCTCCAATGGCATGCCGATCAGGGCGGTGGGCGTAACACTGCAGCAAAGTCCGATGGCCTTCATTTATCGGGCCGATGCGGCGCGGCCCACGAAAATTGCCGACATCAAGGGCAGCCGTATTGCCATGACTGCAGGCGATGCCAGCCTCGCCATCTTCACCGCTTTCATGGGCAAGCTCGGCATGAAGATGGAAGACGTGCAGGTCATCACGGTAGCCAACCCGCAGGGGAAGGAGCAGGCCGTACTCAACAAGCAGGCCGACGCGCTACTGGGCTATTTCATGGACCAGGGTCCGCGCATGCAGTTGCAGACGGGCGTGAAGATGGGCTGGACCCGCCTTTACGACATGGCCGGTGTGACCACATTGTCTTCGGCGATCATCGTCAACAACAACTGGGTCAAGGACGCCAAGAACCAGGATCTGCTGCGCCGCTTCCTGCGCGCCTCGCAGCGCGGCTGGCAGCACAGTTTTGACAATCGCGCCGAGGCCGCCGAAATCTTCCGCAAGGCCGCCCCCGTGTTCACCCAGGAAATCGCACTTCTGGAAGTGGAGGGCACCATGAGCATCATTCGCACCGAGCGCACCAAGGGCCGCGCCATTGGCGTGACCGATGTCGGTGACTGGCGCGACACCCAGGATCTGCTCTCCAAGTTCGCCAAGCTCAACCCGCAGGCTGACCTGAACACCTACTTCACCAATGAGTATTTGTCCGAAGCGCCTTACCTGCCGAAAAAATAATGGCGGCTGACGCTTACATCAGGCTCGACAACGTCAGCAAGGTCTATCAGGCCAAGGCTGGCCCGGTCGAAGCCTGTGGCGAAATCAACCTCGATATCCGCGAGTCCGAATTCGTCGCCGTGGTCGGCCCGAGCGGCTGTGGCAAGACGACCATTCTCAAAATGGTTGCCGGGCTGCAGCCACGCAGTTCGGGCTCGATCACGATTGGGGGGCGCGCCGTTGACGCACCACAGACCGATCTCGGCATCGTGTTTCAGGACGCCATCCTGCTTGATTGGCGCAACGTACTTGAAAACGTGCTGCTGCAGGTGGACATACGCAAACTTGACCGCGCGCAGTATGAACCGGTGGCGCGGCGCCTGCTTGAAGCTACCGGCCTCAAGGGTTTCGAGAGCCATAAACCGTTTGAGCTCTCCGGCGGCATGCGCCAGCGCGTGTCGATCTGCCGGGCCCTGGTGCACGACCCGCCATTGCTGCTGATGGACGAGCCGTTCGGCGCACTCGATGCACTCACGCGCGAACAGATTTCGATGGACATCCAGCGCGTCTGGATGGAAAAGCGCAAGACCGCGCTGTTCATCACCCACAGCATTCCCGAGGCAGTGCTGCTGGCCGATCGCGTGGTGGTGATGAGCCCGCGCCCCGGGCGCATCGTCGAGATCATCGACATCGACCTGCCTCGCCCGCGCAAGCTCGACAGCATGCCCGAGAAATTTTCCGAATACACTGGACGCATCCGCAGCATCTTCAAGGCCACCGGCGTGCTCGCGATGGATTGATGGTTGAAAAGCCCACCATGACAGCTGGGACAACGGGGTCGACCCGCACGCACGGCAGCGCCACGCCGTTGGCCATTCGCAGCATCGAACTGCATGAGCGGCCGGTGGTGCTGCGCCTGCCGTTTCGCTTTGGGGTGGTCACGCTCACGCATTGCCCGCAGGCGTTTGCGCAGGTGCGGATCCGGATGTCCGATGGCCGCGAGATCAATGGCGCTGCAGCCGAGATGATGGCCCCAAAATGGTTCGACAAGAACCTCGCCTTGAGCAACGAGGACAACTTCAACCAGTTGCGCGATGTGCTGCTGCTGGCGCGCGAGGCTTACCTGTCGGACCCCGCCCCCGACACCGCGTTCGGTCACTTTGCGCGCCACTACGACGCTCACCAGTTGGCCAGCGCCGCGCGCGGCTACAACCCCTTGCTCGCCAACTACGGGCCGGCGTTGATCGACCGCGCCATTCTCGACGCCTTGTGTCGCGCGCATGGCACGTCGTTCTATCTGGCAGTGCAGCGCAATTTGCCCGGCATCGGCGCGACCCGCCAGGAATTCGCCGGCCTCGACATCGAGCGCTTTCTCGCTTCGCTCAAACCGGCCCCGTCGATCGAGGCGCGCCATACCGTGGGCCTGGTTGACGCCATCACGGCAGCCGACCTCAAGGAGCCGGTCAACGACGGCCTGCCCGAAACGCTCGAACAGGTCGTCACCCACTATGGACACCGCACCTTCAAGCTCAAGGTGGGCGGCAACCTCGATGCCGACCTGGCACGCCTGGGGGCGATTGCCGCAGTGCTTGATCAAGCCGATGCGCCCTACCGGGCCTCGCTCGACGGCAATGAGCAGTACGAGAACGCGGAGCAGGTGCAGGCGTTGCTGGCGCGCATGCGCGGCACACCGGCCCTGCAACGTCTGGTCGCGTCGATCCTTTTTGTGGAGCAGCCGATTGGCCGGAAAACGGCTCTGGAAGCCGATTTCCGCGGCAATGTGTTGGGCCTGCCAGTGATCATCGACGAATCCGACGGCACCCTTGACACCTTTGTCGCGGCGCGCGCGCGTGGCTACAGCGGTGTATCGAGCAAGACCTGCAAGGGCCTCTACAAGTCAATCCTCAACGCAGCACGGTGCGTGCGCTGGAACACCGGGCAAGAGCAGACGCGCTTCTTCATGTCGGCGGAAGACCTGACCACGCAGGCGGGACTTTCAGTGCAGCAAGACCTCGCCCTCGTCAACCTGCTCGGCATCACCCATGTCGAACGCAACGGCCACCACTATGTGAACGGCATGGCCGCACTGCCCGTCGCTGAGCAACAAGCTTTTTTTTCTGCCCACCCCGACGTGTACGAGCACTCCCACGGTGCCGTACGGCTCAAGATCAGCCAAGGGCGCATCGCGCTCGCCTCACTTGACTGCGCCGGTTACGCCAGCGCTGTGATGCCCGATTTCAATGCAATGCAAGCGATCGCCGCTCACTTGCCGCCCGCCCAACCCTGAGCAGGAATCTCCGCTATGGCCATTCAACGACTCGCGTCATCATGAACGCACCCCAACGCATCAGCGCCAGCATTCAACTTCCCAATCGGACAGGGCGGCTGGAGCCATTTCACCTGTCGATGCCGCGTGACTTTCCCGCCCACCCGAGCGGCGTCTTCACACGCATCGCCTACTCGGCTGCCCATGTGGTCGCAGATCCACTCAAAGAGCACGACCCGTGGCTCGATTGCGCGATTGACTGGGATGCCA
The DNA here is from genome assembly GCA_031430015.1 of Burkholderiales bacterium. Classification (GTDB taxonomy): domain Bacteria; phylum Pseudomonadota; class Gammaproteobacteria; order Burkholderiales; family JAEUOS01; genus CANJDH01. Next base: position 5,534 of record JANPAR010000333.1, read on the forward strand.
CCATCGCCTATCGCCGCCATCTGTGGACACTCGGCATGGGCGTGGCCGAGGCAATGGACACGGCGCAGCGCGGCATGGGGATGGATTGGCCGGCGTCGCTCGAATTGATCCGCCGCTCGATTGATGCGTCCAAAGACATCAAGGGCGCATTTCTTGCCAGTGGCGCGGGCACTGACCATCTCGCGCCGGAAGACGCGAAATCGATTGACGATGTGATTCACGCGTATGAAGAGCAGATCGCGGCGATTGAAAAGCTCGGCGGCAAGATCATCCTGATGGCGTCGCGTGCGCTCGCACGGGTAGCGAAATCACCGGACGACTATCACTGCGTCTACGACCGCATCCTGTCGCAGGTGAAGGAGCCGGTGATCATTCATTGGCTCGGCGAAGTGTTCGACCCCGCGCTCAAAGGCTACTGGGGCAACGCTGACCACCTGCTGGCGATGGACGCGGCGGTCGCGGCGATCAACCGCAGTGCCGCCAAGGTCGATGGCGTCAAGGTGTCGCTGCTTAACAAGGACAAGGAGATTGCGATGCGCCGCCGTCTTGCGCCCGGCGTGAAGATGTACACGGGGGACGATTTCAATTACGCCGAATTGATCGAGGGTGACGCGCAGGGCTTCAGCCATGCGCTGCTCGGCATCTTCGACGCGATTGCGCCGGCTGCCTCTGCCGCGCTTGGTGCATTGGCGCGCAACGACAGCAAGGCCTTCAACGACATCCTCGCGCCCACCGTGCCGCTGTCACGCCACATCTTCAAGACACCGACGCGCTTCTACAAAACCGGCGTGGTGTTCATGGCGTATCTGAATGGATTGCAAAGCCATTTCACGATGGTGGGCGGGCAGCAGAGCGCGCGCTCGATCCTGCATTTGAGCGAGTTGTTCCGCCTCGCCGATCGTGCGGGACTGTTGCACGATCCAGATCTGGCGTGCGCGCGCATGCGTGCGACTCTGGCTGTGCATGGCGTGGTCTGATTCCAGTTTACGAGGGAGATGTTGATGAAACCGTTGGTACAAGCTATTCTCAGGGCGATTCTATGGGCCGGTCTTGGCCTTTTTGCCGCGCACGCGTCGGCGCAGACCTATCCAAACCGCCCGGTCAAGATCATCATCCCCTTCCCGCCTGGCGGCACGCTCGACATCGTCGGGCGCATGCTGGCACTCAAGCTTGGCGAGCAGACCGGCCAGCAGTTCGTGGTCGAGAACCGCGCGGGCGGCAACGGCACCATCGGTGCGTCAGCGGTAACACAAGCCGCCAACGATGGCTACACCCTGTTGTTCAACGCTTCGACCTTTGTCACCGGGCCGCTGGTGATTGCCAAGCCGCCCTACAGCATCACTGGCGATTTCACCGCCATCGGCCTGGTGGCCAAAGCACCGCTGTCGGTGGCAGTCAACAAAAATTTGCCGGTCACCGACTTGAAGGGACTGTTCGTGCATGCCAAGGCCAACCCTGGCAAGCTTGGCTTTGCGATTGGCTCGACCGCCTCGGCCGGGCACCTGGCCACCGAGTTGCTCAAGCGCGCGGGTGGCGGCGACTATCTGATCGTGCCCTACAAAGGCTCAACCCCGGCGTATCAGGACTTGATCGGTGGCTCGATTGCCGGCTTTGTTGATCCGGTGCTGGGCGCTGTGCAGCATCACAAAGCGGGCAATTTGCGCATCGTCGCTGTCACGTCGGCTGCGCGCTTGCCGACGCTGCCCGACGTGCCCGCAGTGGCCGAGACGCTGCCCGGATTTGAATTCACCAGTTGGTACGGTCTGTGGGGGCCAGCCAAACTGCCGCAGGACATCACGCAAAAACTCAATGATGAAATCAACAAAGCGCTGGCCGGCGACATGCGCGACAAGTTGCTTGCGCAGGGTATTTTGCTCGGCGGCGGCAGCGTGAGCGATTTCAACAAGTTTCAGCAGGACTACATCACGCTGATGGGCAAGCTTATTTCGGAAGCGAAGATTCGTGTCGAGTAAGAGTGCGTCCGGCAGCGCGCAGCCCCAGCGCAATGCCATCGTCACCGGCAGCAGCAGCGGCATCGGCGCGGCCATCGCGGCGCGTTTGCTCGCCGATGGCTGGCAGGTGACGGGCCTCGACGTCGCGCCCGCTTCAATCACGCATGCCGCCTTCACTGCAAAAACGGTGGACTTGTCCGATGCCGCTGCCACAGACGCGGCACTGCAAGCCGTGCTCACGCGAAACGTGCCCGGTGCGGTAGTGCATGCCGCCGGCATCCTGCGCGTGGGCCGTGCGGGGTCGCTGCAACACGCTGACGCTGCGCTGATGTGGCAACTGCACGTCGCCGCCGCGCAACGCATCGCCAATGCCATGTTGCCTGCGATGCAGCAGGCACGTGCGGGACGCATGGTGCTGATCGGCAGCCGCGTATCGCACGGGATTCCCGGGCGCAGTCAATACGCCGCGACCAAGGCCGCACTGGTATCGCTCGCGCGCAGTTGGGCAGCGGAGAGCATTGCCGCAGGCGTAACCGTGAATGTGATCTCGCCGGCCGCCACGGCAACGCGCATGCTGCAAGACCCGGCGCGCGCCGGCACCGGGCCACGGGTACCGCCGATTGGACGTTTCATTGCGCCCGAAGAAGTCGCTGCGCTCACTGCCTTCCTGCTTTCGTCCGCTGCCGCCGCCATCACCGGGCAGGACATCGCCGTGTGTGGTGGCGCTTCGTTACCGCACTGAATACCCTACTGATTGCCACACCGCGGCATCATGAGCAGCGTACCCGTCATCGGCATCATCGGCCTCGGTCTGGTCGGCTCGGCCATCGCACAGCGGTTGTTCGAGGCCGGATACACGTGCGTCGGGTTTGACATCGATTCGCGTGCTTGCGCACGGTTTGCTGCGCAAGGCGGACGAGTTGCCACCTCGGCGCGCGATGTCGGCCAGAAGGCCACACGCCTGATCACCGCAGTGTTCGACACGGACGACGTGCTCAAGGTGATTGAGGGGGCCAATGGTGTCCTTGAAGGCGGCACACCGCGGGTCATCACGGATTGCTCAACCGGCGATCCGGAGCGCCTCGTCTGGCTTGCTGACCGGCTCAAGGCGCACGGCATCGGATTCATTGAGGCGCCGCTTTCGGGGTCCAGCGCGCAGATTGCTGCGGGAGAAGCGACCATGTTGTTGGGGGGCGATGCCGATGTGATTGCAGCACACGCTGATTTGCTCGACGCGATTTCACCCAAGCGCCTGCACGCCGGCGGCACCGGCATGGGCGCGCGCGCCAAACTCGCGACCAACCTCGTGCTTGGTCTGAACCGCGCGGTGTTTGCCGAGGGCCTGGTGTTCGCCGAACGGCTTGGCATTGCGCCGGAAAAATTTCTGGAACTGGTGCTCGCTTCGCCGGCGCGCTCCGATGCCGCAGCAATCAAGGGGCCGCTCATGCTCAGCGGTGAGTTTGCGCCGCAGTCGCGGATTCGCCAGCATCTGAAGGACGTTGAGTTGATGTTGGCGCAGGCCAGTGCCAAGTCACAGCGTCTGCCGCTTTCCGAGGCGCATGCCGCGCTGATGCGCGCCGCTATCGTTGCCGGAGATGGTGACCTCGACAATGCCGCCATCGTGCGGCAGTTGCGACGCGAGACCCGTTAACGCTTGCGCGCTTGCCGGGTTGCCTGTCTCACCCTCCCTCCAACTTGTTCTCCGATGCGCGACTTCTCCCGCAGCCACGAATGGCTTTCCCTCAACACGGCGACGGTGCGCAAGCAATGGAAGCTTGACCGCATCATCGACGAGTGCGCCCGGCGCGGCATCCGCGCCATCAACCCGTGGCGCGATCAGGTTGCCGCGATGGGGTTGGACAAGATTGCCAAACAACTGCGCGACAACAACATCGTGCTCTCCGGCTACTGCCGCGGCGGCTTTTATCCCGCCGCAGACGCAGCAGGCATCGCAGCAGCGCGTGAAGACAACATCAAGGCCATCGACGAAGCCAGGACGCTCAACGCACCCTGCCTCGTGCTGGTGGTCGGCTCCTTGCCAGGCGCACTCACCGGCAACCCGGCGCATCACGACATCGCACGCGCACGCAGCGAAGTGCGCGACGGCATCGCCACCGCACTCGAACATGCACGCAACGTTGACATGCCGCTCGCCATCGAGCCGCTGCACCCGATGCAGGCAGCCGAGCGCGCCTGCGTCAACACGCTGGAACATGCGCTCGACCTGTGCGACGAGCTTGATCCGTCTCGCAGCGGCGCACTCGGCGTCGCAGTGGACGTGTATCACGTCTGGTGGGATCCAAAACTGCAGCAGCAGATTGCCCGTGCCGGCAAGGAGCGCCTGCTCGCGTTTCACGTCTGCGATTGGCTGATCCCCACGAACGACCTCCTCAACGACCGCGGCATGATGGGCGACGGCGTGATCGAGATCAGCAAGATTCGAGGTTGGGTCGAAGACGCCGGGTATGCGGGCTTTTCCGAAGTGGAAATCTTCTCAGACCGTTGGTGGGAGCGGCCCGGCGAGGAGGTTCTCGATGTCTGCATCGCGCGACACTGCAGTGCGGTTTGATGCCCTTGCCCGTTGAGCAAAAGCTGCCCGGCGCTCAAGCTATTTCTTGATATCCGCCGCCACCAGCACCGTCATCCCCTTCGGCCCCAGCATGTCGGCCAGCGCCTGCAAGGCAGCCACGCCACACTGTGTGTCTTGTTCGCCGTTCCCGCCGGAGAGGCCGACACCGCCCACCACTTCGCCGTTGACGACGACGGGAAAGCCGCCAACGAACACGGCAAATTTCCCCTCGAAGCTCCACTGGATGCCGAAGGCTTCGTTGCCGGGCAGCGCGGGACCGTTTGGCGGCGCATTGAACAGATGGGTTGAGCGCTTGTGGCCGGCGGCAGTGAAGGCTTTGTTCCACGCGATCTGCGGGCCGGTGACGCGTGCGCCATCCATGCGCTCAAGCGCGAGCGGAAAACCGCCTTCGTCGGTGATGCAGATCGTTTGCGCGACGCCGATTTCTTTGGCTTTGGCGGTGGCGCCGGCGACCATGGTGCGCGCTTCGGCAAGTTCAAGTTTGGCGACTGTTTTCAAGCGAAGTCCTTGGTTGGGCAATACTGATCAGCGCAATGAGGCTCGTTTCAGGCAGCGGCCAATTCGCGCTGCGGCGCGGCAGCAGAGGCGCTCGCTGCTTCAATCTCGGAGAGCGGAATGTCGTTGGCCACATAGTCGCGATACAGCGCGGTGGTGTAGAGCAGGCGCATCTCGGCCCCAATTTCGCAAATCTTCAGACAGCGCTGCTGCAGATCGGGGGTGTCGGCGTGTTCGAGCACGATCTGATAACCGCGCTCGCCGTGGATTTCATCCGACACGATGTGCAGATCGAAGAACTCGACTTGTTCGTCGGTAAATTGGTATTTCTCTCGCAGCGTCGGAGTCTGCTTGCGGTAGATCGACGGCACCTGTGATTCGAGGCCGACCACCAGGCCGGCAACCGCAACGATCGGATCTTCACGCATCGCCACTGAATAACACCAGCTTTGCAGGCCGCGCGTGGTGGCCGACATGTTGTCCGGGTCTTTGACGCGCGCGCCGGTGGTGCCGCAGGCTTCGGCGAAGCGGATCAGAAGATCGGTGTGGCGGTCGCCGCCGATTTCTTCTTCATACATGTTGTAGAGCAGAAAATCCTTGGCTTCCTGATAGCGCGCCGGCATGCGCCCGTAGACGTAGCCGAGGTAATCGGCAAACGGGCCGACATAGTGATAGTGGTTTTCGGCCCAGCGCGCGAGGTGCGCACGGCTCAGTTTGCCGCTCGCCCAGGCGATGCTGAACGGGGATTGATTCGCACTCCTGCCCTTGATCGCGTTTTCGAGTGCGGTGCGAAAATCATCGTGACTCATCAGTTGCGGCATGATGTGCTCCTTGGACAGGTTGGCTACAGAGGTGTGGCAGCTACGCAGCATACAAAATATTCGACAATCGCGTTTGTAGCGCTGCTGACAGCGTTTCTGCGTTTCTCATCTTTGCCGCGTTGCCCTTCAATGCCCACTGTCATCATTCATAAAAATGGCCAAGCCCACACCGGCGAGGTCAAGGACAATTCCAACCTGGTAGTGCGCACCGGGGTGCGGCAGTTTCCGTATCCGTATCTGAGCTACGGTTGCGGCATGGGCAAATGTGGCAAGTGCCAGAGCCGTGTCCTCAATGGCGCTGAACAGTTGCCGCCGCCCAATTGGAAAGAGCAGAAGGTGCTCGGCGACAAATTGGAACAAGGCTACCGCTTGATCTGCCAACTTTGGATCAGCCACGACATCGAGATTGCGCAAGATGCGCCTGCCACTGCTGCTGCTGCCACACCGGTGGCATCCGGGCCACCCGAACCGCCCGCATGTACACCATCCTGACCTCGAAGCCGGGCGAGTTCCGCACCGAGGTGGCCGAGGGCATGCAAGCAGTGGAGACCTGGGACTACGCGCTCGCCGGGCGCAAACGCGCCGAATTCGTGATCGCGTCATTCGCCGCCGGGCTGCGCACCAAAGTCAAAGTGGCGGACGAGGCCGGCACCCAAAGTGTCAATTGGGTGCCGTCAAAATTTCTGGAGTCGTTCGACACAATTGAAGAAGCGCGCGCAGCGCTGCGCAAGCTCGCCAGCTTCGGCAGCATCGACATTACGCTGGTCAAGCGCTGAGCCTTGCATGATCACCGTCACCTTCCTCACCAACGGCGGCAAAACCGTCACCACGCCGGAGAACAGCAATCTGCTGCGCGTCTCGCTGCGCGGGCAGGGTGGCATTCCGTTCAAGTGTGGCGGCGGCATCTGCGGCACTTGCAAATGCCGCATCGAGAGCGGCATCGAGCATACCGATGCGGTCAAGGACAAGGAGCGCAAGCATTTGAGCGAGGCTGATTTCGCCAACCAGTACCGCATGGCGTGTCAGACATTTCTGAACGGCGATGTGAGCGTGTCGTGGGAGCCGCGCGCCCCCGCAGCGGCCACCACAGTCCCGGGTGCCACTGAGCGCGCCGCTGACGTTCCGCCCCCAACCTCCGATTCACCCGTATAGTCCGCCGTTCATCGATAATTCATCCACCAAGGATTGTGACCATGTCCGATTGGCAACCTTCGCAGCGTTACCCAGACCCGTCCATCGTCAGTGTCGATCCGTCGTTTGACAAATACCGCCTGCCGCTCGCCAAGATCGAGCGCATCGCGCACGGTTTTCGCTGGGCCGAAGGCCCGGTGTGGCTGGGTGATGCGCGCGCGCTGGTGTTCAGTGATGTACCCGGCAACGTCATGGTCAAGTGGGACGAAGAGACCGGCGTCACCGCACCCTATCGCAAGCCATCAAACAACGGCAACGGCAACACGCGCGACCGTCAGGGCCGCATCGTCACTTGCGAACACCTCACGCGGCGCGTCACGCGCACCGAGCACGACGGGCGCATCACCGTGCTGGCCGATTCCTTCGAGGGCAAGCGTTTCAATTCGCCCAATGACATCGTCGTCAAGTCCGATGACTCGATCTGGTTCACCGACCCGATCTTTGGCATCACCGGCTACTACGAGGGCGAGAAGGACACGCCGCAGCTTGCGCCCAACGTGTATCGCCTCGACAAGGATGGCTCACTCGCCATCGTCGCCGAAGGCGTCAATCAACCCAACGGCCTCGCGTTCTCGCCCGACGAATCGAAGCTCTATGTCGTCGAGTCACGCTCGGTGCCGCGCAAGATTCTCGCCTTTGATGTCGTCAATGGCCGCACGCTCACCCACCGCCGGGACCTGATCGACGCCGGCCCGATGGGCACCCCTGACGGCTTTCGCTGCGACATCGACGGCAACCTCTGGTGCGGCTGGGGCATGGGGCAGTCCGGTCTTGATGGCGTGCACATTTTCAATCCAGAAGGCAAACTGATCGGCCGGATTGACCTGCCCGAGCGTTGCGCCAATCTGTGCTTCGGCGGTGTGCATCGCAACCGCTTGTTCATGGCGGCGAGCACTTCGGTGTACTCGCTATACGTCAACACGCAGGGTGTGCCGTACGCCTGACCAGGCCTGAAACTGCTGGCATACTGCCGACATCACCCATCGGCAGCAGTGCTTCCCCCTCGCATGAGCCTTTCAGCATTCAGAAAAATTCCGGTCAGCCCGGGCATTTACTGGCTGGAGGTCCCTGCGGCTGACTTGCGCATCCTGTGCGGCTGCCCGGTCGATTCAGTCAAGCACCTGCTCAAGCTGCGCCTGATCGTCACCACCGAGATTAACGGCCAGCCCTGCCAGACCGGGCCCAACTCGATCCTGCTGTCCGACCTCTCGATCCAGAACGGCCGCGCCTGCAACCGCGCCGAGTTCCCGGTGCTGCAGATGCTTTACCTACAGGGGCAGATCATTCCTGGCCACCCCGGGAACACGGGCCAGCGGCCGCGCATCCTGGGTTCGGAGAATCAGGTGCAGGCGCAGATGGAGTATCTGTATCGCGGCAACTATGGTCTGTCCTCGCGCGAAGAACTGATCGAAGCCGGTGTCGAGCCAGCCATGGCTGACGACATGATGCGCATGAAGCTGGCGTTTGCGTTCGGCCGCATCCTGCCGATGGATGAGCTGGTACAACCGATCGTGATTGACAAGACCACGGTTGAACTTGGCGGCGGCGCCTCGGTGCGCCGCCTGCGCACCAACGTATTCGAATTCGCCTACGCCGGCGAGACGATTGAAGTCGATCTCAACCTTGCCCCGAGCGACATCTACGAATGCCCCTATTCGCTCGACAAGCACGTGCCGACGCGCAGCTACTTCGCCGTGATCCACACCGGCGACGGCGATGGCTGGGACATGAACCGCCCCACCATGGGCAGCATCGTGCTGTTCCAGGGCCACGTCTACCTGGTCGATGCCGGCCCCAACATCGACCATGCCCTGACGGCGCTGGGCATCAGCGTCAACGAGATCGACGGCGTCTTCCATACCCATTGCCACGATGACCACCAATCGGGCCTGACCGCCCTGATCCGCGGCGACAAGCGCCTCAAGTACTACGCGGTGCCGATGGTGCGTGCCTCGGCCTTCAAGAAACTGGCCGCCGTCATGCGCGTGCCGGAAGATGAATTTCACAAGCTGTTTGAAGTGCATGACCTGACGATCGATACATGGAACGACATCGAAGGCCTGGAAGTGCG
>JANPAR010000334.1:0-13723 GCA_031430015.1 Burkholderiales bacterium
CGATGACAGTCGAGAACTGCGTGACCGAGTCGCCCAGCACATAGCTCGACAGCGCCGCTGCGATCAGCTCATAGGCGAGCCCGCAGGACGCAACAACAAAGACGGAAAAAAGAAGGGTGTGGCGCAAACGGTGCAGCGGCGTGCGTCAGTGAATCGCCGAGGCGATGATCAGCGCGATGCCCAGACACATGGCGGCGACCACGGTGGCGACGGCCTGGTTGCGCTTCTCGACAATTTCCTTCCACAGATTGACCGAGGGCGTGAGCTTGTCGATCACCACGAACGTGATGCAGAACACGAAGACGCCGAGGAATGAAAAGATCAGTGAATTGATCAGGAATTGCGGGTTGATAATGTCCATGATGCGTGGTCCTCCAGGGGAAAAGTGGTGCCGGTGCGGTTGGATTGATTTCTTGCCGAGCTGATTTCTGTCCCGTTCCAGCTACTTGTGGGAGAGTGTGCTGGAGCGCCCCGAATTCCAGCCGCCACCTCCGCTGCTGCCACCGGTGTAACCGCTCGACGCCACCTGCTGCACGCCGCGGCTGCCGGTCAGGGTCATGCCGTTGTGCTGCGCGTAAGTGAAAAACGACAACGCGGCAGCGCCGGCGATCAGATAGAACTTTTGCATGGTGTCTCCTCAGTCATCATCGCCGTCATCGCCGCCGCTGCGCGGATGGTCGCTGTCGGCCCAGCGGCTGGTCTCGAAGGTCTTGGCGCGCCACCAGCCCCATAGCGGCACCAGCAGCAGCAATATTTGCAACAGCACCCAGTTGAGCCACGACGCATGGCCGCGTTCCAGCTTGAGCGTCGCGCCGATGGCGTTGGGTGCGTCCTTCGCGGTCTCGCCGTCAATCTGCAACTGGTATTTGCCGGCCGGCACATCCGCAAACAGCACGTGGCCGCTGGACGAGCCCTCACTCCAGGATTCACCATCGTCCACGCCGGAGTAGCGCTCCAGCTGCTGCTCGGCGCGCCACACCTTGCCTGATGCGGGATCCACCAGGGTGTAGTTGAATCCGGCCCAGTTGTTGGCGACGTCGGTCGAGTTTTGCAGCACCAGCGGGCCGTTGCCCTTGATGACAAATGGCTCTGTGGTCTTGGTGGACTCGATGCGCGGCGTGACGACGAACGTCTCCTTCATCACGGTGTCGGTGGTGAGCGCGAACCACAGTTGCAGCGCGAGGCTGATGGCGGCAAACAGGCCGAAGCGCTTCCACAGCAGCGCGTTGGCTGCGGTGTGCGGCGAGGGCTGATTGGGCGCCACGCCTTTGGGGGCGGGCAGGGCGTCCTTCAGCTTGAAGGCTTGCTGCACTTCGGCGGGCGTGACGTAATCACCGAGCGACCAGCTCACTTCGGTGGCGGTTTTCTCGCCGCTGAGCAGTTGCGGTGGCGCGATGTAGTCGTCTACTTCCACGACGTCACCCACCTGCACCTTCCAGTAAAACTCGCCCAGCACATGCTGCACCTCGGCCAGGTAGTGCTGAAAGTGATCGAAGCTCGCGCCCTTGCTGTACGCGCTGAGCCCCAGCACCTTCGGGCCACGCCCGGTGTTGCAGGAGAGCGACCAGTGCCCGTCGCTGTCCGCCAGCCAGGCATAGCCCGCCTGCGCGTTGAACAACAAATATTCGCTCCACGAAAACCCGGCGTCAGAGGCGCGGCGCATGTGGCCGATGACTTCCCAGTCGATGGCGCTGAACTCCTTGCCGCCGAATTTTTCACCACCGAATTTTTCCTGAACAAATTTTCCTTTGGCGCCGAGCGCAATGCGCAAGGGGTAGGACATCGCCTCCTGCGCCTTGGCGACCAGCTGTACTTTTTTGTCACTGGTGTCTAGCACGGCACCGCAGGAGGCGCAGCCGTAGGTCTGGATCTTGCCGCTCGACAATTTGAACGGCGCAGCGCAGCTCGGGCAATTGAATGCCTCAGCCTTGTGTTTCGGTGCCAGTACATCGGGCGCATCGCGCGGGTCGCGCAGGTGCGCGAGCTTGAGGTCGCGCGCGGCCACGCGCTCGCCCACATACACGCGCGTGATGCCGTCAGTGGTATCGCTGTAGTCGATGGTAGCGAACTCGCCATCGAGTTCCAGATCCACCACCGGCGCAGCGTAGCCGGGGCCGACGCTGAACGGCAACTCGCCTTGACCCGCGATGCAGGTCGACGACTCCAGATTGGTGACCGTGTAATAGCGCCCGCCCAGATCGATCTTGTCTTCAATCTTGATCGCGTTGAAAGGCGGTGGCGCCAGCGCAAACTGCTTTTCGAATGTGACATAAAACTCGCCGGTCGCTTCGCCCAGCCAGCCGGTCCTCATGTCGTCAAACATGATGTGCCACTCGTTCCACAGCCCGGCCGCATACTTCAACTGGATGCGGCCGATCACGCCGAAGTGCACGCCTTTGTAGACCCCTTCGGTGCCGATCTGGATCAGCGTCGGGTCGTCCTGCAACTCCGCCATCTTGCCGATATGTTCGAGCGCTTCGCCATGACGCATCAACGTCGACGTGCAGTACTCACAGACGGCAAGCACCGAGGCTGCCGCGTGAAACTTAACGTCGGCACCGCACTGCGGGCAGTTGGCGTGTTTCATGAAATAAAGGGGTCAGACCCCATTTATTGAGACCCCATTTATTGCCGCTGGTGGCAGTGATTGGCGCGCTCTATCGACGACGCGATCAGCCGAGCTTGGCGAGCAACTCGGTTTTCTTGGAGTCGAAATCAGCCTGCGACAGGATGCCTTTGCCGACCAGGCCATGCAGTTTTTCGAGGGTCGCCATGATGTCGTCGGCACTCGTTCCGCCCCCCGCCGGAGAGGGGCTGCCACCACCGGCTGCAGCGGCACCACCTTGTGCAGCCGTTCCTGGAGCCATGACTGGCTGATTCCCCGTCATGCCGCCCAGCATCGCGCCGACCATCTGGTTGCCGATGCCCACACCCGCCGCGAGTTGCGCGCCCATCGCCGCAATACCGCCACCTTCGTTCGCGGCGGCAATCGGAATCGCATTCGCCGTTTGGTACTGCGTGTACTTGTTCATGTCGCCGATCATGTTCATGCCGATGCGGGTGTCGAGCAGTTTCTGAATTTCTTCGGGCAGCGAAATGTTTTCGACATTGAGGCTGTCGAGCGCGAGGCCCATCTTGGCGAACATCGGCTCGGCCTGCTTCTTCACCGCTTCGGCAAACGCGGTCTGGTTGCCGGCCATGTCGAGGAACGCCACGCCCGAGCCGCCGAAGGCATTGGTCATCGCGGCGATCATGCTGTTACGCAACTGGCCGTCGAGGTCGGCCACGGTATAGGTCTCGCGCGTGCCGGCAATTTCCTTGTGGAACAGCTTGGGGTCGGCGATGCGGTACGAGTAGATGCCGAAGGCGCGCAGGCGCACCGCACCAAAATCCTTGTCGCGAATCGTGATCGGGTGGGGCGTGCCCCATTTGCAGTTGAGCTGCAGGCGCGTCGAGAAGAAATACACATCGCTCTTGAACGGGGCGTCGAACAGCTTGTCCCAGTTTTTCAGGTTGGTGAGCAGCGGCAGCACCTGCGTGGTGAGCTTGTGGCGACCCGGACCGAACACATCGGCCATCACGCCTTCATTCACAAACCCCGCCATCTGTGACTCGCGCACCGTAAGCTGGGCGCCGGTCTGGATCTCCATGTCCTGCATCGGATAACGGTAGGACAGCACGCCGTCGGCCTCCTCCGTCCAGTGGATGACGTCGATAAACTGCTTCTTGATGAAGTCCATCAGGGCCATGGCGGTCTCCTTGCTGGTGGCGGGGGAATCGACAGCCTAGCATAGTTGAATCGCGGCCAAATGGACCCGCCAAGCATGCGCAAAGCCTCCATTGCCGGGTGTTGCGCGCGTCGCACGCGCAACACCGCTCACACCGTTTTGCGACAGCGCTCGATCCAGCGCACCGTCAATTTTTCCTGCACCGCATTTTGCGACAGACGGTCGTTGAGAATGCCGAAGTCCACCTTGTCGAGTTCCTGATCCTGGTTGAAACAGGAGAACACGTAGGTGGTCTCGCCGCTGACCGGATCCTTGTGCGGCTGCACGCACTGTGCGCAGATTTCTTTCATCATGCATTGCATCGGCGAGTTGATCGAACCAATCGCCATGTGTTTGGCCTTGAGGTGCGGCTTCAACACATCGTGGCGCGCGCGTGCCACGGCGGCCATCATGCGATCAGAGCCGATGGCGATGATGCGGTCGGTGTCTTGGAGACGAATGCCGATCGAGCCGAGGCGGCCCGCCGCATAGGCGTCCATTGCCTGCACGATGTTGCCAGTAAAGGTTTTGTCCTGCGCACGCGTCGGCGCGAAGCCGGGGTCTTCGTCGCAGCACCACACCACTTCGTCGGCGGCGCGCTCGATCTCTTGGACCTTGTAGCGGTCGATCACCTTCTTGTAGCCAGCGAAATACAGCACCTTCGAGCCGGCGGCGCGAAACGCTTGGCCGATCGAGAACAGCACCGCATTGCCGAGACCCCCACCAACCAGCACCACGGTTTCATTGGACTGTATATGGGTCGGCGTGCCGGTCGGGCCCATCAGGATGACCGGCTCGCCCGGTTTGAGGTCGATGCACAAGTCGGCGGAGCCACCCATCTCAAGCACGATGGTCGAGACCAGGCCGGCATCACGATCGACCCAAGCGCCGGTCAGTGCCAACCCCTCCATCTGCATGCGCGTGCCATTGACGACAGGTGCGAGGGCTTCGAAATTTTGCAGGCGGTAAAACTGGCCAGGCTCGAATTTGCGCGCCGCCGCCGGGGCGTGGAGGATGATTTCGACAATTGTCGGCGTGAGGCGGTTGACTGCGTGAACGGTAGCGCGCCAGTCGTGGTTGAGGGTGGCGATCAGATCGTTCGCTGCGCCAGGCGCACGCTGTGCCAACACCCGCGTGACTACCGGATAACCCTGCTTGGCCGAGCCGAGCGCCTTGACGACATTGCCGAAGTAGGAGGGATGCACGTCACCAAAGTAGGAAACGAAGCGGCCATCGGCCGATTTCGACAACAACACATTGGCCTGCGCGGGCTTGGAACTCGCGCTCTCGGGCTTGACTGGGCGGCCTTGTTCATCGCACGCGGCGAAGTATTTTCCGTCCACCTTGAACTGCGCGCGTTCGGCATCAGTGCCCTCGCGTGAGAGCACCGTGTTGGGCTGCGTGCCGGCCGCCACAAACACGGTGCGCGCCGGCAACCAGGTCTCGCCTGCGGGCGCGGACTTGCCGTCGGCATTGACTTCACTGCGCGTCAGCCACAGGCCCTTGACCGCGCCGTAGTTGTCGATGTCGGCGCGTTTGGGCGCAAGGCACTCGGCAAAGGTGATGCCTTCCTGCAATGCCAGTTCCACCTCTTCGTGATTGAGCGTGTAAGACGGGCTATCGATCAGGCGGCGCCGGTAGGCGATGGTGACGCCGCCCCAACTGCGCAACAGCTCGATGATGCGCGGCTCGCGCCCCTGGCGCTTGGCGTTTTCACGCTCGCTGCGGATGGCGCGCGAGTGGGCCAGAAACTCTTCGGCGATCTCGCGATCTTCATCGCGCCAGGTTGCGCGAATCGCGCTGATGCCTGATGCCTTGACCAGGGCCTCGTGACGGGTGAGAAATTTTTCCACCTGCACCTGATAGTAGGCAAGTGACTCGGTCGCAGTGTCGATGGCGGTGAGGCCACCGCCGATCACCACTACCGGCAGGCGCAGTTGCATGTTGGCGAGCGAGTCGGCCTTGGCGGCGCCGGTGAGTTGGAGCGCCATCAAAAAATCGGATGCGGTGCGTACGCCGCGCGCAAAGCCGTTGGGGATATCGAGCAAGGTGGGCCGGCCCGCACCAATCGCCAGCGCGACGTGGTCAAAGCCGAGTTGCCACGCGTCGTCCAGCGTGACGGTACCGCCAAAGCGGATGCCGCCGAACAAGGCGAACTCGGCGCGGCGCTCGAGCAGCAGACGAATCACTTTCAAGAAGCTCTTGTCCCAGCGCACCGTGATGCCGTATTCGGCGACGCCGCCGAAACCGGCGTTGACGCGCTCGTCGAGGTTTTCCCTGATGTCAGAAAAATCGCGGATCGGCTCGAACGGTGCGCGCGAGCCATCGAGATTCACCCCGGAGATGTGCGCGGGCAGCGGTTCGATTTTGAGGCCGTCGATGCCAACAACCGTGTGGCCATCGTTGAGCAGGTTGTGCGTGAGGCCAAAACCAGCCGGCCCCATGCCCGCGACCAGCACGCGATAACCCGTGGCTGCCGCAGGCAGCGGGCGCTTGAGGTTGAGCGGGTTCCAGCGCGTGAGCAGGGAGTAGATCTCGAAGCCCCACGGCAACTCGAGCACATCCTTGAGCGTGCGCGTCTCGGCTTGTGGAATATCGACCGGTGCCTGCTTCTGGTAGATGCAGGCCTTCATGCAGTCGTTGCAGATGCGGTGGCCAGTGGCGGCGGCGAGTGGATTGTCGACCGTGATGATGGCGAGCGCGCCGATGGCGTGACCGTTCACTTTGGCAAAGTGAAACTCGGAAATCTTTTCTTCGAGCGGGCAGCCGGCGAGCTTGACGCCGAATACAGTCTTCTTGAACGCGCCAGGTGTCTCGGCGCCGTTGGCATTCTTGATCGCCTTGTCGCGCAGGCCCTTCGAGCATGAATCCTTGCCTTGCTTGTGACACCAAATGCAGTAATTGGCCTGGTCGAGCGCGCCGGTGAGGTCAGTGCCGTGATCGGTCAGGGCAAAGCCGGTGCGCCGGCGAATGTGCTCGGGCTTGATGGTGAAGGCGGTGACGCCACTGTCGTGCCAGTTCACCTGCTTGTCGATGGCGTGATCGATCAAGTGCAGAGGATCAATCTTGACCGGCTGTTTGAACAGCACGCCGCCGTGATGGCGATGGCGGCCGGCTTCGCTCTGCAAAGCCCAGGCCGCGTAACGCAATGCCAGATCGACTGCACCGGAAAAAGCCGTCTCGTCGGCCTGCCAACGCGTGACGTGGCGCGCGAAGGCGATCTCGAACGTTGCGATTTCGCCGCGCGTCATATTCCCAAGAGGCGCTCCCACCAAGGCTTCCAGCTCGATTCCCACTTGCAGGCCATCGAGCGCAGCAGCTGTCTCGGCATCAAACGCCTTGGCGGCCTTGCGCTGCACGAACTGGCGCTTGACTTCGAACAACGGCGCGAGTTCGTGGTGGCGCTCGGCCAGCGCGCTGACTTCTTTCGAAATGCCGAACAGCTTGCCGATGAAGTCATCGACATGCGGCGCGAGATCAATCAGCAGTTGTGACTCGGTTTTGGCGTCGATTGTTGTCGCGGCTTTTCCGTCGGCACTCGCATTGGCGCTCGCCGCACTTTTGCGCGCGGCGATGAGACGTGTCCACAGTCCCATGTCGCTGGCCGCGAGTTCGGTGAGAAAAGCGGCATCGACCTGTTCGAGGCCGCTGCGTGTGTAGAAATCGGTGAAGCCGAGATTGAAGCCGGGTGTCAGCATGAGAGGTTCCAGAAAACAAAAAGCCGCCTGGAAGCGGCTTTCAAATCAGGGCCGCAGGGGCCGTGGTGAATCAACCACGATCAAGCATTGCGAATTTTTCTTTGGTGTCTTTCCAGTCGTCGGCGTCGGCGAGTGGACCTTTGGTTTTGGTGATCGAGGGCCAGCCTTTGGCCAATTCGACGTTCAGATCGGTAAATTTCTTTTGATCGTCCGGCACGTCTTCTTCGGCGTAGATGGCATTGACCGGGCACTCGGGAATGCAGACCGCGCAGTCGATGCACTCGTCCGGGTCGATCACCAGCATGTTCGGGCCTTCACGAAAGCAGTCGACCGGGCAGACGTCAACGCAGTCGGTGTATTTGCACTTGATGCACGATTCGGTTACCACGTGGGTCATGCTGAGTTTCCTTGAGGCGGGCAAAGCATCATTATAAATTGCCGGGTGCATTCGGTATTGCGCGCCCTGGAAGCGTGGATGCGTGGTCAGCCGTCAGGGCGTCCGCGCGCGATGTGGGCAGGGCCTGAATGCACTCAACCTTGAATCCAGGGCAGGCCCGCCTTGCGCCAGCCGCCAGCCTCACCACGCCGGCCTGAGGCATCCTTGTCACCCTCAAACCCTTCGAGGATGTTATAGACGCGCGTGAAGCCGGCTTCGGTGGCGGCAATCGCTGCATTGTGCGAGCGCACTGCGCTGCGGCACAGCAGCAGCAGCGGCTTGTCGGTCGCGTGCGTGGCGCGCAGCCGATCGAGAAATGCTGGATTGGGTTTTGAGGCGACGCCGCCTTCGGCATTGCCCTCGTAAATGCGCCACTCGATCAACTGACTGCCGGGGATGCGCCCGACGAACTCGTGCTCAAAGCGGCTGCGCACGTCGACGATGGCGGCAGCACCGCTTTGTGCAAGTTGCCAGGCTTGCGCCGGCGTGACTGCGCCTGCGTAGGTGAGACCCGCGCTGCTGCCGTAGTCGTGCGCACGCTGGAACACGGTCTCTGAACTGGTGATGGTAGTGCCTGCGGTCATGTCAGGCGGCGGCAGTCTGCCGTGATGTGGGCAGCGAGGCTGCGGGTGTCAGCAGCGAGCCTGCGGCTGGGGGCAACGGGCCTGCGAGTGTAGCGTCACTGGCGGCGGCTTGCAGTGCTGCGGCGTACACGTCGCCCACGAGCAGCAATACGGGGGCAGTCGATGGCTCAAAACCCTTGGTGGACAAGGCTTGCAGCGTAGTGAAGTGCTTTTTCTGATCGGGCAGCGAAGCATTTTCCACAATCGCGACGGGCGTGCGCGCAGGCTTGCCGCCTGCGATCAACTCACGCGCAATGGCTTGGGTTTCGTGCGCTGCCATGTAAAGGGCGGCAGTGTCGGCGGCGAGGGCCGCTTCGATCCAGCCGGAGGGCGCTTCATCACGACCCACGCGCGGCGTGACGAATGCCACCGAGCGGCTGACGCCGCGACGTGTGAGGGAAATGCCGAGGTCCGCGCTGGCGGCGAGCGCAGCGGTGATGCCTGGCACCACTTCGCAGCGGATGCCGGCTTGCGTGAGGGCGTCGAGTTCTTCTTGCGCGCGCCCGAACAGCATCGGGTCGCCACCCTTGAGGCGCACCACGACGCGGTGTTTGCGTGCAGCGTCGATCAGGCGCTTGTTGATGAAGGCTTGCGCCGTTGAATGGGCACCGTGGCGTTTGCCCACGGCAATTTTTTCCGCATTCGTCGCAAGAGCGAGCGTATCCGGATGCACGAGTGCATCGTGAAACACAATGTCCGCCTGCTCCAGCAGGCGTGCGGCGCGTAGCGTGAGCAGGTCGGGCGCGCCCGGGCCTGCCCCCACCAGATAGACGATGCCGGCAGCAATGAAGTCAGCCATGAATCATCCCCGCCGCCACCGTCTGGTGGCTGAATGCATCGATCAGAATGAAGCCGCCGGTCGCACGCTGGTCGCGATAGAGATCAAACGCGAGTGCTTGCTGGGTGCGGATGCGTGCGATGCCGATGTCGTTGAGCCCAAGCGTGGCGGCGTTCCCGGGTGTGGCCGCGTCCCCAGGTGTGCTGGTGCCCGCTTGCGCGCCGGTTTGCACGTCGATGCGCGCCTCAAGATGAGTGATTTTCGCAGCAGTGGTTGCGGCACCCAGCTTGAGCAGGTATTTGCGCGAGAGGTCGAGGGGTTCAGCATCCATCCAGCATAGTACCGCGCGCAAGTCCTGGCCTGACATGGGTTGCACAGTGGTACCCGCAATCAGGTCGCCACGCGAGATATCGATGTCGTCTTCCAGCAGCAGGGTGACCGACGCTGGCGCCTGCGCGCTTGCACGCGATTGCAACTGACCGCGCTCAAACACCACAATGTCCTTGACGCAGCTGGCACGGCCATGCGGCGCAATGGTGATCGCATCACCCACCTGCACGCGGCCGGATGTGATGCGCCCCTGATAGCCGCGAAAGTCGTGCATCTCGATGGAGGTGGCATGCTGTGGCCGGCTCACCCTTTGCACCGGAAACCGGAATGGCTGTGCGGCCAACGCCGCCGACACATCGACCGATTCAAGCAAATCGAGCAGGGGCGCGCCTTGGTACCAGGGCATGTGGGGCGATGCATCGACGACGTTGTCACCGCGCAGCGCCGACAGCGGAATCGCATGCACCCCAGGTGCGATGCCCGGCAGCAGCGGGTTGTGGATGAAGGCATCAAACTCGGCGGCAATGCGCGTGAACACGTCTTGCGCGTAATGCACCAGGTCCATTTTGTTGACGGCCAGCACCACATGGCGGATGCCGAGCAGACGTGCAATCAGCGCGTGCCGCCGCGACTGCGTGGACAGGCCGTTGCGTGCATCGACCAGCACGATGGCGAGATCGGCGGTAGAGGCGCCGGTGACCATGTTGCGCGTGTATTGCTCATGCCCCGGCGTGTCGGCGATGATGAATTTGCGCTTCGGCGTGGCGAAGTAGCGGTAGGCCACGTCGATGGTGATGCCCTGCTCGCGCTCGGCGATCAGGCCATCGGTGAGCAGCGAAAGATCAATCTGCATCTCTGCTGACGAGCGGCGCAGTCGTTTCGTCGCACGCTCGACCTGCGCGAGCTGATCTTCAAACAGCGATTTTGAGTCATAGAGCAAGCGCCCGATCAGCGTGCTTTTGCCGTCATCGACACTGCCGGCAGTGGAGAAGCGCAGCAAGCCATTGGGCGCGGGTCGCGGTGCTGGTGCGTGGCTTGCCGGCGCGTGGCTTGTGCGTTCGGCGGTACCGCCGTGTGTGGCTGCTGTGGCGTGCATCAGAAGTACCCTTCCTTCTTGCGCAGTTCCATTGCCGCTTCCGAGGTCTGGTCGTCCATGCGAGTGGCACCGCGCTCGGTGATGCGGCTGGATGCGGTTTCGAGAATGATGTCCGCCACGGTGCGCGCGGGCGACTCGACCGGCGCCGTGCAGGTCATGTCGCCCACGGTCCGAAAACGCACGGTGAGTGTTTCCACAGCTTCGCCCTCCTGCGGCCGCACCAAATGCGACAGTGGCAGGATGCCGTTGGGCTTGCGGATGATCTGACGCGGATGGGCAAAGTAAATCGGCGGCACCGCGAGTTGCTCACGTGCGATGTATTGCCACACGTCGAGTTCAGTCCAGTTGGAAATGGGAAACACGCGCATGTGCTCGCCCGGGTGGACGCGGGTGTTGTACAGGTGCCAAAGCTCGGGGCGCTGATTTTTCGGGTCCCACTGGCCGAATTCATCGCGAAAGGAAAAGATGCGCTCCTTGGCGCGGGCTTTTTCTTCGTCGCGCCGCGCGCCGCCAAAGCAGGCGTCGAAGCCAAACTCGGCGATGGCGTCCAGCAGGGTGACGCTTTGATGGCGGTTGCGTGATTCAGCAGCCGATTTGAGGCGCACGCGGCCCGAGCGGATTGAATCCTCAACCGAGCGCACGATCAACTCTTCGCCGAGCTCGGCCGCGCGGGCGTCGCGAAACGCAATGACTTCAGGGAAATTGTGTTCAGTGTCGATGTGCAGCAGCGGGAATGGAAAGCGCCCGGGGCGGAACGCCTTTTCGGCCAGACGCAGCAGTACGATCGAATCCTTGCCGCCGGAAAACAGCAATGCCGGATGGCTGCACTCGGCCGCTACTTCGCGCATGATGTGGATGGCTTCGGACTCAAGCCAGTCCAGATGACTGTCTCCGAACAGTGCGGTGTCGTGGCTGTGCGCCGTGTCCAGCACGGCTTGCGGGGCGTGGGCATTCATGCTGGTTCCTGGTCGAGAATGGGGGTGGTGGCAGGTGACGCAGTGGCGGTGGCAGCCGTGGCAGCGGCGGCTGTGTGGGCCGGGCCGCCACGCACATGCAGGCCGCATTCCTTTGCACCGGCAGCCTCCCACCACCAGCGCCCGGCGCGCGCATCCTCGCCGGGCTGGACGGCACGCGTGCAGGGGGCGCAGCCAATGCTGGGGAACCCTTGCGCATGCAGCGGATTGACCAGCAACTGGTGCGCATCGATGTAATGCTCGACATCGGCCAGCGTCCAGTCAAGCAGGGGGTTGAATTTGGTTAACTGATACCCGGTATCGAAAGCCATCTCGGCCAGCGCCACGCGCGACGCGGCCTGTTCACGGCGCAATCCGGTGACCCAGGCACGCTGGCCGGCCAGCGCACGCTTGAGCGGTTCCACCTTGCGCACCGCGCAGCAATCCTGACGCTGGCTGATGCTGTCGAAAAACCCATTGATGCCATTGAGCCGAACGTAATGTTCGAGCGCCTGGGTCTGCGGCACGTAGACCGCAATGCGCTTGTTGTAATACGCCTCGGTTTGCGCCAGCAGCGTCAGCGTCTCCGGGTGCAGGCGGCCGGTGTCGAGGGTGAACAGCGTGATCGACGGCGCGTACTTGGCGATCAGGTCGGTGAGCACCATGTCTTCGAGGCCGAGACTGGTCGAGAATGCAGCGGGCGCTTGCGCTGCGGCCTGCCGGAGCAGTGCGATGCTGTGTTCGATGTGGCGCATGAATCGAGTTGAGTGGGTTGTTCAGGAGACCAGTTTGGCGCCGACCAACAGCAGCAGCCCCGCAAGACAGGGGCGCAGAATCCGTTCAGGCAACTTTTTCGACAACGAGCTGCCCAGCATGACGCCGGGAATCGAGCCAATCAACAGGGCAACGAGCAGGGTGAGATCCACGGTGCCGAGGCTGGCATGACCGAGACCAGCGACTAGCGTGAGGGGTACGGCGTGCGCGATGTCGGTGCCGACAATGCGGACAGCGGAGCGTTGCGGATACAGGAAGATCAGCGCGGCAACGCCCACGGCACCCGCGCCAACAGACGATATCGTCACCAGGACGCCGAGCAGCGCACCCGTCGCAACGGTGGCCGCCGATACCTTGCGCACACTCCATCGGGCTACCGGCGAGGCCGCCGCAAGGCGGTTTTTGAACAGAATGGCCGCCGCTGTCAGGAGCAGCGCGCTGCCGAGCGTGAGCTTGATTAACGCCGTCAGCGCGCCCGGTGCCGGGGCGATCAGGTGCAGGGCAATCGCTGTGAGGATCGCAGTGGGCAAACTGCCTGCACCGAGCAGCGCCGCGATGCGGTAATCAATCGTGCCCTGACGGTCGTGCACGTAAATGCCGCCGGCTTTGGTGATAGCGGCATACAGCAGGTCGGTGCCGACTGCGGTGGCAGGCGCCACGCCGAATGCCAGCACCAACAGGGGTGTCATCAACGAGCCGCCGCCGACACCGGTGAGACCGACGATGACGCCGACAACAAAGCCTGAGAGGGAGGTGAGCCAGTCCATAACGCGAATTATCGAACGCGCCGTTTGGAACGTCCAAGAATATTAAATAACTTTGTTATTATTTTTAGTAGCTAAAAAATCGAGCCATATACGACACGCATGCTGCATGCGCGGTCCAATTTTTTTGGCAGGCTTGGTTACGAAACGGCGGCAGCCACCGGCGCGCCGAGGCGGCGCCGGTAGTAAGGTACCGGCTGATCGACGGCGTTCTGGTAGGCATCGGAAAAATCACCGAATGCATGCACGGCGTCGTCGAGCGATTTGCCTTCCTTCAACGCAAACGCATTGAAGCCGCAGCGCGCGAGATAGGGGAGGGTATCGCGAAACACGTCGCCAAACGCGCGCAACTCGCCCTTGAAACCATAACGCTCTCGCAGCAGGCGGCCGATGGAAAAGCCGCGGCCATCGACGAACTGGGTGAACTCGACCGCGATCAGCGGCAGCTTGACCAACGCGCGCACCGCAGCGATGCGCGTTGGGTCGTCTTCCCCCTTGAGCCAG
>JANPAR010000335.1:0-48947 GCA_031430015.1 Burkholderiales bacterium
CGCTGGCAGTGGGGGCAATGAAGTGGTTTGCGCTTTTGAATACTGGCGTGCGCGCGCCAAGGGAGTAAACGGGCATGATGGCGTCAAGAGGTGAGAAGGGCGGATGTTATCAGTGCGCCAACAATGCTCGGGCTGATGGGATCAGGCCAATGGGATCAGACCAATGGGGCTCAGACTGGTGGCCGCTCCGTGTGCTGCGGCAGGGCATCGTGAATCTCGTCCCACTCCGCTTTGGATCCAACGAAATTGTGTGCCTGTGGCGGCGCGGTGACGGGCGTATCGAGCGTCCCCATGCGCACCCGCACGATGTCATCCTGTCCTGCGCGGCGGCTCAAGATGGGTGAGCCGCACGCCGCGCAAAAATAGCGCTTCACGCCCAGGCCGCCATCAAAACACTTCAGCGATGACTCGCCTGCGGTGATGGCAAAGTCGCTTGACGGCGCGATCACGTTGGCCCCGAACGACGAACCGCCGGCCTTGCGGCAGCGCTGACAGTGACAGAAATAGGCGGGCCCAAAGTCACCGCGAATCTCATATCGAACGGTGCCGCAGAGGCAGCTTCCTTGGTGCATGATGGTTCCTCGTGAGTGCGAAATGCCAATGCGAAATGCCCGCCTTGCGGCGGGCATTTCGCATTGAAGCGCTTACAGTTTACTTGGTGGCCGGCGCTGCTGGTGCCGCTGGTGCTGCTGGCACGGCACCTTCACCGCGCTTGCCTTTGCCACCGTCTTTGCGCTGGCCCTTGCGGGCTTCGCGCGCCGCTTTCATCTCTTCGCGCGTGACCTTGCCATCCTTGTTGGCGTCCACTTTGTCGAAATTTTTCGACAGTCCTTTCATGCCGGCAGCGTCGGCTTCGGCTTTGCTGATTGCGCCGTCATTGTTGGTATCTGCCTTTTTGAAACGCTCACCGCGTTCACCCTTGCGCCCGCCTTTGCCTTTGCCGTCCGGGCTGCCTTGGGGTTGGGAGGCAGCAGGGGCACTGCCGGCTGCGGGAGCGGTCTGTGCGAGCGTGAGCGTGGAAGCCAACGCTGCGGCGATGGCAGCGGCGAGTGCGAATGATTTGATGCGGGTCATGTGAATTCTCCTGTCGTTAAGTGCCCCGTGGACTGCGTCGAGTGGAGTGGGGCGGTGCGAGCATAACGTGCCGGTACCGCCTGCGTGTACCCCGCTTACAGGGTGTTACATTTGCCACGTGTGGACGGCGTTTTGCCGCCGTCGCGCATCCGTCCCCTCAGGAGAGCCGCCATGAATGCACCCGCCGTATTGGAACGTTCCGCCGTCGAAGCCGCTGCCCCAGCCATGTCCACAGCCACGCCCGCCATGCCGGGCATCACCCAACTGGAGATCGACCAGCGCGTCTACGATCTTTACGACGAGTACTGCCACGGGCGCATCGACCGCCGCGAATTTTTGTCGCGTGCTGCAGCCATCGCGGTGATCGGCGGCACCGGCCTCGCGATGGCGCAGGCGCTGTTGCCGCGTTATGCGCAGGCGCAAACCATCTCGTTCACCGATCAGCGCATCAAGGCCAATTACGTGACCTATCCCTCACCCGGCGGCAACTCAGGCACCATGCGCGGCTATTTGGTGCAGCCGACGGGGTCCGGGCCGTTCCCCGCAGTATTGGTGATTCATGAGAATCGCGGCTTGAATCCCTATATCGAGGATGTCGCACGCCGCGCCGCTACCGAAGGCTTTCTCGCGCTCGCACCCGACGGCTTGTTTCCGGTGGGTGGCTATCCAGGCAACGATGATGATGGGCGCTCGCTGCAATCTGGGCTGGATCAGGGCAAGCTGCGTACTGACTTGCTCAACAGCGCGCAGTTTTTGAAATCGCACCGGCTCTCGACGCGCAAGCTTGGCGTCACCGGCTTCTGTTTTGGCGGCGGCATTGTCAACTTCCTCGCGGCAGCGATGGGGGCTGACATGCAAGCCGGTGCGCCGTATTACGGCGTGGCTGCAGATGCTGCGAGCGTAGTGAAGATAAAAGCGCCACTGGTGTGCCATCTCGCCGAGAATGACGAGCGCATCAATTCCACTTACCCCGCTTACTCGGCAGCGCTCAAGACCGCGGGCGTGGCGCACGAGGTGCATACCTATCCCGGCACCCAGCACGGCTTTCATAACAACTCGACGCCGCGCTTCAGTGAAGCGGCAGCCAAGCTGTCGTGGGAGCGCACCATCGCGCATTTCAAAAAACATCTCGGCTGATTTTTCGGAATGCGTCAAATCTGTCCGTAAGGCGCAGAATCCATGCTGCAGCTGCATTACTACCCCGGCAACGCGAGCATGATCGTGCACATCATGCTCGAAGAGCTATGCGTGCCCTTTGAGTTGGTGTTCGTTGATCGCACGACCGGCGCACACAAGTCGCTGGACTATCTCAAGCTCAATCCCAACGGTTTGATCCCGGTGCTGGTGGAGGACGAATTAATCCTGTACGAGACGGCGGCGATCTGCCTGCATCTGGCCGATACCCACGCCGCAGCAAGCTTGATGCCGCCGTCTGGCACAGCGGCACGCGCGCACGCCACCAAATGGCTGATGTGGATGACCAACACCTTGCAGGCCACCTTGATGCTCTATTACTACCCGGAGCGCTGGGTTGATGCTGGCAATCCGGCCGCAGTGCAAATCAAGGCGCATGCCGAGAGCAAGATCGGCGTGATGCTGGACCAACTCGATGCCCAACTCGCATCGCACGGCCAGCCCTGGATCATGGGCGAGACCTACTCATTGCTCGACGCGTACGCGCTCGTGCTCTGCCGCTGGACTCGCAGCTTCGCGCGCCCGGCGCGCAGCTTGCCGCAATTGGGGGCCTATTTGCAGCGCATGCTTGCAAGGCCAGCGGTACAGCGGGTGATCGCCACCGAGAAGCTGGCCGCGCCCCTGGTGTGATGCGGTGATGTGTTGCAACGGGTGCGCAGTGCGCTGCACGTGCGTACATGGCACCTGACTCGTGGCACAGCGAACCGCGCCCGTTGCGCCTCGCCCAGTAGCCAACGCAGTCAGCTCAGGCACCGCAGGCTCCTAAGGCACCACCGCCCCGGCGGTTAGAATGGCTCGCATGTCTGATGCCATCTACCGCGCTGATTGCCGTGCCTGCCCGCGACTCGCCAAGTTTCTCGACCTCACCAAGTATCAATACCCGGAATACTTCTGCAAGCCGGTGCCGCCGTTCGGGCCAAGCGATGCAGCGCTGGTCATCGTCGGCCTCGCGCCCGGCATGCACGGCGCCAACCGCACCGGGCGGCCCTTCACCGGCGACCACGCCGGCTACTTGCTCTACAACACGCTGAAAAAATTCGGCTTCGCGCGCGGCACGTTTTCACCTGACGGCGGTGACGATCTCACGCTGCAAAGCTGCCGCATCAGCAATGCCGTCAAATGTCTGCCACCGGACAACAAGCCCGAAGGCGCAGAGATCAAGCGCTGCAATCCCTATCTTGCGGCGGACTTGAAGCAGCCCGGCGCACGCATCGTCGTGGCCCTCGGCACGATTGCGCACGGTGCCCTGCTCTCGGCCATAGGACTTAAAAAATCGCACTGCAAGTTTGCACACGGTGCCGAGCATGTGCTAGACGGCGAGGGCAGACCGCCGCTCACCATGATCGACAGCTACCACTGCAGCCGCTACAACACCAACACCGGCCGCCTCACACCGGAGATGTTTGAGGCCGTGTTCGCGCGCGCACGCGCGCTGGTCGATGCCTGACAGGCGGGTATCGTGATGGGGAGGGCCGCGAAAACCCTTGGTGGGAGACGATCTGCAAAGCACGCCCCTGATAATGGCTCTGGGAGCGATTCACAGGACGATGTCTCGAAGAGGGCGGAGGCCGTGGTTGAGGGGATGCCGGAAACGCATGCTGCCGGCATGGCCGAAGCACCGGGGCCTGCAAAGGCTGACCCAGCGACTCCTCCCGCCTTCGACGCCACCGAATTCCTCAAGACCTGTCCCAATCTCCCCGGCGTCTACCGTCACATCAACGCCGCCGGCGACGTACTCTATGTCGGCAAGGCGCGCGATCTCAAGAAGCGCGTCTCGACCTATTTTCAGAAAGGCCACAACGGCCCGCGCATCGCCCACATGGTGACCCAGGTGGCGCGAGTTGAGGTAACGGTCACGCGCTCCGAGTCCGAAGCATTGCTGCTGGAAAATAATCTCATCAAGGAGTTGGCACCGCGCTACAACATTCTATTTCGCGATGACAAGAGTTATCCCTACCTGATGATGACCGGCCACGCGTCTCCGCAGATCCGCTTTTATCGCGGCGCGACCGACAAGCGCCATCAATACTTCGGGCCCTTCCCCAACTCGCACGCGGTGCGCGAGAGCCTGCAGATTTTGCAAAAGGTGTTTCGCCTGCGCACCTGTGACGACGGCGTGTTCGCCAACCGCTCGCGGCCCTGTCTGCTGCACCAGATCGAGCGATGTACCGCACCCTGTGTGCAACTGATCTCGAAAGAGAACTACGCGCGCGACGTGCGCGACGCCACGCGTTTTCTCTCCGGCGAGTCGCAAGTCTTGCTCGCCGAGCACCAGGCCGAGATGATGCGCAAGTCCGACGCCTTGCAGTTTGAAGAAGCCGCGCAGATCCGCGACCGCATCAGTGCTCTCTCGCATGTGCTGCAAGCGCAGGGCGCCGAATCTGTTAACGAAACCGATGTGGATATCGTCGCCTGCGTCGTCGGGCAAGGCATGGCCTGTGTGAGCCTCGCCATGGTGCGCGGCGGACGGCACTTGGGCGACAAGCAGTTGTTTCCTCAGCATGTCGAAGATGCCAGCGCCGCCGACGTGCTCGCAGCCTTCATGGTGCAGCACTACCCGGGCCGCTTCACGCCACCGTCCATTGTCATCAATCACGACTTGCCAGATGTCGAAGAATTGGCCGAAGCGCTGTCGGGCGATGCGGGCCGGCGCGTGAACGTGATTCGTTTCCCCCAGGAGTCGCGCCGCTTGTGGTTGACGATGGCCGAGAAGAACGCGCAGATTGCCCTCGCGCGCGTGCTCGCCGAGCGCGGCACCGCGCACGCGCGCACACGCCTGCTCGCCGGACTTCTCGCACTCGACGAACCCGAAAAAGGCTTCGAGACTCTGCGCATCGAATGCTTCGACATCAGCCACACCGCAGGCGAAGCCACGCAGGCCTCGTGCGTGGTCTATCACCATCACAAAATGCAAAGCGGCGACTACCGGCGCTACAACATCACTGGCATCACACCCGGCGACGACTACGCCGCCATGCGCCAGGTGCTCACCCGCCGCTACGAAAAAGTGGCGGCTGCGATCAACGAAGGCACCGGCGTCAAACCCGACCTCATCCTGATTGACGGCGGCAAAGGACAGGTTGAAATCGCGCGGCAAGTGATGGCCGAAGTGGGCCTGACCGATCCGCTGCTGGTGGGCGTCGCCAAAGGCGAAGAGCGCAGACCCGGCTTGGAGACTCTCATCTTTGCCGATGGCCGCGAGCCGGTCAATCTGCCCAGCGACAACGCTGCGCTGCATCTGATCCAGACCATCCGCGATGAAGCGCACCGCTTCGCCATCACCGGCCAGCGCGCCAAGCGTGACAAGGCGCGTGTGACTTCATCGCTCGAAGACATCGATGGCATCGGCGCGCGGCGCCGGCAAAAATTGCTCGCGCGTTTTGGCGGCCTGCAGGGCGTACGCAGCGCGAGTGTTGAGGATTTGTCGACGGTGGACGGCATCAGCCACGAGTTGGCTGAGAGGATTTATGCGCAATTGCGGTAGGAGTACGCTGTGATTTGAGAATATCCATGGCGGACTGGCTGCGAAGCCACATTGATCGCGGACGTGGTAGGCTATCATAGGAGTGGCCTGACCGAAGGAGACCGCAGATCACGCAAACGGATTCATCAGCGCCGCTCCAGAGGCCTCAAAATCATCGGTATTGCGCGTCACGATGGTCAAATCGTGGATCAGCGCGATTGCTGCGATCTGTTTGTCAATCGGGTTTTGGGGATGCGGCGACATCAGCTTGCCCCAGACCTCAGCGCACTCTCGGTCGAAATCGAGGACGCGGTCTGCGTATGTCCTGAGGATGCTGTCGAGCCAGCTTTCCAGGATGCGCGCCTGAGGCAGATCGCCGCGTGCGCGCACGCGCTCGACCCCTTGCCGCAACTCTCCAAGCGTTTGCACCGCCAGATAAATATCTTCCTCCCCCGTTGCTTGCAGAAAGGATTGCACACCCGGATCGGCTTTGTCACCCTTGCGCGCCTCACTGATGACGTTGGTGTCGATCAGAAACATGTGAAGGCGGGTTACTTTGCGCGTGCGAAGTCGGAGTCTCGGCCAACATTGGGCATGTTTGCCAGCACTTCCGAGAGCGGTATGCGTTGAGGACGTTTAAGCACTGTGCGGAGAATTTCGCGGTGCTCGGCTTCGGTGCTGCGACCGTGGGCTGCGGCGCGGCGCTTCAAAGCGAGCGCTACATTTTCTTCAACGTTTCTAACGATTAAATTGGTTGTCATTTTGATTTCCTCTTGCAGTTGCTATCATTGATAGCATATCACGCAGGAGATTTTTAAGGCAATAGCCGTGCCGCTCTATACTGCTTCAAATAGTCGATAAATTGTGCGCCCGTATCCGCCACACCATGAAACCCATTCAGGCGCAGCTTGGTGGTGTCCGCCAGATTGTCTGCCTCAACACCCCAGAAAAAATCAGCAAAATTCCATGAAGCGAGGGCGCTCATGGAGTTGGGCGTCAAGCCGTGCCGCTCGATGATGCGCGTCCACGCGGCGTCCTTGTCTTTCATCCAGTCGGCCAGTTTCAGTGGCCGCACTTCGCCGACCGGCAGGTTGAAATGGGCTGCAAGCCTTGGCCAGAGCCATTTCCAGCGAAATGCGCTGCCGTCGCTGACGTTGTATGCCTGGTTTTTAGCGCGCGCATCGGTCGCCATCCAGACCATGGCGCGGGCGAGCAGGGTGGCATCGGTGACTTCCGTCAAGGCAGTGAATGAGGCATGCGTGCCAGGGAAGTCGAAGGGCAGGTCGTGCTCGGCGCACATCGCCGCCCAGACACCGATGGCGCTGACCATATTGCGCGGGCGCTCCGGCGCGAAGTCGTAGATGAAGTGCGGGCGGCTGGCTGACCACGACCAGGCTTTGCCCTGCTGGCGGGTGCGCAACAGGTCTTCCTGGTCGTAGTAGAAATTCGGCGGCATGTGGCGCGGGTCGTCTTCGCGCGTGGGCGTGCGGGGCGGACGCAGGCGCACGTCGTACCACTTTTGGCCTTCGACCAGATGCACATGCTGCAGGTTGGGTGCGGCAGCTTCGACGGCGTTGAGTACGTTGCGCAGCATGGCGACGTTGCTAGGTACGTCTTCGACCCCGCCTTCGCCAAAAGGCGAGCGTGCGGTGTAGAACAGGTGCGTAACGGCATGTGCGGCCGCCAGCGCTTGGCTGGTGTTGCGTGGGTCGAGCAGGTCTGCACTAATGTGGGAATAGTGTGCGTGTGTGGGGCCGGTCGGCCCGCGGCGCGATACGCCGATGACGGCGAAGCCTTGCGCGAGCAATTCTTCAATCAGGTGTTTGGCCGCTGCGCCAGTGGCACCGGCGATTAGGGCAGTGCGTGAAGTTGCGGGGGCATTAGGCATGGTGGGCGTGTGATGCGCAATGAGGGGGCGAATGCGAATGTTTGTTGCGAATGGGCTTCGCACTATATCGCCCGGCGCATGGCCGTGCAAAACGCGCATGGATTGTGCGGGACGACAGGAATCAGGAATGAACCACCGCAGCTTTGTGACGCAATTGGCCGCTGGTGCTAAAGCCGGTGCCACAGTGCATGGAGCCATAGCACGCTGCGATAAAATCATCTTCTCAGCGTGAGTGATATTGCGCAACAAGGAGTGCAGCAGCCGTGACCACTGAAACAACCTCCTCCGCCCGCAAGCGCATCATGCTCGCCATCGTGATCGCGGTGGTGCTGGCCAGCGTGGCCAGTTGCATGGCCGGTCTTAGTGCGTTCTTTGATGAGAACCGCAACCCGGTGCAGCGTATCAGTGCCGCCAAGACGCTGCCCGCCACCCGGCTGGAGGTGAAGGCGTCGGTGTTGACGATTGATCCCGTGCGCGGCTACATGAAGGTCGAGCTGGAGTTTGATCCGCGCGGTGACCTGGTTGAAAGCAATGGCCACGACATGGCGAAAGATGTCCATGTGTTGACCAACAATGCGCAGGGCCAGAGCGAGGTGATTCTCAAGAAGCACCATCAGGCGCACCCGGTTGAATTGACTCTGAGTCTGCTCGAAGGCGATGTCGCGATGTATCCGATCGACCATTACCTCGCACTGCTGCAAGTGGAGGCCTTCATCGAACCTGGCGGTGATGCTGAAGTGCCGGTGCCGCTCAGCATCAACTTCGTGTCGCGCAACCACGTGCTGCACGCTGAAGCGGTGCTGGGGCCTGGCAGCGAGGCGCATGAAGTCAACCTGCAGATCAAACTGGCGCGCCCGCTGCCGATCCAGGGTTTTGCCTGGTTCATCAATGTACTGATGGTGATGCTGGCGCTGTCTTCGGCCATCGTTGCGTACAACGTATCATATCGCGGCAAGAAGCTCGAACCCAATTTGCTGGTGTGGATGAGCGCGCTGCTGTTTGTGCTGCCAGGCATGCGCAACACGCTGCCGGGTGTGCCGCCGCTGGGCTCGCTGACTGATTTTCTGGTGTTCTTCTGGGTCGAGGGTGTGGTCGCGCTGTGTTTGTTCATCATGGTGCTGACGTGGTACCGGCGCGTGCCGGACAACGACGCCCCGGCGACCGCTGCCGCTCCGTCCATTGATGGAAGCCATTGATGGGAGCCATTCTTCAAGGAGATGCTGCCAAGACCCTTGTGCTGTGCGGTTCTCCGGGCATTGTGCTGTGTGATTTTGGGCGTGCTCAATGGTTTGCGCGCGCCCTTGCCGTAGCCGTGGCAGTCATTGCAGCCTTGGCATGACGAGGGTAATCCCTCCTTGCTGACCACGCTGTTTGCCGAGTCCGGCGCACTCGCCGAGGCGATCCCCGGCTTTAAATTTCGTTCTGGCCAACTTGAGATGGCCGAGGCGGTGCAGACTGCCATCGAATCCGAAGGCGTGGCCGTTCTGGAGGCCGGCACCGGCACCGGCAAGACCGTCGCCTATCTGGTGCCTGCGCTGCTGGCCGGCGGCAAGGTGATCCTCTCGACGGGCACCAAGAATTTGCAGGATCAACTGTTTCACCGCGACATCCCCGCCGTGCGGCGCGCGTTGAAGGCCCCGGTTTCGGTTGCCTTGCTCAAGGGCCGCTCCAACTACGTGTGCCATCACCATCTGGAGCGCGCGCAATCTGAAGCACGCTTGAGTTCGCGTGAAGACGTGAAGTATTTGCGCATCATTGTCAAGGGTGTGGGTGCGACGGCATCGGGCGACCGTGCCGAGTTCAAGGGCGTGCCGGAGAATGCGAGCGTGTGGCAACACGTCACCTCCACGCGCGAGAATTGTCTCGGCCAGGACTGCGCGCATTACAAGGAGTGCTACGTGATGGCGGCGCGCCGCGATGCGCAACAGGCTGATGTGGTGGTGGTCAATCACCATTTGTTTTTCGCCGACATCATGTTGAAGGACGAAGGTGCCGCCGAGCTGCTGCCCGCGTGCAACACGGTGATCCTTGACGAGGCCCATCAACTGCCGGAGACGGCGCGCATGTTCTTCGGCAAGAGCGTCGCAGCCGCGCAAGTGATGGAGTTGGCGCGTGACAGCTTGCTGGCTGGCTTGGCGCATGCGCGCGAAGCGCACGACTGGGCCACGCTCGCGCGCACGCTGGAGACGGCAGTGCGCGACGCGCGCCTGGTGTTGCCGGAGTTCTCAATGCGCGTTGCACACGCGCAACTCAAAAAGCGTGACGAGCTGGAGAGTGCGTTGCGGGTGGTGCTCGCTAAGCTCCTTGCGCTGCGCCGTGCGCTGGAGACGCAGGCCGAACGGCACGAAGAAATTGAAGCCATGATGGCGCGCTGCGATGAACTGGAGCGCGGCATCGAAGCGTGGCTGGGGGATTGGCAATCTACCAAACCGGCACCGGTACCGGGGCAAGCGACGGAGCAGGGCGCGGGCGGAAAACGCGCAGGCGACGGTGATGGCGAATCGGCTGCCAAGAATAGAAGCGCATTGTCATCACGCGCACCCGACGATGAGCAGGCCGCGCTCGCCGCTAATCCGCCGGTGCGCTGGGTTGAGAGTTTTGGGGCTACGTTTCATTTGCATCTGACGCCGATGTCGATTGCCCCGCTGTTTCGCGCCCAGGTGCAAAACCAGGCGCGCGCCTGGATCTTCACCTCGGCCACGTTGGCGGTGAAGAACGACTTTTCACACTATCTGGCCGAGTTGGGCCTGAACGAAATTGAAAACGCGGTGGCGAAGTCCTGGCCCAGCCCTTTCAATTTTCCGAAGCAGGCGCTGCTCTATGTGCCGCAAGAGATGCCCGAGGCGAACGCGCCGGAGTTCACCGCTGCCGTGGTGGAGCGTGCACTGCCGCTGATCGAGGCCGCCAGCCGCGGTGGCGTGGGCGGCACCTTCATGCTGTTCACCACCCTGCGGGCGATGCGCAGCGCACACGAACTGCTCACTGACCAGTTCAAGCGGCGCGGACTGGATCTGCCGTTGCTGTTGCAAGGCGAGGGCTCGCGCACCGAACTGCTCGACCGCTTTCGCGCGCTCGGTAACGCCGTGCTGGTGGCGAGCCAGTCGTTTTGGGAGGGTGTCGATGTCAAGGGTGACGCACTGAAGCTGGTGGTGATCGATAAGCTGCCGTTTGCGCCACCGGATGATCCGGTGCTCTCGGCGCGCATTGACGCGATGAAGGCGCAGGGCGGCAACCCCTTCATGGAGTTTCAGTTGCCGCATGCGGCCATCGTGTTGAAGCAGGGCGCCGGGCGCTTGATTCGCGACGAAACCGACCGCGGTGTGCTGATGATTGGCGATACGCGCCTCGTCGACAAGCACTATGGCAAGCGCATCTGGCAAGCGCTGCCGCCGATGAAACGCACGCGCGATGCGGCGGAGGCGGCTGATTTTTTGTCGCAACCGGTTGGCTCATTGTGACTGTCGGTGGCCTCTCTGTCGCAGAATATGGCCTCTGTGTAACGGGCGGCGGCCTGGTTGTCACTGGCGGCGATCGCTCTATGCCAATGGAATAAACTTGATATTTCTCAACATCACAGAATAATCATGAATATTCTCATCACCGGCGGCGGCGGATTTCTCGGACAAAAGGTCGCGCGCGCCCTGCTGGCGCGCAAAGAGATCAACGAGATCGTGCTGTTTGATATCGCCGAGCCAGCGGCCGCCGTCAAGGATGCGCGCGTACGCTTCGCAAAAGGCGAGGTCAGCGACACGCAGACGCTTGGCAAGCTCATCGAACGCGTCGATAGCCAGAGCGGCCAGGGTGGCGTGGACGGCATCTTTCATTTCGCGGCAGTGGTCAGCGGCCAGGCCGAAGCCGATTTTGCGCTCGGCATGGCGGTCAATCTCGACGGCACGCGCAACCTGCTCGAAGCGTGCCGTGCCTTGCACACCAAGACCGGCAAGGCACCCAAGGTGCTCTATGCCAGCTCCATCGCCGTGTTTGGCACGCCCCTGCCCGACGTCATCACCGACAGCACCACGCCCACCCCGCAAGCATCGTATGGTGTACAAAAACTGATTGGCGAATGGCTGATTGCCGACTATCACCGCAAGGGTTACATCGATGGCCGCGCGGTGCGTATTCCCACCGTGTCAGTGCGCCCTGGCAAGGCCAATGCCGCAGCCTCCTCATTTGCCAGTGCCGTCGTGCGCGAGCCGCTCAACGGCATCGACTACGCCTGCCCGGTGCCGCCCGAGACCTTGATGTGGATGTGCGGCCCGCGCGACGTGGTGTCCAACCTGGTACGCGCGTTTGACTTGCCATCGGCGTCTTGGGGCGTGCTGCGTGCGCTCAGCCTGCCGGGCATCGTGGTCAGCGTCGGGGAAATGGTCGCGTCTCTCGGCAGGGTTGGTGGGGCCGCAGCAGCGCAGCGTGTCAAGTTTGTGACTGATGAACGCATCGCCGCCATCGTCAAGACTTGGGCGGCGCGGCTCGATACGCCGCGTGCGTTGTCAATGGGGTTTACAGCCAGCGGCTCAATGGATCAGATCGTCGCCGAATACATCGAGGACGAAGGCATCAAGATTTGAGGCTTGCCAAGCTAGGCTGGCAAGCGCAGGCTGACCGGCGGAAACTTGCCGGCGCAGGCTTATCTGTGGGGGTTACCTGACGAGGCTTACCAGAGCTTCCACCAAGGTTCTTTGGTCAGCACGCCGTCGTTTTTGACGATCTGGCTGTTTGGGAAGTTTTTGTCGAGCACGCGCCTGGCATCGTCGCGCAGATCGTTCAGTCCCATGCTGTCATAGACCTTGAACATGATGTAGAGCGCTTCTTCCTGCGACGGCGTGTTGGGATAGGTCGTGATGGCGAATTGCGCGCGGTTGGCCGCGGCCAGCAAGGCACCGCGCCGCACGTAGTAGCGTGCGACATGCAGCTCGTATTGCGCCAGGGCATTGACCAGATAACGCAAGCGCAGGCGCGCGTCATCTGCATATTTGCTGTCAGGGTAGCGCGCCACCAGCGATTTGAAGGAGTCAAACGCATCGCGCGCCGCGCGATTGTCGCGCTCAGTGGGGTCTTGCCCCGAGAACTTGCCCATGATGCCAAGGTCTTCGTTGAAATTGATCAGACCCTTGAGGTAAAGCACGTAGTCGATGTTCGAATGATTCGGGTAAAGCTTGGCGAATCGGTCGCAGGCAGCGAGTGCGGACGCGAGATCACTGCTCTTCCAGTAGGAGTAGGCGATGTCGATCTGCGCTTGTTGTGCATAGCGGCCAAACGGATACTTGGCTTCGAGTGTTTCGAGCAGCTTGATGGCCCTTTCCCACGAAGAGGAGCGCATTTCCTCGCG
This sequence comes from Burkholderiales bacterium, assembly GCA_031430015.1. GTDB lineage: Bacteria > Pseudomonadota > Gammaproteobacteria > Burkholderiales > JAEUOS01 > CANJDH01. The sequence goes on from JANPAR010000335.1 coordinate 12,952, forward strand.
CGCTTCGGCATAGATTTTTTGCGCCGACCAGCCCGCCGTTTCGTCGTTCTTGCTGGGAGATGTGCCGCAGGCCGTGAGAAACACGGATACACAGATCAGTGCAAACAGGCGCCCAAACCAGCGCAAGGCCGGGGCGGTGAAACAAGCCAGTAAGGTACGATTGGGCATCATGGTTGCAGCCGCCGACAACAGAGACATCAGAAATTTGCCGAGCCAAAAAGCAGAGGCAAATTATAGCGCCGCAGAGGAGGAGTGCGGCGATTTTGAGGCCTTGACGGACGATGCGCCCCATTCCGCAGACTCCTCGGATACACCGGACGACGCGCCGCCGATACACATTGTTGTGCCGGAAAATCCGGACGGCACCCGCATAGACCGCGTCATCGCGCGTCTGGTTCCGCAATTCTCGCGCGCTCGGTTGCAAACCTGGCTCGAGGAAGGGCGCATCGTTGTTGACGGCGCAGCCGCCGGTGCGCGCACGCGTTTGTGGGGCGGTGAGGCGCTCAGCATTGCACCGGCGCCCGACGCTGCGCAACTCGCTTACGCGCCTGAGCCGATGCCGCTCGACGTCGTGTTTGAAGATGCCGACGTCATGGTGATCAACAAACCGCCTGGCCTCGTAGTGCATCCGGCGGCGGGCAACTGGAGCGGCACGCTGTTGAATGGCTTGCTGCACTACGCACCACAGTTGGTGCAGGTGCCGCGCGCCGGCATCGTGCACCGGCTCGACAAAGACACCAGTGGCCTGCTGGTGGTGGCAAAGACACTGGAAGCACAAACCGCCTTGGTGCGGCAGTTGCAGGCACGCACGATGCGGCGTGAGTATCTGGCGGTGGCGGCGGGGCGCATCGAGCAGGACGGCACGGTCGATGCCGCGATTGGCCGTCATCCCTCGACGCGCACGCTGATGGCGGTGCTCGACAGGGGTACGCCTGGCGCGAAGCACGCCGTCACGCACTATCAACCGCTGAACCACTACGCGCGCGGTGCCACGCTCGTGCAGTGCCGACTCGAAACTGGTCGCACGCATCAGATTCGCGTGCATCTGCGCCACATCGGGCATGCACTGGTTGGCGATCAGGTCTATGCTGCCGCGCCTGCGCGCACCTGGTTTGTGCGTCAGGCTCTGCATGCGCAAACGCTGGCTTTCGAGCATCCGCGCAGTGGGAAGTTGTCGACACACACAGCGGCACCGCCGCAGGATTTGGCAGATTTCTTGCGCGAGCTGGAGAGAGAGTGAGTCTCTCAGTTGCCGGACCAATGCAGGGTGCGGGGTCAGCCGCAGCGACCACTTCAATCACTGCAACCAGTGGTGACACGCGGAATAGCGCCGCGGGCTGGGTCACGCCGGTGTGGCCAGTGCCGTTTGCAGCGGGCCGCGTGCGTGCGCTCATGACCACGCGTTCAGGTGGTGTAAGCGCCGCTCCGTTTGATGAATTCAACCTTGGTACGCGCTGCGGTGATGATCCGCAATCGGTTGCGCGCAACCGGGCAGCGCTGCGCGCGCTGCTGCCTGCAGAGCCGGCGTGGCTCAAGCAGGTGCATGGCGCGAACGTGGTCGAGGTGCGTGCAGGCACCTCGCACGCTGCGGACACCACGAGCGAGACTGCTCCTCTGCCTCAACCTGAACCCGCACCTGAACCAGACGCCGACGCCAGTGTCACGCGCACGCCGGGCGCTGTGTGCGCTGTGCTGGTCGCCGATTGCATGCCGGTGTTGCTGACCGATCGTGCCGGCACGGTCGTTGCGGCGGCGCATGCCGGTTGGCGCGGCTTGAGCGGCGGCGTAATCGAAGCTACTGTGCGCGCCATGCACGTCGCGCCGCAAGATCTCATGGCTTGGCTCGGTCCGGCAATCGGCCCGGCGCAATTTGAAGTGGGCGCCGATGTGCTCGATGCGTTCATGCGCGAGGATGCCGGTGCGGCATCGGCATTTCAACCCTATCCCGGCCGCGACGGCAAATATCTTTGCGATCTTTACGCTCTGGCGCGCCGTCGCCTGCGTGCACTGGGTGTCACCGCCATCAGTGGTGGTGGCTACTGCACGGTGAGTGAGGCGCGCTTTTACTCGTTCCGGCGCGACAAGGTCACCGGGCGCATGGGGGCATTCATCTGGATTGATCCGCTAGGCGAATCGCTGCGCAACACCGATCACCGCGGCGGGGGTCACGGTCACCGCTTCTGACCTTACCGCAGCGGCAAAAATGCTGGCCACGCGTCGAGCGCGTTGGTCATGCCATGCATCATCCATGGCGTGCCATGCACCAGCCACCACAGACCAGCGAGCAGGGTGATGGGAAAGCCCACCGAGAGCAGATTGAGCTGCGGCGCGGCGCGCGTGAGAATGCCGAGGGCGAGATTACAGACCAGCAGCGCGGTCAGCACCGGCAGTGCGAGATGCAGCGCCAGGCGGAACAGCTCGGCACCGAGGCGCGCTACATCCCGCAAGGGCGCATGGGTGGCGGCGTCCCCCCCGACAGGAAACAGGCGAAAACTTTCCGCGACCGCCATCAACATGCGCAGGTGGCCGTCGATCGACAGAAACAACAGCATGGCCACGATGCCGAGGAAGCTTCCAAGCAAGGGCGTTTGATCCGAGTTTTGCGGATCGATAAAAGTTGCGAATGACAAGCCCATTTGCAGGCCGATCAGGTCACCCGCCATTTCAATGGCGGCGAAGATCATGCGCAGCGAGAACGCGAGCGCAAAGCCGATCCCCATTTGCGCCACCAGCAAGGTGACCGCGTTCCAGTTCTCAAATGCGTTGGGCGGTGGCGGCGGCAGCGATGGTGCGATGGCGAGCGCCGCAAAAGCGGCCAAGCCAATTTTGACGCGCGCCGGGATCGACGCGTGCCCGAGCACCGGTGCCACGCTGATGAGAGCGAGCATGCGCACGAAGGGCCACACAAACGCGCCCATCCAGCCCGCCAACTCGGCACTGGTGACGCTGAACATGCGCGGCCTACCCGATCACCGAGGGAATCTGCGAAAACAGGCGGCGCATGTAGTCGACCATGGTCTCCAGCATCCACGGCCCGGCGACCACCAGCACCGCGAACATCGCCACCAGCTTCGGGATGAACGACAACGTCATCTCGTTGATCTGGGTCGCGGCTTGCAGCACGCTGACCACCAGGCCGGTGATGAGTGCAGCTAGTAGAAGCGGAGCGGAAATCACCAGCGTGATTTCCATCGCGCCTTGCGCGAGCGTGAGGACGGTTTGCGGGCCGAACATGGTTGCCTCGATCAGGTGCGAAAGCTCGTTACCAGCGATGCCACCAGCAAGTTCCAGCCATCGACCAGCACAAACAAAATGAGCTTGAACGGCAGCGAAATCAGCACTGGTGACAGCATCATCATGCCCATTGACATCAGCACACTTGCCACCACGAGGTCGATGACCAAAAAGGGAATGAAGATCATGAAGCCGATCTGGAACGCGGTCTTGAGTTCGCTGGTGACAAAGGCCGGAATCACCACCGTGAGCGGCAGGTCTTCCGGCTTGTCGACCGCCGCGCGGCCCGATAGTTTTTGAAACAAGGCCAGATCCGGCTCGCGGACCTGCTTCAACATGAAGGCTTTCAACGGTGCTTCGCCGCGTTTGGCTGCTTCCTGAAACGTGATCTGGTTGGCGTTGTAAGGCGTCCACGCCTCGTTGTAAATTTTGTCGAACACCGGGTTCATGACAAACAGCGTGAGAAACAGGGCGAGGCCGATCACCACCTGATTGGGTGGCGAGGTCTGCGTGCCAAGTGCGTGGCGCAACAGCGAGAGCACGATTACGATGCGCGTGAAACCGGTCATCAGCAGCAGCATGGCCGGCAGGAACGTCAGGCCCGAGAGCAGCAGCAGGGTCTGAATTGGCAGCGAGTAGGTGGTGCTGCCTCCCGGGCCAGGCGTGGCAGTGACACCGGGCAGGGTTTGTGCAAACACCGGTTCCCAGGCGAGCATGGCCATGACAGCCGCTCCCAGAGCCAGTGTCCAAGGCATGCCGGCAAGACTCGCTCCTAGAGCCATTCTTCGCGGTATTTCAGTCAATCCCCCTCCCGGCAGCACGATGGGAGGGGAATTGAGGAAACCGGCAGTGCGGGCGCTGTGCGCGCCGTGCCAGGCGGATGCGGCGATCATTTGAGTGACGCGCCGCGTTGCATTGCCCGCTCAAGCCAGCCTTGAAATCCGGCAGCGGGCGCAGGCGTTGTCGAAGAAGGAAAAGACGCCGCGCCAGAGACCGCGCTTGGAGCCGCACCAGAGGCCGCATCAGACGCCACACCAGGGGCAACACCGGGGACGCTGCCAGACGGCGCCGGGCTTGTTGGATTCGCAGGACGCGCCAGCCGTGCCAGGCGCGATACCTGTCCCGGCGCGACCCCCAGCACCAGCCAGGTGTCAGCGACTTCAACCACGACCACGCGCTCGCGCGTGCTGAGCGCCTGACTCGCCACGACGCGCAGCAGGCCGTGACCGCGTACCCCAAAGCGCTGCGCGCCGCGCAGCAGCCACGCTACACCGAGAATCAGCGCGATGACGACGGCGAGGCCGCCTGCGGTGTGCAGCGCGTTGTTCATCAGCGGTTGAGCTTGCGCATGCGCTCGGATGGGGTGACGATATCGGTCAGACGGATGCCGAATTTCTCGTTCACGACCACCACCTCGCCCTGCGCGATCAGGCAGCCGTTGACCAGCACGTCCATCGGCTCGCCGGCCAGGCCGTCGAGTTCAATCACCGAGCCTTGCGCCAACTGCAAAATCTGTTTGATCGGAATGCGCGTGCGCCCCAACTCGACCGTGAGATTGACCGGGATGTCGAGAATCATGTTGATGTCATTTGCCGGCGGTGCAGCACCCGCCCCCGCAGCGGGAGCGGCACCGGCGCTGGCAAAAGCGGCAGGCGTGCTTGCATCGAGCTGGCCAAACACCTGTGGCTGCACATGTGGCGCGGCGGCCATTGTGACGCCTGACTGCCCGGACTGCTCCGCTTGCTCGGCGAGGGCCGCGCCCCAGTCGTCATCTGCACTCGCGCTGCTGTCTATGCCTTCGAGCACGGCACCGTCTTCAGTGGACATGGGTTTCTCCCGTTTGCGAAGAGTGTGAGTCAAGTACTTCCGGCGGACTGCGCGTCAGCACTTGTTCAACCTTGATAGCGTACTTGCCGTTGAGCACGCCATAGCGGCAATGCACTACCGGCACACCGTCGATGGCTGCGGTGAGCACCGGCTTCAAGTCGAGGTCAACGATGTCGCCAGCTTTCATATTGAGGATCTGGCGCACCGTCACCTCGGTGTGTGCCAACTCGGCCACGAGATCGACATCCGCCAGTTGCACCTGCTGGGTCAACAGGCGCATCCAGCGGTTGTCGGTGCTAGTGCTATCGGCCTGGGTCGGGCGGTAGAGCACTTCGCGGATTGGCTCGATCCCGGAATAGGGAATACAGATGTGGATGTCACCCCCGCCCGCACCGAGCTCGATGGCAAACGTGGTGACGATGACAATTTCCGACGGCGTCGCGATGTTGGCGAATTGGGTCTGCATCTCCGAGCGCACGTAGTCAAACGACACCGCGTGCACTGGCTGCCAGGCCTTGCGGTAGCACTCCTGCACCACCTCGAACATGCGCAGGATGATGCGCTGCTCGGTGGGCGTGAAGTCGCGGCCCTCGATGCGGTTGTGAAATCGGCTGTCACCACCGAACATGTTGTCGACCACGGTGAACACCAGAGCTGGATCAAACACGAACAGCGCATTGCCGCGCAGCGGGCGCAGGCTTACGATGTTGAGATTGGTCGGCACCGCCAGATTGCGGATGAAGTCGCTGTACTTTTGCGTCCTCACCGGCGCCACGGCAATTCCCGGACTCTTGCGCATGAAGTTGAACATTCCCGTGCGCAGGTTGCGCGCAAAGCGCTCGTTGATGATTTCCATCGCAGGCATGCGCCCGCGCACGATGCGTTCTTGCGCTGCAAGGGCATAGTTGCGCGGGCCGTTGCCTTCTTGGGGTGGCACATCTTCATCGCCACCACTGACGCCATTGAGCAGGGCATCGACTTCATCTTGCGAAAGAAATTCGCTGGACATGGACTACGCGCGCCTCATTGAATGATGAGCGATGAGAAATGCGCGTCTGCAATGGCCTTCTCTGGCGGCGTCTCGCCGAGGCCTGGTGCGCCTTGCAATGCATAGCGCGCCACGGCCACCAGTTCGGCTGCAAGGCGCATCTTGCCTTCGGGACCCGCAAGGTCTTCCGAGGTCTTGCCCGACAACAGCAACAACACCTTGCCGCGCAACAGCGGCATGTTGGCCTTGATCGCTTCCGATACTTCGTTGCCCGACACTTCGAACACCACGCCGAGTTGCAAAAAATGTTCAGTGCCGCTGGCCCGTAGATTGACGGTGAAGGGTTCCATGGTCGCGAATACGCGCGCTTTGGTCTCGACCTTCTTCGGCGCATCAGACGCATGCGCCGCCGCCTTCGCGCGCTGCAAATACCAGAATCCACCACCTCCGCCTCCGGCAACCAGCACCAGACCGGCCATCATCATGACCATCATGCCCTTCTTCTTGCCGGCTGATGCAGCAGCGGTGGCGGCCTCTTTTGACATGGCTTCTCCTTGGCTTGGGGTGGGTTGCGGCGGAATAGTGCGAGAGTGCGAGGCCGGCGCGCAAATCAGTGCGCCGTCACAGAGTCATTGTTGCGTTGCGCTGGGGTTTGTGAAAAGGCGAATAGATGGGGGAAAGTGCATCTGCTTGTGCGGCCTCAGGCAAACAGATCGACCAGGCGCGTGCCAGCACGAGGCTGCACTGCACCGGTACGAGTTGCGTCCCTTTCAGGTGCCGCATCGCGATGCGCGGACGCAGCACCTGCACCTCGCCGCCCCGCCGCCTCGCGATCCGCATTGCCGCTGCCGAACGCAGCCCCGAATGCGCTGTGCTCGTCCCCGACCGAGGTCTGCCCGAGGGTGATGCCACTGGCAGCCAGCATCTCGCGCAGACGCGGCAGGGCATCTTCAATCGCCGCCGCCGATTCGGGATGCGTGACGGCGAAATTGATCAGTGCTTCGCCGTCCTCAAGGGCAATGCGGATTTCAATCGGCCCCAGATCGGCAGGGGTGACATGGATGCGTGCCTGTTCAATGCCGTGCGTGGTGAGCCAGCTGACCTGCTGCGCCGTTTCTTCGGCAAAGTAGGGGCTGGGTACCGGGGTAGCGATGGTGACCGCCACGGACACGGGCGCAGCCGATGCACCGGGTGGCGCGGACCACATCATGCTGGGGACGGTGGCCGTTGCTGTGGCTGGCGTTGCCGCGTTGGTTTGCACGTTGGTCGATAGCGCACTGCCTTCGCCGGCAAGCGGGCGTGACCCGGATGATTCAGCGGTTGGCACAGCCGGAGACAGTGACGTTGCTGCGGTTTGCGCACCCGGCGCAGCACCAACGCTACGCGCATGCACGCCTGCGGCAGCCGGTGCTGACGTGCCGGTGCCAGATGCTGGGGGCGCGTTGTCAATCGCAAGGGAGACCGCCAGGGCGCATGCGGCCCTGCTTTCGCTCGAATCTGGTGTGGAGCCGCTGCCATCGATGGCTGCGCTGCTTGTCCGCGCCGCCGTTGCAACAGCTGATGCTGCTGCGGCACCTTGCGCAGCCAGCGCCGGGGCCGCCGGCGTTTGAATGGTTGTGCGCACGCCAGGCATTACGGGCAAGACTTGCGCCGCAGGCGCGTTGATGCCGCCGTCACGGCCGGTACCTGTTGCGTCTGCCACGCGCTCCAGCATCGCGAGCAGAGACGCCGCGTCAGCCGCGGCGGAGTCTGGCGCGCCGGTAGAGCCCTTTGACGCATCGCCGGTTTCAGCACCCAGTGCGAACCCCGCTAGCGCTTCTTGGCCGTCTGCCGCTGTGCCAGCAGCAGAGCCAGCCAGCGCCGTGTTTGCCGCTGGCCGCACGGCAGACGCGCGCATCGCTGCGAGCATTGCGGAAAACGCCGCCTTGGCGGACGTCGCCTTTGTGGTGACAGCGGCGTCAAGCGCGCCGGTGCCGTTTGTATTCACGTTGGCAGCATCGTTTTCTGGCGCGGACAAACTTGCCGCGTTGACCGGTGCGGCGTGCTGGGTGGCAGGCAGAGTCAGCATGGGAGGCTCCGGTGCGTCAATGGGTGAACGCGAGCGCCGCGCCTGTTGGCGCGCGGCGGCGTGCAGCAAATTCGTCCTGCAGGCGTTGCTCGCGGCGTGCGGCGTCGCGGGTTTCGATCACTGTGCGCCGTTCCTCGATCAGACCGTAGGAGCGCATACGCTTTTGTTCCTCTTGCCATAGCTGGCGCGAGGTCTCGACGGTCTGGCGCCAGTGCGCCGCCTCTGCCGCTTGCTGGCGCACGGCGTCTTCCAGCTTGGCGAGAAAACTCTGGAAATTGCGCAGCTCGGCACCCGCCACACCGGCGCGTACTGCGCCGTCGAGGCGTGCACGATAGTCATCGCGATAGGCGGCCAGCGTGCCGCATTTGTATTCGCTGTCGCGCGCCTGCGCCATTACCGAGCCCAGGCGCTGCGCGGCTTCGTCGCAACGCTTTTTGGCGAGGTCGATCAGGGTATGCATGGGTTTGGCGGGTTGGGACATGGCGTGCTCAGGTGCAGGAGAGGTTGGAAAGAGGGTGCCGCGGGACAGAGTCAATGCATGAGCGCGGGGTCAAGCACTGCCGCGAGCTGCTGCACGCTGGCATCGAGGCCGGCTTGCTCGTGCATGCCCTGCTGCAAAAATTGCTCAAGCTGCGGATAAAGGGCGATGGCGCGGTCGAGCAGGGCATCGCTGCCGCGCGCATAGGCGCCGACGTTGATGAGGTCGCGGTTGCGCTGATAGCGCGCAAAAAGTGACTTGAACAACTTGGCCTGTTGCTGATGGCGCTCATCGGTCACCGCGTGCATCACCCGGCTGATTGACTGCTCGATGTCGATGGCAGGGTAATGGCCGGCATCGGCCAGCGCGCGCGAAAGCACGATGTGGCCATCGAGAATCGCACGCGCGGCGTCGGCAATGGGGTCCTGCTGGTCGTCGCCTTCAGTCAGGACGGTGTAGAACGCCGTGATCGAGCCGCAGCGGCCATCCCCGGTGCCGCCTGTGCGGCCATCACCGGCGCGCATGCTGCCGTTGCCGGCGCGCTCCACCAGTTGCGGCAGCTTGGCGAACACGGACGGGGGGTAACCCTTGGTGGCAGGCGGCTCGCCGATGGCAAGCGAAATTTCACGCTGCGCCATCGCGTAGCGCGTGAGCGAATCCATGATCAGCAGCACCTGCTGGCCACGGTCGCGAAAATGTTCGGCAACCGCCGTGGCGTAGGCCGCGCCTTGCAAGCGCAAGAGTGGTGGCACATCAGCAGGCGCGGCGATCACGATGGCGCGTTTGAGACCTTCTGCGCCGAGATTTTCTTCAATGAAGGCCTTGACCTCACGGCCACGCTCGCCGATCAGCCCGACCACCGTGACGTCGGCACTGGCATAGCGCGCCAGCATGCCGAGCAACACGCTTTTGCCGACGCCGCTGCCAGCAAAGAGGCCGATGCGCTGGCCGCGCCCGACTGTCAGCAGCGCGTTGATCGCGCGCACGCCCACGTCAATCGGTTCGTGAATTGACACGCGTTCGACAGGATTGAGCGGGCGCGAGGACAGCGGCGCACGCGCGTCGCAGCTGATTGCGCCCAAACTATCGAGAGGCCGGCCTTGCGCATCGATGATGCGGCCGAGCAATGCATCGCCCACCGGCAGATGTTTGACGCGGTCTTCAGCGCGCCGCCACGGATGCCGCGTCTTGCCAACGGCAGGCGGCGCGATGTGCGCTTCCTGCGGTACCACGGCCGCGCCCGGCGTGAGGCCGTAGACATCGCCTGAGGGCATCAAATACAGGTGTTCGCCGCCAAAACCCACCACTTCGGCCTCGACCGGATTCATCCCTTCTTGCTGCACCAGGCAACTACTTCCCACTGGCAAACGCAGGCCAACTGCTTCCATCACCAATCCGGCGACGCGCGTCAATTTTCCTTGCGGCGCGAGCGGACGTACACCGGCTGCATGGGCGCGGCAATCGTGAAGGTATTGGTTCCAGCGGCCCGAGAGCACGTTGGTGGGCGCATTGGTGGGCGCGGTGGCCGGCGCTGGCGCTGGTTCGGAGTTCGCGGCAGCGACGGGCGCAATGCTCATTTCACCGGCGGGCGATGCGGCGAGTGTGCCCGCGTCGTTCGCCGTATGTGCAGTGGGCGTGCGTGGGTGTGCGGTGAGTGCGGTGTTACCAGGCATCATCGCGCCCCAGTGCCTGGCTCACGCGCTGCCAGCGCGTGGCCACCGTGGCGTCAATCGCACCGCTGCCGGTCACGATCCGGCAGCCGCCAGCGGCGATGGTGTTGTCTTCGACGATGCGCCATTGCCCGGCTTGAAGGAGATCATGCAGGTGCTCGCGCACCAGCGCGGCGTCGGCAGGACACAGCATGAGCTGCGCCTGCGCAGCGGGCTGGCCGCTGCCGCCGGCAAGATCGAGCGCTTCGCGAATGGCCGGCAGCAGCGACTCAGGTTGGGTGGAAAGCTCAGTGCGCAACACCTGGCGCGCGACATCGAATGCCAGCGCCAACACCGCAACGCCAACCTCATCTTGCAGGCTGGTGACCGCGCCGTCAACGCCGTCTAGCACGGCACGCAGGCGCGTGCCTTCTTCGGCGGCAAGGCGCCGCCCTTCGGTGCGCCCGGCGATCAGACCAGCCTGATAGCCCTCTGCCTTGGCGATTTCGCGTGTCTGATTGAGCATCACCGCGGGGTCAGGTGGCGGCGCGGCAGATTGACGCGCATCGCGCGCGGCGCCTGGATCCGAGAGTGAATCAAACTTCCACAACTCAAAGGCCTTTGCGAGGCGCGCACCAGCGCTGCTGCCCCCACCGGAGCCTGCACCGGTGCCGCGCGCCCCCAGCGAATTAAACGAAGCTGTCGTCACCCTGACCTCCGAGCACGATGGTGCCTTCGTCCGAAAGACGGCGCACAATTTTGAGAATTTCCTTTTGCTGCTCCTCGACCTCGGAGAGCCGCACCGGACCTTTGGATTCGAGGTCTTCGCGGAGCATTTCGGCGGCACGGCTCGACATGTTTTTGAAGATCTTTTCGCGCAACTCGGGTGCCGCGCCCTTGAGCGCGACGATCAGCGCTTCGGACTGCACTTCTTTGAGCAGCGACTGGATGCCGCGGTCGTCGACGTCCATCAGATTGTCGAACACAAACATCTCATCCATGATCCCCTGCGCGAGGCTGTCGTCAATCGCGCGCACTGAATCCATGATGACGGACTCGGAGGCGCCGCCGACAAAGTTGAGAATCTCGGCTGCCGTGCGCACGCCGCCCATGGCTGATTTCTTGATTTGCTCCGATCCCGACAGCACCTGCACCAGCACGTCATTGAGTTCGCGCAGGGCAGATGGATGAATGCCGTCTAGGGTGGCGATGCGCATCACCACATCACCGCGCACACGCTCGGGCAGCTTGTTGAGTATTGACGCCGCGTGGTCGCGTTCCAGATGCACCATGATTGACGCGAGAATCTGCGGGTGTTCGTTCTGTATCAGCTCCGCAACGGTGTTGGCGTCCATCCATTTCAAGCCTTCGATGCCGCTGGCGTCGTTGCCTTGCAGGATGCGGTCGAGCAAGAATTTGGATTTCTCTTCGCCCAAGGCCTTGGTCAGCATGCTGCGGATGTACGCGTCGGAGTTGAGGCCGAGCGAGGTCTGTTTGGCTGCGTCTTCGGTGAACTTGCCGAGTACGCCGTCGATTTTTTCCTGCGAAATATTTTTCAGCTTGGCCATTGCCTGGCCGATCTTTTGCGCTTCCTTGGGCGGCAGATGTTTGAACACTTCGGCAGCTTCTTCCTCGCCCAGGCTGAGCAGCAAAATGGCGCCGTCGTCGATACCGGCATCGCTCATGACGCGCCCCCTGCGGCCCAGTTCTTGACCACGCTGGCGACGACGTGCGGGTCTTGTTTGGCGAGCTGGCGCGCGTTGTCGAGCGGGCTGGCGAGCGCCAGGGGATTGCCGTAGGTATCGAGTCCGGCCGGCCCGTTCCCCGCACCTTCACCGTTGGCGCCGGCTTCGTCCTCGGCAGGTACCGGCACCGCCGCCAGATTGCGCACGGCCGGACGGATGACACCGAGCACAAGATAGAGGCCGAGTGCGCCCGCAAGCGCATATTTTCCCCACTCCTTCGCGGTGGCCATTACCTCCGGCTGCTTCCAAAGGGGAATCTCGGGCACGACTTCCGGAGGCGGCGGCGAGAACGCGGCATTGACCACGTTGATGGAGTCGCCGCGGTCTTTCTGAAAGCCGATAGCCTCCTTGACCAGCGCATTGATCTGGGTGACTTCATCGGCAGAGAGCGGATTCGATTGTGTCTTGCCGCCCGAGACTGTCTTGCGGTGATTGACCACCACTGCAGCCGAGATGCGGCGCACGGTGCCGGCAGAGGAGCGCACGTGACGCACGGTCTTGTCGACTTCGTAGTTGGTGATGGCGTCGCGCTTGGTGCCGCCGGCTGCATTGTTGCCTGGGCCTGCCGCACCGGCTGCGCCGCCGCTGGGGTTGGTCGCCGCGCCTCCCTGGAGCGGCGCGGTGGCGGCGCCTGGCGGTTGATTGGAGAGCGCGCCCGGCACGCCACTTGCGCCGCCCGCGCCGGACCCCGGCGCTTCGCTCACCTGCATGCTGCGCACAGTGGCTTCGGCGGCGTTGCTGTTGGGTTTGAAGGCTTCGGTGGTCGATTCGTTTTCCGAAAAATCGATCTCGGCCTTTACCTGCGCGCGCACATTGCCTTCACCAAAGAGCGGCGCGAGGATGTCGGTGATGCGCTTGTTGTAGCTGTCTTCAATGCGCTGGGCGTAGGCGAGCTGGTTGGCATCAAGCTGACCCTTTGCAGCATCACCGGAAGGAGAGAGCAGATTGCCTTGGTCGTCCACCACACTCACATTTTTTGGGCTCAGTTCGGGCAGGCTGCTCGACACCAGATGCATGATGCCGTTGATCTGCGCACGCTCCAGCGTCTTGCCGGGGTAGAGCGCCACCAGCACCGAGGCCGTCGGCTTTTGGCCATCTTTCAAAAAGACTGATTGCTTCGGCAATGCGATGTGCACGCGCGCACCGCGTACCACCGACAGCGACTGGATCGAGCGCGCCAGCTCGCCTTCAATTGCCCGCTGGTAATGCACCTGCTCCTGAAACTGCGTAATGCCAAACTTCGGCGCTTCCATCATTTCAAAGCCCGGCGTGCCGCCCTTGGGCAAGCCTTGCGACGCAAGCTTGAGGCGCATCTCATGCACCAATGGCGCAGGCACGAGAATCGAACTGCCGTTTTCCGACATTTTGTAAGGCACATTCATCTGCGCCAACGCCGTCACCACCGCGCCACCATCCTTGTCGGCGATGCCGGTGAACAGCACCTTGTAGTCGGGCGTCTGGCTCCACAACCAGCCGGCAACCAGCACGGCGATGGAGAGCGCGCCGGCCAGCATCAGGCCAATGCGATTTTTCAGCGGCAGCTTGAAAAACAGGGGGAGTGCGGCGAGACGCGCGTTACCCATGCCCGGATTTCCCCCCGGATTCAATGCGGGCAGGGCGGCGGCGTTATTGGAAACCACGGAGGCGGCCATGAGTGCGCGGGCCTTGGCTGCGAGCCAAAGCGTGCAAGAGAGGGTGTGCCCCCATTATGCGAAGCACCGGCGCGCGCAAAACCACGAATAGCGCGGCATTGACGCAGCAATTCAGCGTGTGCAGGCGCACGCGGGCCGCTAGACTGGCTGCGCCGTGATGACCCTATTACGGCAAACGCCGGCCAAACCTGAGTAACCTGCGGTCGCCGCGCATCACGGGAGAACGCACGATGGACCCGATCAATCCTGTTGGATCAAGCCTGATGACGCCGCTGCGCAGCACTGGTGCGGGTGCAAGCGCTGCGGCATCCGCGCTGCGTACTTTGGGCGCAGGTGAAGCAGCCGGGCAAAGCGGCGGTTTCGGCGCCGCGCTGGCACGCGCGATTGAGCAAGTCGATGGCGCGCAGCAAGAAGCGAGTACGCATGCGCGCCGCTTTCAACTCGGTGATCCGGCAGCTTCGCTCGAAGAGACCATGATCTCGATGCAGAAAGCCAATATCTCGTTCCAGGCCCTGGTGCAGGTGCGCAACCGCGTGGTGAGCGCCTATCACGACATCATGAACATGCCGGTGTAGTGGCGGGTGGCCGGACACGGGCTGCGCGCACGCTGCATACGCCGTCCCCGCAATGACGCATCCGCGTGTGATGCATTAACGTAGATGGCAGTGTTCCCTTCAACGAGACCTCTGCCATGAAAAAACTTGCACCATTATTTCTCCTGCTCGCCGCATCCAGTGTGTTTGCGCAGACCGCCAAACCCCCGGCGGCTGCACCGATCGAAGCCGCCACCGCCAAAGCCACCTTCGCCGGCGGCTGCTTCTGGTGCATGGAGCCGCCGTTTGACAAGATTGACGGTGTCTTCTCCACCACCTCGGGCTATATCGGCGGCAAGCAAAAATCACCGACCTATGAGCAGGTGTCGGCCGGCATCACCGGCCATACTGAAGCGGTGCAGGTGGTGTACGACCCGAAGAAAGTCACTTACCGCCAATTGCTTGAAGTTTTTTGGAAAAACATCGACCCGGTTGCCAAAGACCGCCAGTTTTGCGACGGCGGCTCGCAATACCGCAGCGGTGTGTTCTGGCACGACGACGAGCAGAAAAAATTGGCGGACGAATCGCGCGCGCTGCTCGATAAGGGGCAGGCGTTCGGCAGCGCCAAGCCGGTTGGCTTCAAGGGCGGCGTAGTGACCGAGGTCACCAAGGCGGCCGAGTTTTGGCCAGCCGAGCAATACCATCAGGACTACTACACCAAGAATCCGATCCGCTACGCCTACTACCGCAATGGCTGCGGGCGTGACAATCGCTTGAAGCAATTGTGGGGTGAAGCGAAGTAAGCGCGGCTGCAGTACGCTTGCGGGGTGCCTTCGCGACGCCGGCCGGTGCGGCGGCATGGCTCGTCTCAGGCGCGCTTGCGCGCGCGCAGCGCGCGGCGCAGATGATCGTGAAAAATTTTGGCAGCGGGCCGCAGCGTGGAGCCATGCCGCGTGATGAGGCCAAGGGTGCGATGCGTGGCGGGCGCACGCAACGTGAGCGCCGTGAGAGAGGCGTGGCCGGGCGGCAGGGCCATGCGCGGCACCACGGCCACCCCGAGGCCCGCTTCCACCATGCCGAGCAGGGTCGAGATGTGGCCCACCTCCACCGCGATGGTGGGGTTCAGGCCCGCCTTGGCCAGCGCGTCGTCGAGCAACTGGCGGTTACCGCTGCTGCGTGCCACCGCGATCATTCGTTCGCCCGAGAGATCCGCCCACGCCACCGACTTGCGCTTCGCCAACGCATGCGCCCGTGGCACGGCGAGCACGAACGGATCAACGTGGATCTGGTCGAAATCAATCTCCGGTACGCGCGTGCGCATGAAGCTGATGCCGAAGTCCGCTTCGCCCGCGATCACACTGGCGAGCACCTGGTTGGCCGGCTCGTCCATCACGCGCAGGCGCACGGCGGGATATTCCTCGCGAAACGAGCGCACCACCGCCGGCAAAAAGTAGGCAGCAGCGGAGGACACGCAGCCAATCGTCACCAGGCCCGACCGGGTGGCGGCAATGTCTGACACGCTGAGCATCGCGCTCTCAAGGTCGTCGAGTGCGGCGCGCGCGCGTTCGAGAAAGGCGCGGCCGACACTGGTCAAGCGGATTTCGCGCGTGGTGCGGTGAAACAGGCGCGCACCCAGGGCCGTTTCCAGGCTCTCGATGCGCCGTGACAGGGCAGGCGGCGAGAGATGGATTTGTTCCGCCGCCGCGCGAAAGCTGCCGCGCTCGGCAGCGGCGACAAAAGCGTGTAATTGCTGCAAGTCAAAATTGATGCGAAGCATGCATCAATGCTACCAAAAATTGCACTTCACAATAGTGCTGCATGCGGGCATCATGCTCATTTTCAGCAATAGTCCTCTGGCAAACCATGAGCACTGCCTCTCTCAAAGACTGGATCGGGCGCACCGAAACCATCGAAGACACCGCCACGCCGACGCCGGTGGCAGCCCTCTCGGCCACGCTCGACTGGCCACCCGCCGCCCCCAATGCGCGTCCGGCACCCGGCACGCCACTACCGTACCTGTGGCACTGGTTGTACTTTTTGCCTCTCGCGCAGCAGTCCGACATCGGTGCCGATGGCCACGCCAAGCGTGGCGGTTTTTTGCCGCCGGTGCCGCTGCCACGGCGCATGTGGGCCGGGAGCGACTTTGCGTTTCACGAGCCGCTGCTCGTGGGCGACGCGCTGTCACGCACCTCCACCATCGTTGACGTGAGTGAAAAAGCGGGCCGCACCGGCACGCTCATCTTCGTCAAGGTACGCCACGAAATTCGCCGCAATGGCTCTGCCAACGTGGCGCTCACCGAGCATCACAACATCGTGTACCGCGATGCGCCCAAGCCAGGCGATGTGGCGCCGCCGCCGGTCGCAGCCCCCGCGCAAGCAGCCTGGTCACGCAATATCCAGGCCGATGATGTACTGCTGTTCCGCTATTCCTCGCTCACTTTCAACGGCCACCGCATTCACTACGACCGCAAGTACGTCACCGAAGTCGAGGGCTACCCCGGTTTGATCGTGCATGGCCCGCTGATCGCCACGCTGCTGATGGACCTGCTGCGCCGCGAACAGCCGGATGCGCGGGTGGCGAAGTTTGAATTCAAGGCGGTGCGGCCTACCTTCGACATCAACCCGTTCTCCGTGCATGGCCAGCCGTCCGCAGGAGCCGCCGGCGACGGCAAGGCCGTGCGGCTGTGGAGCCGCGACCACGAAGGCTGGCTTACCATGGATGCAACCGCCACACTGGCCTGACAGCCGCCTGTACCAAGGGTTCTCCGGCATAGTTCGCCAGCAGCGGCTTGCACCAAGGGTTTCCGGCCTGCCGCCTGCTCAGTTTGCGGCACACCTGTTTCGAATCACTTTCCTTCTGACGACACCACCATGCCCGCCTCCATCATCGACTCAAAAATTTTCGGCGACATCTTCAGCGAAGCGAAGATGCGCCAGGTCTGGTCGGACGAAAACCGCACCGCCAAGTATCTTGACATCGAGCGTGCACTGGCCAAGGTGCAGGGCGAACTCGGCATCATCCCCAAGGAAGCGGCAGACGAAATCGTCAAAAACTGCGAGTTGTCGCAAATTGACTGGGTCAAACTCAAGGCCAAGACCGAGCAGATCGGCTACCCGATCATCGCGGTGGTCAACCAGATCAATGCCAATTGCCGCGACAAGCTCGGCGAGTATTGCCACTGGGGCGCGACCACGCAGGACATCACCGACACCGCCACGGTGCTGCAGATTCGCGAAGGTCTGGCATTGGTCGAGCAGGATCTGGCCGATATTTCCGCTTCGCTTGCGGCCTTGGCGAAGAAGCATCGTGATACACCGATCATCGGCCGCTCCAACCTGCAGCAGGCCACGCCGATCACCTTCGGCTACAAGATGGCGAGCATCCTGGCGGGCATCGAGCGCCATCGCGAACGCCTGCAGCAATTGAAGCCGCGCGTGCTGGTCGGTGAATTTGGCGGCGCATCGGGCACCTTGTCTTCGCTGGAGACGGGGGCCATGGAAACCCAGGCCGGCCTGATGAAGGAACTTGGCCTCGGCCAGCCGCTGATTTCGTGGCATACGGTGCGCGACAACTTTGCCGAGGTCGGCGCCTTTCTGGGGCTGGTTGGCGGCTCGCTCGGCAAGATCGCGATGGACGTCAAGCTGATGATGCAAACTGAAGTGGCGGAAGTGTACGAGCCCTTCGCGCCGGGGCGCGGTTCGTCATCAACCATGCCGCAAAAGCGCAATCCGATTTCCTGCCTGTACATCCACGCCAATATTTCCGTGGTGCGCCAGCATGCGGCGGCGTTGATGGACGCAATGGTCGCCGATCACGAGCGCTCCACCGGCCCGTGGGAGATCGAATGGGTGTCGATGCCGGAGATTTTCTGCCTGATGGCCGGCGCGTTGAAGCAAGCCAAGTTCATCCTCGCCGGCCTGGAAGTCGATGCCAAACGGATGCGCGCCAACATCGACCTCACCAACGGCCTGGTCATGTCCGAAGCGGTGATGATGGGCCTGGGGCCATACATCGGGAGGGAATACGCGCACGACCTGGTTTATGACTTGTGCCGGGAATCTTTGGCCAAAAGCCAGCCGCTCATCGAGATACTTTCGGCTCACCCCGAAATCAGCAAGCACGTCACCCGCGCGCAGCTCGAATCGTTCTGCGATCCGGCCAACAACCTCGGCCAGGCCGGGCACATGGTGGATCGAGTGCTCGGCTCGCTCAAGCACTGACCAGCGGTTACATTAACGCGCATTGCACATTCCTTTGGAGATCGCCCCATGAAACGTCGTGATTTTGTTGCCAGTGCCGCCCTGATGCCGCTTGCCGCGAAGGTGGGCGCGCAGGATAAATACCCAAGCAAGCCAATCCGCCTGATCGTGCCGTTTGCGCCGGGCGGCAGCTCGACCATCGTCGCGCGTGCGTTCACCGGCTACATGTCGAAGGCGCTGGGGCAGGAAATCATCATTGACAACCGTCCCGGTGGCGCCGGCAACATCGCCATGGAGGCAGCTGCCAAGGCCGAACCGGATGGCTACACGCTGATCATGGGCCACATCGGCACCTTTGCGGTCAACCCGTACATGTTCGCCAAGCTGCCGTTTGACACCGATCGCGATTTTGCGCCGGTGTCGCTGTTTGCCAAGGTGCCAAGCATTTTCGTGGTCAACAACAACGTACCGGTCAAGACCCTCAAAGACATGATCGTCTACTGCAAGGCCAATCCGGGCAAGGTGTACTACGGCTCGGCGGGCAACGGCAGTGCCGGGCATCTGGCGTTTGAGTACCTCAAGCTCGTCACGAAGATGGACGCCCAGCATGTGCCCTACAAAGGGACCGGCCCGCAGTTGACGGATTTGATTGGTGGCCAGACCCAAGCCAGCTCGGCAGGTACGCCACCGCTGATGCCCCACATCAAGGCCGGCAAGCTGCGCGCCTTCGCTGTGGGCACCACCAAGCGACTGCCCGAGTTACCCGACGTCGGCACAGTGGCTGAGCAGGGTTTTCCGGGGTTCGAGACCGTGCAGTGGTATGGCCTGGTGGCACCGGGCAAGACTCCGCCCGCCATTGTCAAGCGCCTTGCCGACGAAGCGGGCAAGGCTGCCAAGTCGAAGGAAACGCAAGCCGCTTTTGCCGCGGACAGCACCGAAGCAGTCGGCTCGACTCCGCAGGAATTCGTTGACTTCATCAAGAAAGAGCAGGCCCGCTGGAGTCAGGTGGTCAAGACGGCGCAGATCAAGGCAGACTGAGCGCACCCCATGCATGACGTGATTGTGGTTGGCGGCGGCAACGCCGCGCTGTGCGCGGCCTTGATGGCGCGCGAAGCGGGCGCCAGCGTGCTCGTGCTCGAAGCGGCGCCCAGGGAATGGCGCGGCGGCAACACCATGCACACGCGCAACCTGCGCTGCATGCACGACGCGCCGCAGGATGTGCTCACCGAAGCCTACCCTGAAGAAGAGTACTGGCAGGACCTGCTCAAGGTCACCGGTGGCTTGACCAACGAAACCCTGGCACGCCTGGCGTTGCGCGAGTCATCTATTTGCCGAGACTGGATGCGCCTGCACGGCGTGCGCTTTCAGGCATCGTTGACCGGCACCTTGCACCTGTCGCGTACCAACGCCTTTTTCATGGGCGGCGGCAAGGCGCTGGTCAACGCCTACTACCGCAGCGCCGAGAATCTCGGCATCGAGATTCGCTACAACGCTGCGGTGACGGCGGTAGAAGTCAAGGACGGCGTGTTCCAGGCGGTGGTGGTCAATGGCGAACGCATCGCGGCGCGCGCTTGCGTGGCGGCGGCCGGCGGCTTCGAATCGAACCTTGCTTGGCTGCGCGAAGCCTGGGGGCAGAACGCCGACGGTGAATGGCCGGCCGATAATTTCCTGATTCGCGGCACGCGGTTCAACCAGGGCGTGGTGCTGCGCTCGCTGCTCGATGGCGGCGCCGATGAGATCGGCGATGCGACCCAATGCCACTGCGTGGCGATCGACGCGCGCGCGCCCAAGTACGACGGCGGCATTGTCACGCGCCTCGATTGCGTTTCGCTCGGCTTGGTGTTCAACAAGCACGCGAAACGCTTTTACGACGAGGGTGAGGACTTCTGGCCCAAGCGCTATGCGATCTGGGGGCGACTCACCGCCTTGCAACCCGGGCAGATTGCCTACTCGGTGATCGACGCCAAGGCGGTGGGGCGCTTCATGCCGCCGGTATTCCCCGGCGACAAGGCCGACACGCTGGCCGAGCTTGCCGGCAAACTCGGCCTCGACCCGGCAACCTTCGAAGCCACCGTGCGCGAGTACAACGCCGCGTGCCGCGTCGGCACCTTCGACCATGCGGTACTCGATGATTGCCACACCAAGGGCCTGACACCGCCCAAAACACACTGGGCCTTGCCGCTCGACACGCCGCCCTACTATGGCTACGCCTTGCGGCCCGGCATCACCTTCACTTACCTCGGCGTCAAGATCGATACGCAGATGCGCATTCAATACCAGGGACAGTCCAGCCCCAACCTGTTTGCCGCGGGCGAGCTGATGGCCGGCAACATTCTGGGCAAGGGTTACCTTGCTGGTATCGGCATGACCATCGGCACCTCGAGCGGGCGGATTGCCGGCGTGCATGCCGCACAGGCAGCGCTTGGCGCCGACGCAGCGCCGGCGGTTGCGAGTCAAGCAAAGGTGGCCGCATGAGCACCATCGCTCTGACCCAGTTGATCCAGGCGGCTGAGGCCGAAGCCGCGCGCGAGTTTTCGATCTGCAATGCCTGCCGCTATTGCGAAGGATTTTGCGCGGTGTTTCCGGCGATGACGCGGCGCCTCGACTTTGGCCGCGTCGATGTGCATTACCTCGCCAACCTGTGCCACAACTGCGGCGCCTGCCTGCACGCCTGCCAGTACGCGCCGCCGCACGAGTTTGCCGTCAATCTTCCGCGTGCCTTGGCCGAAGTGCGCATGCATACGTACAGCGAATTTGCCTGGCCCGCTGCGTTCGGCGGTTTGTACCGGCGCGCCGGCGCCTACGTAGCACTGTCGCTGGCTGGCGGTCTCGCGCTGTTCCTGCTGCTGGCGCTGGCGCAGTCGGGCGGTCTGGTGCGGCCCGCCAACGGGGGCAATTTTTACGCGGTGTTTCCGCACAACCTGCTGGTGTCGATGTTCGGTGCGGTATCGGCCTGGGTGGTGCTGGCCCTGGGATTCGGTGCCGTCAAATTCTGGAAAGAGGGGTCACCGGGTCCGGGATCATCCGCTGCCACCGTCGAAGCGGTGCAGAACGCCTTGACCCTGAAGTACCTGGACGGCGGCCATGGCGAAGGCTGCAATGAAGCCGATGACCGCTTCACGCAGTTGCGGCGCCGCTTTCACCACCTGACGTTTTACGGCTTCATGCTGTGTTTCGCCTCGACCAGCCTCGCGACGGTGTATCACTACGCACTCGGCCTGAAGGCCCCGTATGCCACCGACAGCCTGATCGTGTTGCTCGGCGTCGCTGGCGGCATCGGGCTCCTGGTCGGGCCGCTGGGCCTGTTCGTGCTCAACATCCGGCGCCACCCCGACCACGGCGACCGCACGCAAAAAGCCATGGACCATGGCTTGATCTGGCTGCTGTTTTTTACCAGCCTCACGGGTCTTGCCTTGCTGATCTGGCGCGACACCACCGCCATGACCAGCCTGCTCGCGGTCCATTTAGGCGTGGTGATGGCGCTGTTTCTCACCATGCCCTACGGCAAGTTCGCGCACGGCGTGTATCGCTGCGTTGCGTTGCTCAAATGGGCGATCGAGAAACGCCAGCCCACCAAACTCAGACTCGGTGCAGACTGAGAAAAAACCAGGTCCGACCCCATTTAAAGGAGAGCAGACATGAAACGTTTCATCTTTCTCGCGGCCATCTTGCTCGGCGGTTGCGCCGCGCAAGGCGGGCTCAACATCAAGGAAATGGGCTCGTTCCACGTCGGCGGGCGCGAGCATACGGTCAGCGGCCAGCCCGTCAAGACCGTGACATTCACCGTGGGCGGGGCGCCCGCCAGGCTCGACCCGAACGGCGTCTACCAGGTTGAGCAGATGTACGTGCAGTACTTCGTGCCCGCCAACGGGCGCGGTACGCTGCCGCTCTTGATGTGGCACGGCGGCGGCCTTACCGGCGTCACCTACGAGACCACGCCCGATGGCCGCCCCGGCTGGCTGCAGTATTTCATCGGCCAGGGCTGGACCGTCTACAACTCCGACGCGGTCGAGCGCGGGCGGTCGGGCTGGGCCATGACGCCCGAAGTGTTCAAGGGCGACCCGGTGTTCCTCACCAAGGAAAACCCGTTCGAGCGTTTTCGCATCGGCGCGGGCGCCGGCTCCTATAACAAGGACCCGGCGAAAATGAAAATGATCCCGGGCAGCCAGTTCCCGCCCGAAGGCTACGACAACTTCACCAAGCAGGGCGTGCCGCGCTGGACCACCACTGACAACGCCATCATCGCCGCCTACACCGCACTGGTCGATAAGGTGTGTCCGTGCATTGTGCTCGCGCACTCGCAGGGCGGGCCGTTCGCCTTCAAGGTGGCGCAGGCACGGCCCGACAAGGTCAAAGCGCTCGCCCTGGTCGAACCGGCGGGCTTCGGCGACATGGCCAGTGCCGGCGTGCTCAAGAACACGCCGATCCTCACCGTGTTCGGCGATTACATCGAACAGGATTCGCGCTGGCCCACCATCAAGGGCAATGTGCTGCGCTTTCTCGGTGAAGTCGGCAAGGCCGGCGGTAAATACGACGTGATCGATTTGCCGAAGATCGGCATCAGCGGCAACTCGCACATGATGATGATGGATCGCAACAGCGATCAAGTCGCTGGGGTGATCCAGAAGTGGCTGGCTGAAAAAGGCTTTGTACGCTAGAGGGGAAAACGCTGAAAGGCATTGGTGGTAGCGGGTTGCAGCGCGCCAATCGGAAACCCTTGGTGCGAGCGGCTCTCAGGCCATTGCTTAGTCAAGTTTCACACCCGCCTGGACGATCACCGGTTTCCACTTCGCCGTGTTGGCGCGAAAGCGCGCCGCTGCCGCTTCCATGGTGGTGCCCACCGTTGCTGCGCCGAGCGTGGCGAAGCGCTCTTTTACATCGGCTGCCTGGACCGCCCGATTGATCTCGGCGTTGAGTGTGGCGAGCACCTCGGCCGGTGTGCCGGTGGCGGCGAACACGCCAATCCACAGCGACGAGTCGATGCCGGGGTAGCCGGCCTCGGCCATGGTGGGCACGTCGGGCGCGGCAGCGGAGCGCTGTGGCGCGGCCACCGCCAGCGCCTTCAGTTTGCCCGCCTTGACTTGCGCAATGCCGGCGATCATGGGGTCGAACATGATCGTCACGCGCCCGGCAATCATGTCGGGGTAGGCCAGCGCACCGCCTTTGTAGGGAATGTGCGGCATGTCGACCTGGGCAGTCTGTTTGAACAGCTCGCCCATCAAGTGATTGAGCGTGCCGTTGCCGGGCGAGGCGTAGCTGTAATGGCCGGGCTTTTCCTTGGCGAGGCGCGCGAGGTCTTTCATCGTGTTGCCGGGCAACTCGTTGGTGGCGACCACCATCAGCGGCAGGTCGGCAGCGATCGATACGGGCGTGAGGTCGCGCAGATAGTCGATGCTCAAGTTTTTGTAGAGTGACGGCGCGATGGCATGTGTGCCCATGGTGCCGGTCATGATGGTGTATCCGTCTTTTGCGCTCTTGAGCAACTCGGCGGTGGCGATGGTGCCGCCTGCGCCGGGCCGGTTCTCGACCAGCACGCCGGCGCTGAACTTCGCGCCGAGTTTGTCTGCGAGCGCGCGCGCGACCAGATCAGACGCACTGCCAGGCGGGAAGGGCACGATGATGCGGATCGGCTTCTCGGGCCACGCCGCTTGTGCCAGCGTGGCAGTGCCGATCAAGGCCGCTGCAACCACAGAGCGTGCGAGCGCGGTGCTACTGATAAAACGCGGATGACGGAACATGGTGTGCCTCGGTTGGTGGAGCAACACCGAGGATTCAGCAAGATGTATTCCAGCAATCTGCCATGGTGGCCCACGGTGATGGTCAACGCGGGTGGTTGACGCTTGTTGGCCCTGCCTCTGCTGGCATAATAGGCGGAAACCGTTGGTACACAAGGCTTTCCGGAGGATGTCATGAGGCGTTTCAAAAAGGTTTTCAAAAGCGTGTGGATGGGGTGGATGATTGCGGCGGCAGGCTTCCCGCCGCTTGTGCATGCACAAACTTGGCCCGCCAAACCGGTGCGCTTCATCGTCTCTTACCCCGCAGGCGGCGGTGTGGATATCACCGCACGTCTGCTCGGCCCGAAGTTGAGCGAAGCGCTGGGCCAGCCGATGTTGATTGAAAATCGCGCCGGCAGTGGCGGCGTGATTGGCGGTGAGGCGGCGGCCAAGGCGGCGCCCGATGGCTATACGTTTTTGTTTGATGCGTCGTCGCACAGCGTCAACCCGTCGCTGCAGGCGAAGATGCCATTCGACACTCTCAAGGACCTCGCGCCGGTGTCCCTGTTGCTGCGCGTGCCCAATGTGCTGGTGGTGAATCCGGCGGTGAAGTTCGATACCGTCAAGGCGCTGATTGCCGACATCAAATCCAAGCCGGGCCAATACAGCTACGCATCGAGCGGCAATGGCTCGGCGCAGCATCTCGCGGCAGAGTTGTTCAAGGCGCAGGCGGGGTTGTTCATGGTGCACATTCCGTATCGCGGTGGCGCACCGGCCATCATTGACGTGATGAGCGGGCAGGTGCCGATGTTCTTTGGCAATCTCGCCTCGGCTTCGTCGCACATCAAGTCAGGCAAGGTGAAGGCGCTCGCGGTGACCGGGGGCAAGCGCTCCGCGTCGATGCCGCAGTTGCCGACGATTGCCGAAGCTGGCTTGCCGGGCTACGAGGTGTATGAGTGGAACGCGTTGTTTGCGCCAGCTGGCACCGCGCCCGAGATCATTGAGCGCATGCAGCGTGAAGTGGTCAAGGCACTGGCCCTGCCTGATGTGCGCGAGCGTCTCGCTGGCTTGGGGGCCGAGATCGTGGGTAGCACCGCAGCGGAGCTCGACAGCTTTCGCCGCAGTGAACTCACCAAGTGGGCGGCGATCATCAAGCGCGCCGGGCTCAAGGCGGATTGATTGATTCGAGGTCTCAGACGATGTGCAGCGCAGACGCCATCATGCTCAGCACGGTCATGACGATGGCCGCCAGGAGCAGCGAGATGGCTACGAACTCGGTGGTCTCACTATCGGCAATACCAAGCAGCACGTGAGCGCCGTGGCTATAGAGCAGGCACGCGTAGACGAACGCCAGCATCCCGAGCAGGGCGGCGGGCATCAGGAACATGAAAGCCCCTGCGATCCATACGGGCAGCGTGCCATACGCGACCAGTAGCAGTGCCTGCGCGTAGCTGCCGCGTGAGCGGTACATCTTGCCGATGAGCGTGAAGACCCCTGCCAACACCAAGGCATAGATCACCGACAGCGTCAGCGTGGCACAGCCGATGAACAAGGCTTGCCCGGCCGGCGCGCTGTAGCCGAAGTCGTCATGCCATTCGCGGTTGAACCAGGTGATGCCGGCCGTCACCGCAAGCGCAGAGACGAGCGAGCCGGGAAAAATCAGGCGCATGATGAGCGCGCTTGCCGAGTGTGGCCGTGCAGCAATCGCGCCCCACCCGCTGCGCGGGTGGCGCAGCAATTGGAATGCGGCCGCATACAAGCCGATGATGCTGGGGTGGCTGTGGTTGTCGGAGTCGCTGGCATGCGCGGCATGCGGCGCAGTCATCGTTGAGCGCTCATCAACTTAAGGCCGCCACGGCTCGCTGTAGTTTTCCGCGCCGCTCGCGCGGATGTCACTGAGCCAGTCGCCGGCATAGGGCCACGCCTCGGGCGCCTCAGCCGTTGGCCCCTGCCAAAAGCGCGCGAGCGGCCCATCGCCGACCTTCTCCAATGACCAGGCCTGACGGCGAAAGGTCCAGCTATCGGGCACCAGCCGATGCGCCTCGCGAAAATGGGTAATCGCCGCTGCGTGATGGCCATCCATCTCCAGCTGTGTCGCGAGGGCGAAGTGGGCATGGCCCAGCGCTTTGGCGTGGTCGCGCGGACGTGAGCGCTCGACGACCTCAGCGGGCGAGAGCGCAAAACGGCTCGCCGCGCCATGCTGCACCCAATCGCGCAACGCAGCGTGGTAAGCCGCCGGCTCCTTCTTGATCTTCACCGCTTCGCCCATGATCTCGACAAAGCGTTGTGGCATGTCCGGAGGCGGTGCAAAGCGCGATGCCTTGCCATCGGGCTGCGGTGGCGCGGGCGCGGCTTCTGCCGGGCGCACGATCATGCCGTGTTCGTCGATCCACACGCTGCTCGGAATGTTGATCACGCCAAATAAATCAGCGAGCACATGATGGCGGTCGATCAATGATGGATGCTCAGGCTTCGCCGCTTCGATGAAAGCGCGGCAACCCGCGTCGCCCTGCAAGTCAAGGCCCACCGTGACCAGCTCGAAGCCCTGCGGGTGCAACTCGTTGCGCAATGCCTGCCACACGGGCAGGTCGCGGGAGCATCCTCAGTACGGTGCCCAAGCGTAGAGCAACACCTTGCGCCCGCGCAGACTCGACAACAGAAACGCTTTGCCGTCCAGATCAGGCAAGCGCAACGCCGGTGCTTGCGCACTCGTCAATGCGCGTGAGTTGATCGACGCCGGACCCAGCGCCCACAGCCCGTGTGCAGGCGCGGCGGCCAGGGGCATGCCGATGTCGCGGGCGACGCGCTCGACATCGACCATGCCATCAGCGGCAGGCGGATGCGACAGCGGGATGCACACGTCACCCTGGCACGCGCCCTCGGGTTTGAGTTGCCAGCCGGTGCCAGCTTCGAATGTGCTCTTTGGAATGATGGTGGAACGCAGCAGCATGATGGGGAGTCTCCATTTGGAAGAGTAAGGATACCGCCGAATCGACAGCAATAAGCGCCCGGCTGCATTGGCGGATTCAGTTCACTGACTGGCGCTATGCGTACCGTGCTCCACATCGAGGCCAGGCACGCGGGCAGACTCGGCGCAATGAGTGGAGAGCCGCTCCCACCAACGCATTGCGGCTGATGGTTGCAAGCGCCCGCCGATCTCCTGCATAATCGTTGATCATCTTCCAAAGGAGTCATCTGATGTCCCGCCCCGTTTCGTTCAGCCTTTTTGCCGTCAGCTTTGCTGTGCTCTGCGGCCTCGCAAACGCGCAGACCGCGCCGGCAGCGTCGACCGAGACCAAGCCCTACGAGCCGCAATCAGGCCAGCAGGGCAAAGACGTCATCTGGCTGCCGACTCCGCAGGTGGTGGTGGACAGAATGCTTGAGCTTGCGAAGGTGACGCCGCAAGATGTCGTCATCGATCTGGGCTCAGGCGATGGCCGCACTGTCATCACGGCGGCCAAGGCGGGCGCGCGTGCGCTTGGCATCGAATACAACCCCGACATGGTGGAGTACTCGAAACGCCAGGCGGTAGCGGCCGGTGTCAGCGAACGTGCGCGCTTCGTCAAGGCAGACCTGTTCGAGACCAGCTTCGACGAGGCGACAGTACTGACCATGTTTCTGCTGCCCGCCATCAACCTCAAGCTGCGCCCGAAGATCCTCGATCTCAAGCCAGGCACCCGCATCGTCTCGAACACGTTCACGATGGGCGAGTGGAAGCCGGATGCCGAGGCGGACCTGCACGGCCAGAGCGGCTGCGACATCTCGTTCTGCCGTGCGCTGCACTGGGTCGTGCCGCAAAAAGTGGAAGGCTCCTACAAGGTGCCGCTGGGTGAGGTGACGCTCGCGCAAGAGTTTCAAATGCTCACGGGCACGCTGCGGCAAGGCATCATTACGCTTAACCTCACCGGGCGCGTCTACGGCGAGCAGATTGTGCTCAGCGCCGGCAACAAGCAGTATCGCGGCAGTGTCGTGGGCGGCAAGCTGGAATTGCGCGAGGATTGACGAGCGGATTGAGACAGCCGCCTAAATGATTGCCTCAGCCGGCGTGCTCAATGAGCGAAGTCCCGCGCACAAAGCTCGACGACAATGAACGACAGAAAACGAGTGTGACCAACGACTTAGTTGACCTCAGAATTCTAGTGCCTTGTGCGTGTTCGGCAGTCTCAATTTCGCAATTGACGTGCCTCTGGAATAATTGGTGCAAGCCATTGTCAAAATCATGATGTCCTGAAACCTTTGGTGCAAGAGCCTCTCAGGACCTACGCGCCACCGCAACCCCGCTTACCTCGCGCAGCGCTGCCAATGTCTTCTGCAACAGAGCCACACTTCCCACCTCCACAGTGAACGCCATCCGTGCCACCTGCAGGCGTGACTGCGAGCGCGTCGCCGTGACGTTGACTTTTTCGCGCGAGAGGATTTCGCCTATGTCGCGCAGCAAACCAGGCCGGTCGTGGGCTTCGATCTCGATGTCGACCGGGAACACTTGGCTACCCTGCATGCCCCACTGGCTTTCGATCACGCGCTCGGGTGTGCGCTGGCTGATGTTGAGGAAGTCCTTGCAACTGGCGCGGTGAATCGAGACGCCGCGACCGCGGGTGACGAAGCCGGCAATGGCATCTGGCGGTGCCGGTTTGCAGCACTTGGCTAACTGCGTCATCAGGCGATCCACGCCGACCACGAGGATGCCCTTGCCGCTTGCGCCCTCGCTCTTTGATTTCTTCGCAGTGATGGTGAAGTCTTCTTCGGCTGGCGCTTCCGGGGCGGCGAAGGCTTTTTCGATTTGCTTGACGCTCCAGTCGCCGTGGGCGGCGGCGATGAAGAGTTCGTCGAGCTTGTCGAAGCCGAGTGTTTGCGCCAGCCATTCGAGATTGGTCGCGGTGCGTCCGGTGCGCTGCAATTCCTTTTCGACCAGGGCGCGGCCATTGATGATGGCATCCATCTGCTCTTGCGCGTTGAACCATTGGCGCACCTTGGCGCGGGCGCGGTGAGTGGCGAGATAGTGGAGGCTGGGGTTGAGCCAGTCGCGCGACGGGCCACCGGTTTTGGCGGCGATGATCTCGACGGTCTGGCCGGTCTGCAAGGGCGTGTCGAGAGGCACCATGGCACCGTCGACACGTGCGCCGCGGCAGTGATGGCCGAGGTCGGTGTGCAGGGTGTAGGCCATGTCGATGGCGGTGGCGCCCGGTGGCAGATCGACCACGCGGCCTTGCGGAGTGAGGACGTAAATGACGTCGTCGAGGTGCGCGGCACCGGTGGCTTTTTGCCAGTCGGGGGCGCGGTCGCTTTCGCTGCCGTGCGCTGCCGCTGCACCTTGCACATCTGCGCCGCGTGCGTCGCTGCTCACTTCATCGCGCCACGCCAGCAACTGGCGCAGCAGTGCAACTTTGTCGTCAAAGCCTCGCTGTTGCGTGGTGGTGGCTTTTACTGACTGCGAAGTGCTCTTGACGCCCGCCTCCTTGTAGCGCCAGTGCGCGGCTACGCCCAGCTCGGCGTGTTGATGCATTTCGCGCGTGCGGATCTGCACTTCAAACGCGAGATCACCGGGGCCGGTCACTGCCGTGTGCAATGAGCGGTAGTTGTTCCCCTTCGGGCGCGAAATGTAGTCGTCAAACTCTTTTGGAATCGGGTGCCACAGGTTGTGGATCACGCCGAGCGCGGTGTAGCAGTCCTTGACCTCGGGCACGATCACGCGCAGGGCGCGCACGTCGTAGAGGTCATCAAACGAGAGCGACTTGTTGCGCATCTTCGACCAGATGCTGTAGATGTGTTTGGGCCGCCCGGCGATGTCGGCCGTCACGCCAGCGGCGGTCAGTTCGCGGTGCAGGGTGGCGATGGTGTCGTCGATGTAGCGTTCCCGCTCGCCGCGCTTGGCATCGAGCTGGCCGGCAATCTGCTTGTAGAGCGCGGGTTCGATCAACCGAAACGACAGGTCTTCGAGTTCCCACTTCAACTGCCATACACCGAGGCGGTTGGCGAGGGGCGCGTAGAAGTCGAGGGTCTCGCGGCCCACGGCGCGACGCTGGGTCTCATCATCGGACTTGACGAGGTAGCGCAAAGTTTGCAGGCGTGAGGCGAGGCGGATCAACACCACGCGTACATCGGCCACCATCGCCAGCAGCATCTTGCGCAGGGTCTCGGTTTGCGCGGCATCGCTGTCGATCGAGACTGAGCGCGTGATGTCGCGCAGCTTGTGCAGGCGCGCGAGGCCGTCCAGCAGGCCTGCTACCTCGGGGCCGAACGCCGGCTCCAGTTGCGCGCGCCAGTCCTTGATGAAGTGCGGCACGGCGAACAGCCAGCCGGCGGCCACCGCGTTCTCGTCCTGTCGCAGTGTCGCGAGTGTCGCGGCAACGGCAGCGGCGTGGGCGACGGCCGCTTCACCGGTGCCGACCGCGTGGGCGGCGTAGTGCGTGCGTGCAGTGGCTTCGGCAAGCGCCAGCAACCCGGTTGCGCTTGGCTCTGCGGTGGCCGCCGCGCGTAGCGGAATGATTTTTGCGCTCGAAGACATGAGGCCATTTTATGCCTGCCTATAATCGGCAGCGTGATGCCTTCTTCGACCGTATCGTCAACAGTGCCGGATGCATCCGGCAAGGGTGTCTGATGCTGCGCCGTTTCGCGCAATGGCGTGAGCAGCGCCTGGTCGATAAATACGCTTTTCCCGACGCGGAATGGAGCGACGCACTCGCGCGCTATCCGTTTTTCGATGGCCTTGGCGTGGATGACACTGCGCGCCTGCGCCGTCTGGTATCGCTGTTTTGCGCAGAGAAAGAATTCGCGGCGGGTGGTGATTTTGAGATCTCGTTGACCACGCAATTGCAGATCGCCGCGCAGGCCTGCCTGCCGATCCTCAATCTGGATCTGTCGTTCTACGGCGGCTGGCACGGCATCGTGGTCTATCGCGGTGAAATGCGCGTGCATCGAGAGGAGATGGACGAAGACGGCGTCGTGCATACTTACGACGACATCATCTCCGGCGAGGCCATGCCCGGCGGGCCGGTGGTGCTGTCGTGGGAAGACGTAGCGCTCGCGGGCCAGGCGCCCTCCTCGGGTTACAACGTGGTGATCCACGAATTTGCCCACAAGATCGACATGCTCAAGGGCGATGCGACCGGCGTACCGCCGTTCTCCAGCGCGTTTCATCGCGGCCTCGATGGCCGCGCTTTTGAAGCGGCGCTGATGAGGAGCTACGAGGCATTCACGCGGGAAGTGGACGCCTGGGTGGCGCGCGGTGAATCAGAAGACGATGCGCCGTTGATCGACCCCTACGCTGCGGAACATCCGGCTGAATTCTTCGCCGTGCTGTCGGAGGCGTTCTTCACCCAGCCTGCGCGGGTGCATGAGGCGTTTGACGAGATGTACCGGCAGTTGGCGGCCTACTACCGGCAGGATCCCCTGCAGCGGCAGGGCTGAGAGCCGCTTCAGGAGCCGATCTGGCAGGATCAATGGCCCGAAATCCTTGATGGGAGCGGCTTGGTGGGAGCAGCTCTTGCCGCCACGCGGCTTGCCGGGCAGAGTGTCCCTACACCACCTCAAACGCCGCCGCAATCTGATGCGGATGCGCTGGCGGGTAGCCGAAGATGATCTTCCCCGCTGACTCCAGCGTGAACGGCAGCTTGACGCGAAAGTAATCGCTGCCACCGAGCGCGACGTAGGTGCCATTGAGGCTGGTGTCGGTTAGCACAAACACGCCGCCGCGAAATTCAATCTTGGCGTGATGGCTGGAGACGAAGGCGGATTCATCTTGCACCACTACATTGCTGGCGGGATGGCGGCCGATGCTGAGCAGGGGCCGTTGGGCGTTGATGCTGTAGGTGGCGTCCTGAAAGCGCAGCACCAGTTGATGAAACACCGGCGGCTGGTAGCTGCCCAGTGATGTGTTGCGCATTTCGCCGCCGGAGATAGCGTCGGCCCACAGCACTTCATAGAGCTCGATCGGTTCGGTCAGGCCCTTGAGCAACTCGCGCCGCCACGGGCGCATCAGGCCGGCATCGTGCGCCGACACCAGGTCAAGCGTTTGGCCGGTGGTGAGGATGCGGCCACTGCTGGCCACTGCGGCCACCCGCGAAGCGATATTGACGGTGTCGCCGAAGAAGTCGTTGGCCACAGCGATCACATTGCCGGCGTGAAAGCCGATGCGCAGCTGGATCTGCTCGGTGCGGGTGCCATTGCGCACTCCGGTGAGGCGCTGCATGTCGCGCGCTGCATTGATGGCGAACAGCGGCAGGTGAAACGAGCACATGAGCTCATCGCCAATGCTTTTGACCACGGTGCCGCGATGGTCGGCAACCAGATGCGACAGGTCGTTGAACAAGCCGTCGATCAATTGCTTGGCCGCTTCGTTGCCCAGGCGCGCATAGAGGTCGATCGAATCGACGATGTCGGCAAACAGCACCGTGACCGGAACGGTCTTGAGCCGGTTGGCGCGTTCGTTGTCTGGTTCAGCCATGCTTTGGTGAATTGGAAGAGGGCACGGGAACGGGAGAGTCACCGGTCATTTTGCCTGATCCGGTCACGCAGTCAGGCGCTGTCAGGGCAGCGGTGTGCGGTGCCGCATGTGCTGCAGCACGCGGCGCAGGCAAGAGCTAATTTAACATGTGATAAATTAGATTTAACTTGATTGACAGGGTGCGCACATGGAGTGCCGCTCAGTGCGTCCGCTTCAACTGTGCGTGCCTTTCATTCATCACAACATATTGGCGGCGTGAGTGCGCCAAGCCGGTTAACCAACAGGAGACCGCAATGCCCATCGCAACCGTCCGTGGCGTCAGCATCAACTACGAAATGTTCGGCAACGCCGGCCCGTGGTTCGCCTTCGTCACCGGCGGGCGGCGCGGCTACGCTGAATTTGTGCCGCTGGCGCAAAAACTTAGCGCTTCAGGCTGCCGCGTGCTGCTGCATGACCGCCGCAACACCGGTGCGTCGCAAGTGGTGATTGCCGGCACTGATGGCGAAGAAGAAATCTGGGCCGACGATCTGGTGGAGTTACTCGGGCAACTCAAGGCCACGCCGGCGTTTGTCGGTGGGACTTCGTCAGGGGCGCGCATGTCGATGCTTGTGTACCTGCGCCATCCGCAGATGGTGCGCGCCCTGATTCTGGCGCGCATCACCGGCGGCGCATTTGCGGCAGGGCGCTTGCCCAACATGTATTACGGCCAGTTCATCAAGGCCGCGCAGGAAGGCGGGATGGCCGCTGTGTGCGCTACCGAACAGTATCAGGAGCGGATCGCGGCCCATCCGGCCAATCGTAGCTATCTGATGAAGCTTGATCCGAAAGAATACATCCGTGTGATGCAGCACTGGCTTGACATCTTCCTCACCGGCCCGCGTGCGCCGGTGATGGGCCTGACCGATGCGCAGCTCGGCTCGATCAAGGTGCCCACGCTGATCGTGCCCGGCAACGACAAGACCCACGCCTCGGTCAACGGCCATGCTGCGCACAAGTTGATCCCCGGCAGTGAAATGTTCGAACTCCCGATCACCGATCAGGACGAAGCGGTGCTGCCATTTTCAGCCTGGGCCGAACATGAGCCGGCGCTGGCGAAAAAATTTGTCGAGTTCATGCGCGCGGTTGAATCCGGCGCTCTGCGCGCAGCAGCTTGATTTCACTGAGGACGCCATGGAGGACAGCATGACCCACCGCACCGCTGCTTGCGCAGCACCCCGCATAGCCAGCCTCTTCAGCGGCCTGGTGCTCGCTGCCATGGTCACGACGGCCACCGCGCAAGCGCAAACCTGGCCGTCCAAGACCGTTCGCCTGGTGGAGCCGGCGGGGCCGGGCAGCGCAGTCGACGTGTTCGCGCGCCGCCTCGCCCCGCAGCTGGCCGAGGTGCTCGGACAGTCGGTGGTGATCGACAACCGGCCCGGCGCCAACAGCGCGATCGGCGCGCGCGAAGTGGCGCGTGCCCCGGCTGATGGCCATACCTGGCTGCACGCCAACATCAACAATTCGCTCAATGATCTGCTCTCGAGCGATGCCTGCTGCCGCCTCGGCGATGCGCTGGTGCCGGTGACCCGCCTGACCAGCACACCACTGGTGATGGTCGTGCATCCCTCCCTGCCGGCCAGCAATCTGAAAGAGTACATCGCGCTGGCCAAGGCGCAGCCGCAATTGCTTACCTTCGCATCGGGCGGCACCGGCGCAATCACGCAGTTGCTCGGTGAAAAAATCAAATCCGCTGCCGGCATCTCGGTGCGTGAAATCCCCTACAAGGCGATTGGCGCGGAATTGCCCGACCTGCTCGCCGGCCACGTGTCGACCGCCTATCTCGCGCCGGTGGTGGTGGCGCAGCACATTCGTTCGGGCAAGCTGCGCGCCATCGGTGTCGCCGCACAAAAGCGCTTCAGCTTTTTGCCTGATGTGCCGACCCTCGCCGAGGGCGGGCTGGCCGGTATTGATGCCGCCGGATGGAACGGTCTTTTCGTGCCCGCCGGCACCCCTCGTGAAATCATTCTGCGCCTGCAGGGCGAGATTGCCAAAATCCTGGTGACGCCGGCCATGAAAGCCGAAGCGCTGGCGCAGGGTTACGAATATGGTGGTGAGTCGCCCGAGGAATTTCTCGCCTTCATCCGCGCCGAGTCGGCGCGTTGGGGACGCGTGATCAAAGAATCCAACATCAAGCTCGAATGACGCGCGCTTCGCTTGCGTGCATACCGCACTGACCCGCACTGACCCGCACTGACCTTGTCCCGCCTCAAAGGAGACCCGATGTTGCCATCACGATTCAGACAGGTTCTTGCCAGCGCGCTCCAGGCTGCGCTCGGGTGCATGTTGGTGGCCGCCGCCAGTGCGCACGCGCAGGGCTTCCCCACCAAGGCGGTGCGGATTGTCATTCCCTTCGCGCCCGGCGGCAGCACTGATGCCAATGCGCGCATCATCAACGACAAGCTCTCCGCGCTGTGGGGCCAACCCGTCATCGTCGAATCCAAGCCCGGTGCCAACACCGTGATCGGCTCCGACTTTGTCGCCAAGAGCGCACCTGACGGCTACACCCTGTTGCTGACTTCGACCGCGCATGTGGTCAACCCCAGCCTCTACGCCAAGCTACCTTATGACCCGGTCAACGATCTGGCGGCGGTGACGATCGTGTCGGTGTCGCCGTTTGCGCTGGTCGCCGCCAACAATGTGCCGGTCAAATCGGCCAAGGATGTGATCGCGTTGATGCGTGCCAAGCCCGGCTCGCTCTCGTTCGGCACGTCCGATTCGAGTTCCCTCTTCACCGGCCATCTGTTCAACATGATGGCCAAGACCGCACTGCAAAGCGTGCCCTACAAGGGTGCGGGGCCGTTGATGACCGACCTCGCCGGCGGCCATGTGCCGATCGGCTTTGCCGCCGTCAGTTCGGTGCAGGGGCAGGTGCGCGCAAATCGCGTGCGTCTGCTCGGGGTTGGGTCGCTCACGCCTTCGGCCTTGTTCCCCGACGCACCGCCGATTGCCAACGACTTGCCGGGGTTTGAAGCGATCTCCTGGTTTGGCCTGTTCGTGCCGCGCGGCACGCCCAAGGACGTCATCGCCAAAATTCACCGCGACCTCGCCACCGTGCTCAAGGATGCCGACGTGCAAAAACGCATCATCAATCTCGGCGCAGAGCCGGGCACGGCCAGCACCGAAGAGTTTGAAGCGCGCATCAAAACCGAAATGGCGCTGTGGGCCACGGTAGCCAAAGCAGCCGGCGTCAAGCCGGAATAATGTTTAACGAGAGAGC
This sequence comes from Burkholderiales bacterium, assembly GCA_031430015.1. GTDB lineage: Bacteria > Pseudomonadota > Gammaproteobacteria > Burkholderiales > JAEUOS01 > CANJDH01. The sequence goes on from JANPAR010000335.1 coordinate 48,739, forward strand.
CACAACATGGATTACAAGAGCGAAGTGCGCGACGGCATGCGTATCGATTGGGATGTGCCGGTCAAAATGGACGATGGCCTGCTGTTGCGCGCCGACGTGTTCCGCCCGATTGCCGAAGGCCGCTACCCGGTACTGATGACGTATGGCCCTTATGGCAAGGGCGTGGCATTTCAGGAGGGCTACAAGACCTCGTGGGACATCATGTGCCG
>JANPAR010000336.1:0-14771 GCA_031430015.1 Burkholderiales bacterium
AGGCCGGCGCGCTGGAGCGCGACTACAAAAATGTCCACTCGGATGTGCAGGCTCTGCTCGCAGCAGGATTGCTGGTGAAAGAGGGTGCTCTGATTGTCGCGCCTTGGGACCGGGTCAATGCGGAAATGGCGTTGACCTGATTGGTACGGTGCGGATTTTTCTGCCGCCCTTACCTGGCTTGCAGGCCGCGCTCCTTGAGCGCCGCCACCCCCACATCAGGCCGGTCGGTGATGAGGCCATCGACGCCCCACTCGATCAAGCGCAGCATGTCTTCGCGCTGGTTGACTGTCCACGGAATGACTTTGAGGCCGCGCGCTTTGGCGTCCTGCAACAAATTCGCAGTGAGGTCTTCAAAGTGCGGTGACCACACCGCGCCGCCTGCTGCCTGCACCATTGCCGGTACTGAGGCGAATTGTTCGCGCAGCATGCCCGCAGTCCACAGGCCTTTGACGTCGATGGTGTTGAACGTGGGCCGCTGGGCCGTGAGATAGGCGGTGGGAATCTGCGGCGCGCGCGCCTGCACCAGTTTGAGAGTGCGCCAGTCGAACGATTGGATTGATACACGCGAATCCATGCGGTGCGCGGCGATCACGCCAAGAAGCGCTTCCACCATGGCTTGCGGGCCGATGGTGTCATCCGGATTATCCGGCGTGAGCTTGGTTTCGATGTTGAATCTGACGCGCATATCCCCACGCTGTTTGACCAGATCAAACAATTGGGCGAGGCTGGGAACGCGCGCGCCTTCGTGCGGTGTTTGCTCCGGATGACGCTTGGCGTAGTCGCTGCCGGGGCGCAGCATGCCGACGTTGTATTCGGATAGTTGACGGAATGAAATGTCGCGCAGGCGCGGCGTGGGCGTGGCGAGCCACGAGCCTGCCGCGTTGCGCGCGATGTCGGGGTGCAGGCGCTCGTCGTGATGGATCACCACCACGCCGTCACGCGTGACACCAATGTCGAGTTCTAGTGTGGTGACGCCGATGTCAAGCGCACGCGTAAACGCGCCGAGGGTGTTCTCCGGCGCGAGGCCGCGTGCGCCGCGATGGCCTTGCAGGTCAAAACCGGAGGTGGCGCATCCGCCAGCGAGGGTGACCACCGCGCAGAGCATGCCGACGTGCGGCACAGCTCGCCGCATCGCGTGCAGCGCATGGCGTGCGGCACCGGCGAATATGGGCATCGCGCAACTGTTCACTTTTTCGCCATCTCCAGCAGCAAACGATAGGCGCTCCCATAGTCAGGGAAGGTATGCAAATTGTTGTGCGTGGCGCCGTTGACCAGCAGCATCGTCTTTGGCTCCGGCGCGCCCGCATAAAGCGCCTGGCTCATGTGATGCGGAATGCGCTGATCTGCGTTGCCGTGGATGAACAGCAGCGGCAGCTTGACGCGCGCGATTTTTTGCGCTGACTCGAAGCGCTCCGTGAGCAGGGTGTCGACCGGCAGAAGGCGATAGAGCGGGTTGACCGTGGACATGTCGAGCATGCTGCTGAAGCTCGCTTCAATGAACGCAGCGCTAAACTCGCGCGCGCGCTTGCTGGCGAGTTCGATGGCGACGGCACCGCCGAGGGAGTGGCCGTGCAGGATGCGCTTGGTTGCGTCAGGCACGCGGCGCATGAACTCGTCGAGTGCAGCGTTGGCGTCTTCGTAGAGCGCCGCCTCGTAGGGCGCATCGCCATCGGACTTGCCGTAGCCGCGATAGTCGAGCGTCATCACGTTGAAGCCGGTGCGCGCCAGCGCGATGATCTTGTCGGCATTGCCAGCTGCGCCCATGTTGCGTGCGTTGCCGTGCAGGAACAGCACGCTCATGCCGTTGGGTGGCGCACCGCCGGACGCTGCTGCTGGCAGCCACCACGCATTGATGGTTTCGCTGGCGCCGCTGGCGCGCTCGACGGTGAGACGGAAATCGTCGAACGCGAGGCCTGCATCCTTGGGCGTCTTGACCCACTCGCGTGTGGGCAGATAGACGATGCTGCCCTGCTTGACGTACAGAAAAACAGACGCGCCTGTCCACGCAAGTGCAGCGAGTACTGCGAGGGTGATGCCACAGCGCCGCAGCCAGCGCATTGCGCGCCCCTGCATGAGTGCCGGCACAGGGCTGCCTGCGTCTGTGCTCACAACATTACCTTCGCATTGCGCCGGGAGAACCACGCGCCGCCGCCCATGAAGAGCGCCAGGATCCAGAAAATCGGCGTGAGGCCGCCAAAGGCAGCGCCGAGTGCGCCGAAGGTGAGCGGCAGCACCGCGTGGCTCGCATTCATCACGGTAGTGCGCACACCGACTGCCTCACCGCTGCGCCCGGCCGGCGCCGAGGTGTGGATCAGGCTCATCACCATGGGCTGGCAGGCGCCGAGGCCGAGGCCGAGCATGAACGCGAGCGCCATCAGCATTGGTACGGCGCTGAACAGCGGAAACAATAAATAGACCACACACGTGATGACAAACGCGCTGGTAAGCGTCGCCCATTCGGACAGATTGCGGGCGATCCACGGCATCGCTGCGCGCACCACGAAGGTGGCGACACCGAAGCTGCCCATGATGATGCCGATGGTCGAGGCCGAGAGGCCAATGCGCGCGCCTTGCAGCGGCACCATGAAGGTAAACAGGTCCCAGCCCATCGACAACAGGCCGCTGACGACGAACACGGCGCGCAGGGGCGCGATGCGCAGCAAGTCCATGACGCGCGCATCTTCCGGCGGCATCGGCCGGAGAGCCGCTCTGGGAGCTGTTTTGCGCACGATGGTCAGTGCCACCGCGCCGAGCAGCGGAAACGCAGCGAGGATCAAAAATGTTTCCGCGTGCCCGGCGTGATCGATTGAAAAGCCGGCGATCACCGGGCCGAACACGCTCGAAATCGAGAAGCCGAGCGCGAGATGCCCGAAGTCGCTTTTGCGTGTCTCAGGCGACGAGATGTGTCCCACCGCGTTGTTGACTGCGACGTGAATGAGCATGAAGCCGGAGCCGAGCAACACGCTCGATGCGTACAGGCTGTCGAGTGAGCGCAGGGTTCCCGGGAGCAGCGAGGCTGCCAGCATCAGCACCAGCGCAATTGCTGCCGGCTTGGCGATGCCGGTACGATCCGTCCAGCGCCCGATCATCACTGCAAACAAGGTCGGGATGACGGCCAGCAGACTCATCAGCAAACCGACCGTGAAAGAGTCTGCCCCGAGCTTGAGCGCGTAGAGCGAGAGCGCCACCCGGCTGCCGGTAAACGAGGCATGCGTGAGCACCATCATGGCGATCAGGGCGAAGAGATTCAAAGCAATGCGCGCCACAGAACCGAACGCGCAATTATAGAAGCAGCACCTCTGACGACTGCGGCGCAAGAACGCAGGCTGCTGCGCCTACACAGGCACTTCGCCCAGCACGGTGCAACGGCGGATCACGCGGCCTTGGTTGACTTCGTCGTAGGGCGTGGCAATGTGCAACAGACAGCGGTTGTCCCAGACGATGAGCTGGCGCGGCGTCCAGCGGTGTTCGTAGGTGAGGTCGGCGTGGATCGCGAGCGCATTGAGCTCTTCGATCAGCCTGCGACCCTCGTCATACGGCATGCCCTGAATATATTCGGCGTGATCGCCAAGGTAAATGCACTTGCGTCCGGTGTCGGGATGGGTGCGCACCACCGGATGATCGACGGGCGGTTTGGCGGCGCGCTGCGCGTCGGTCAGCGGGTCTTCGCCGTGACGGCGGGTGCGCGAGAAGTCGAGGTTGTGAACGGCGCGTAAATTGGCGACGCGCGCCTTCCATGCATCGCTCAGGCGGTCATACGCGCCGTACATGTCGGCGAAGTGGGTCTCGCCACCGGTAGACGGCATCACTTCGCCGTAGATGAGGGTGGCGTGGCCGGTGATGCGCTGCCACGAGCCATCGGTGTGCCAGGCCAGTGTCCCTTTGTCGGGGTGCTTGCCGTTGGGCTGGCCGTTCGCGTCAAGATTCGAGAGTCGGTACAACTCGGGAAAGCCGTCGGCGTGATACTGGTTCATCACGTGGATCTGCACCTCACCGAAGCACTGCGCGAGGCGTACCTGCCTCGCGGGTGGCACATCTTGCGGCGGGAACAGCAGCACCTGATATTGCAAAAATGCCCGGTGGATGGCGCGCAAGGTACCGTCACCGAGGTCATCGGCGAGATTGACGCCGCTGATTTCGGCGCCGAGGCGCGGCGTGAGCGGGCGCACTGCAAAGGGGTAGTCCTGTGTTTTTGCGGGTTCCGATTTTTCCGGCGATGCGAGAACGGCACTCATTGGTCTTCTCCCTGGGCGATGCGCTTGGTGATTTCCTTCATCGACGGCGGCGCAGCGGGGTTCTTGAACTCTTCGAGGCGCCGATACAACTCAGCGGCTGCTTCATAAAAGCCGGGCGGCACGCCGGCCGAGGCAAAGCTCGTGGCGATTTCGTCCATCTCGGCAATCCAGCGCCACGCCTTGTACGACTGCGCCGTGATGGCTTCGGAGCGCTTGGGCAGGTCAGGCTGCGAGATTGCCCACTCGGCGAGCAATTCAGCATCCACACCCTCAACCTGCGCGAAGGTGCGCACGGCCGCGAGCATGGCAATCGATCCCTTGTTCCACGCCGCGTAGGCCACCTTCAATGCCGAGGCCGCGCCCACCGGCCCCTTGACCACGCGCGCGTCGGTGAGGCTGCCTTTGAACAGCGCCGCTACTTCAGCCGCTTGCGGCCCTGACAAATACAAACGCGTGACACCTGCCTTCACCGGCGGCGGGCCGATGATGCCGCCATCGACAAAGCGTGCCTGCGCCGCTTCGACCAACGCGCCCACCTCGCGCGTGGTGTCGGGCGCAATTGCGTTGCAGTCGACGTACAGACCTTCGAACTCCAGCGCTGCCACTTCTTCGGCGAGATCGAGCGCGGCATGCGGCGGGCATACCGAGAGCACGATGTCGGCGGCAGCAACGGCGCGGCCCAGCGTGACCTTGTCTTCAAGGCCGGCTGCATCGGCGCGGGTACGTGTAGCGGGGCTGCGGCCAGCCGAGGCCCACACGACGTGGTGGCCGTTGGCAACCAGGCAGGCGCCGAGCGCGGCACCCATGTCACCGGGGTGGAGCAGGGCAATGGTTAGTTTGGTCATGGGGCCGATGGGAGGAGGCGTCATTGTTCGCCCATTATCGCAGTCAGTGTTTCCGTGCGCCCCTCGCGCAGGATCAGGAACGTAACACGTTCACCGGGTCTGGAATCCTGCACCAGTCGGGTCAATTCCGTGGTCGAGCGTACCGGCCGGTGGTTGAATTTGACGACGATGTCATTCGGCCGCAGGCCGGCATTCGCAGCCGCACCCCCGGCATCGACCTGGCGAATCTGCGCACCGTCCAGCGGACCTGCTGCCGATGGTGCAGGCTCCTCAAGAGTTACGCCGAGCTTGCCGCGAGAAACTTTGCCGGTGCGGCGGATTTCTTCGTAGACGCGCTGAACCATCTCGCCGGGAACCGCGAATGAGAGGCCAGTGAAGCTGCCGGTGCGCGAATAAATGTGCGAGTTCATCCCGACCACCTCGCCTTTCATGTTGAACAACGGGCCGCCGCCGCTGCCCGGATTGATATAAACGCTGGACTGGATGAACTGTGTCGGGCCGAGGCCGGGATGTTCGCGCCCGAGCGCGCTGACGATGCCGTCGGTCACCGTGCCGGGCATGTTGTAGGGAGAGCCGATCGCGAACACCCGCTCGCCCAGACGCAGTTTGCTGCTGTCGCCGAAACGCAATGGCGTGAGGCCTGCGGCATCGATCTTGAGCACGGCGACGCCGCTAAAGCGATCCCTGCCGACCGGAGACGCACGGAACTTGCGGCCGTCCGGAAAACTCACCCTGATATCACTGTCGCCCTCGATGACGAAATCTGCAGTGACCAGATAGCCGTCCGCGCTGACGACGAAGCCGGCGCCCGCCGAAGTGAAACCGGGCCGGGACTGGGAACCGCCAGAACCCGGCGGCACAAACCGGGAGAAAAATTCGTCCACTTCCGGCGCTATCGGCTTGGATGCGGGCTTGGCCTTCGACAGCAGGTGGATCTGCGCCGCAGACGGGTAAACGCGTTCGACCACATCGGGCAGGTCCTCGGCGAAGGCCGCGCTGGCCAGAAAACCGGCGGCAAGCGCGGCGAGGGCGAGCGAAACAGAAATCCGGCGTGCCTTCATCGGGGCCTCCTTCGGCAAGTCCCGTGTTGCGTCAGACCTTCATGCCCAAAATCACCATCTGCATGCCGCCAAGATGCAGGCGCCGCTGCAAGGCGAGTGCGGCCTGGTTGTGCAGGATGCGCGTGACCCAGTTTTCATCTTCGAAAATCAGCTTGCTGGTGAAGAAGATCGCATTGGGAAATTCGGTGCGAATCTTCTCGGCCTGATGCACGATTTCTTCCACCGGGTCGGTGCCGAATGCGGCATAGCTCTTGGCAGCGAGACCGTTGACGTGGCAGAAGCGCTCGAAGTAACCGAGCGAGGCTTCGGCGTCGGTCTTGAGCTTTTCCAGAATGTGATCGCCGCCATACGCTTTGACGTCGACGGTGCGCGCGTTGACGAACACAAAATTCTTGAAATGCTCGGGGAAGATGCGCTGTACCCACAGCAAGGTATGCAGGCCGCCGCCGCGCGAGGAGCCTACAAAAAACACGGCGGTGGGCGCATCGGGTTGCAGCGGCGGTTCGGCCTCGACCACATCGGGCACCGGCATGTTGCAGAAGATGGCGTCGATCTCGCCGATCTTGCGCCGGGTGTCGTCGTAGTGGCGCTTGATCCACATACACAGCGCGGTGATCGCCGCGATGATGATGATCGCCAGCCAAGCGCCTTTGGTGAACTTTTCAAACAACAGCACCACAAAAATACTGGCGCAGATCACAAAGCCGGTGGTCGAGAGCAGCAGGCGCCGCCGCCAGTGTGTCAACTCTTTGCGGTGCTTCCACCAATACGCCATCAGGCCGTAAAGCGAAATCGCGAAGGTGAGAAACACGCTGATGCTGTACAGCACCACCAGCACCGTCACGCTGCCGCCTGTCCAGAGCAGGATGGCGAGGGCGGCGACACCAAGCACCATGATGCCGTTTTGCGTGACCAGGCGCTGCGACAGATAACGGAACTGGTGCGGCACCCAGGAGTCGAGCGCCATATTCGAGAGCACTGCCGGGCCGCCGAGAAAGCCGGTGTTGGCGGCGACAAACAATAAACCCGCTTCGGTCGCCAGCACCGCGATCAACAGGACCTGATTGAGCGTGCCGCTGCTAAAGCCGGCAAATCGCGTCATGTCTTCGATGATGGCGCCGAACAACACGGCATTGAGCGTCTTGCCTTCCTGCGGCTGTGAGCCCCACAACAGATAGAGCAGGATGATGCCGCCGGCGGCGATGGCGAGCGAGAGCGCCATGTAAAACATGGTGACCTTGCCGGTCTTCTCGCGCGGCTCGGCGAGCACGTTGACGTTGTTCGACACGGCTTCTAGACCGGTGTAGGTGCCGCCGCCCTGCGAGTAGGAAATCATCAACGCCGCGATCACGCCGAGCATGCCGATGTTGGCCGAGAGTCTCTGCGTCTCGACGATGGTCGCGGGGATCAGCGCCGGCAGCACTGAAGCGTGCGCAATCACGCCGTACAGCAGCAGAATCACGTGGGTGATGATGAAGCCCATGAAGATCGGCAGCAGAATCTGGATCGCCTCCTTCATGCCGCGCAGATTGAGCATCAGCAGCAGGATCACGAATACTGCTTCGGTGATGAGTTTGTACTGCTGTACGCCGGTTGGCAGCAAGCTGAACATTGCATCGACGCCAGCCGCTACCGAAATCGCAATCGTCAATACGTAGTCGAGGATCAGCGCCGCGCCCGAGACAAGGCCGGAGTAGGGGCCGATCAATTGCGTGGCGACGCGGTAGCCGCCGCCGCCGGTGGGGAACAGCTCGATCACCTGGTTGTAGGCCAGCGCGATGATGAACACCGTGACCACCGTGGCCACCACGAGATAGAGCCCAAGCCCGGTGTTGGCCCCTAGCGCGAGAAAGGTTTCTTCCGGTCCGTAACTCGCGGAGGACAAACCGTCAGCGCCAAGGCCGACCCACGCGAGGAAAGCGATCAACGCCGTGCCGTGGCGCGTGTTGGCGTTGAGCGGATCGAGCGGTTTGCCGATGACAAACTGCCGCAGCTGATCGAATGACATCATTGTTGTTTGATCTCCGCCGTTCCCGCAGACTTTGTTTGTGAAAACAGTCTGTCCGGAACGGAATGGGCGGCAACTCTACTCCTTTTCAATCGCGCGTGTTGCGGCGCATCAAAAGTTCACAATTGATGTGGCGCAGTCGTTGAAAGCGGATCACAACGCTGTCGTGATTGCGGTGATCGCCGCCGTGGTGTGTTGGCTGTCGCGCCGGCTGACCAGGCATTCCGGCAATCGTTACACTGGCGGCTCCATCTGATTGCGAGCGATTCCCCATGACCAAATTGGTTGTATCCACCAGCGGCGCACCGGCTGCCATCGGCCCCTATTCGCAGGCGATCAAGGCCGGCAACACGGTCTATCTGTCTGGCCAGATCGGCCTGGACCCTGCCAGCGGGCAACTGGTCGAAGGCATCGATGCGCAAGTTGCGCGCGTGTTCGATAACCTCAAGGCGGTAGCCGCCGCCGCTGGCGGCTCGCTCGCGCACGCGGTGCGCCTGACGATCTATCTCACGGACCTCGCTCACTTTGCGAAGGTGAACGACGCCATGGCGTCGCATTGCCCGCAGCCGTATCCGGCGCGCGTGACGATTGGTGTGGCGAGTTTGCCGCGCGGTGCGCTGGTGGAAGTGGACGCCATTTTGGTTCTTGACTGATGGACCGAATTGCTCGCACATTTGTCGACCAATTTGCTCTCTGACGTGCGCTTTGACTGACGCTCGATTGACCGCCAAATCCTCCAAGCCCGGCGCCAAGCCCGCCGCGAAATCCGCGCGCAAGCCTGCCAATTCCGCAGGCGGCGGCACGCTCTCCGCAAAGCTCGCGCGCCTCGGTCTCAAGAGCCGCTTCGATTTGGTATTGCATCTGCCGCTGCGCTATGAGGACGAAACGCGCGTTACGCCCATCGGCGAATTGATTGACGGTGTGTTCGCGCAAGTCGAAGGTGAAATCGCTGACGCCACCATTCAATACCGCCCGCGCCGCACGATGATCGTGCGCGTCGCCGATGCCAGCGGCACGCTGGTGCTGCGTTTTCTCAATTTTTACGGCAGCCTCGTGCGCCACATGACGGCGGGCAAGCGCTTTCGCATTTGCGGCGAGCCGCGCACCGGATTTTTCGGTACCGAGATGATTCATCCGCGCTACCGCGAAGTGGAAGAAGGCGCGGCCTTGCCGCAATCGCTCACGCCGGTTTATCCCACCACGGCAGGGCTTGGGCAAGGGGCCTTGCGCCGGGTGATTGTCAACGCGATCAACAGCGCCAAGACTGAAGGCCAGTTGGTCGACACCGCGCCGGTCGAGGCGTCGACGCGGTTGAAGCTCGTGCCGTTTGCCGAGGCCATACACGCGCTGCACTTTCCAGCGCCGGGCGCGGGTGCGGCGGCGCTGGATCGTCAAACCCATCCGGGGTGGCAGCGCATGAAATTTGACGAACTGCTGGCCCAGCAGTTGTCGTTGCAAAGCGCTTACCGGGCAAGGCGGCAGGAGAATGCGCCGGTGCTGGTGCGGCAACCTGAATCCGCAACGGCCGATGCCATAAGAACTGCTCCAGAAGCCACCCCCGGAAGGCATATGCCGGTAGAGCCGCTCCAGGAGCGCCTCTTGGCGGTGTTGCCATTTTCGCTCACGGCTGCACAGCAGCGTACGCTCGGTCAGGTCGAAGCTGATTTGGCAGCGCCGCATCCGATGCGCCGTCTGCTGCAAGGCGATGTGGGCAGCGGCAAGACCATCGTTGCCGCGCTCGCCGCGTGCCGCGCGATCGACTGCGGCTACCAGGCCGTGTTCATGGCACCGACTGAGATTCTGGCGGAGCAGCACTATCGCAAGTTGCGTGGCTGGCTTGAGCCGCTGGGTGTGCGCATCGCGTGGCTATCGGGCAGCTTGAAGAAGAGCGACAAGGCGGCGGCGTCGGCATTGATCGCCAGCGGTGAGGCGCAACTCGCCATTGGCACGCATGCCCTGTTTCAGGAGGCCGTCACGTTTCACAATCTCGGTCTCGCCATCGTTGATGAGCAACACCGATTTGGCGTGGGGCAGCGTCTCGCGCTCTCGCAAAAGGGATCACCGCAAGCGTCAAGTGCAAGCGAATCCATTCGCCCAAACCTCATCCCCCATCAACTGATGATGAGCGCGACGCCGATTCCGCGTACGCTGGCGATGACCTTCTTCGCTGATCTCGATGTCTCGGTGATCGATGAATTGCCGCCGGGCCGCATGCCGGTGTTGACCAAGCTCGCGGCCGAGTCGCGCCGCGACGAAGTGGTCGAGCGCATCCGCGACGCTTGCGCCGCAGGACGGCAGGTGTACTGGGTCTGTCCGCTAATCGAGGAGTCCGAGACCCTGCAATTGAAAACCGCAGTCGAGACGCACGAGCGCCTGACGGCAATGCTGCCCGATCTTGAAGTCGGCCTCGTGCATGGACGTCTCAAGAGCGCGGAGAAGGCGGAAGCAATGACGCGCTTCGTCAGCGGCGCGACCCACGTGCTGGTCGCCACCACGGTAATTGAGGTCGGCGTCGATGTACCCAACGCGTCGCTGATGGTGATCGAGCACGCCGAGCGTTTCGGCTTGTCGCAATTGCATCAACTGCGTGGCCGCGTTGGGCGCGGCGCGGCCGAGAGCGCGTGCATCCTGCTGTATCAGACGCCATTGTCGGAAAACGCGCGCGCGCGTCTCAAGGTGATGTTTGAAACCACTGATGGCTTTCTTGTCGCGCGGGAAGACCTGCGTCTGCGCGGCCCCGGTGAGTTTCTCGGCACCTTGCAAAGCGGCGTGCCGCTGTTGCGCTTTGCCGATCTGGAAGCAGACGCAGAGTTGATCGAGCAGGCGCGCGATGTCGCAGCGCACATGCTCGATACCAGCGATGCCCTGGTGGCGGCGCATTTGACGCGCTGGCTTGGCAGCCGCGAGAGCTACTTGATGACGTAGAACCCTGCCCCACTCGGCGCATCGCAATCGAGGCAGAAAACAGAGAGTTCAATTAGGCAAGCAGGCATTTTCAAGGTGGTTGTGCGATTTGTGATCCCGGCTGCCGCTCATCGTCCCGAATTCACCGCAGGGCCGCGCGGCTTGTCATGTGTCGGGGGAGTTTGCTCTAATCCCTCACCATGAATTTCGCCGCGCTCGTTGAACGAATCACGCTGTACGAAAGGTTGATGCGCCTGCACAAGCCGATTGGCACGCTGCTGCTGCTGTGGCCGACGCTGTGGGCTTTGTGGGTGGCGTCTGACGGGCTTGTGGTTTGGCCGCTGATCTGGATTTTTTGTCTTGGCACCCTGCTGATGCGCTCGGCCGGCTGCGTGGTCAATGACTACGCCGACCGTGAGTTCGACAAGCATGTGAAACGCACCGCAGACCGGCCGATCACCGCCGGCCGGGTGAGCGGCAAGGAGGCGTGGCTGCTGGCGGCCGGTTTGGCGCTGTGCGCTTTCTTGTTGATCGTGAAATTGAACAAACTGGTGTGGGTGCTCGCGGTGGTGGCGCTGTTTCTTGCGGTGAGTTACCCCTACACCAAGCGTTTTTTCGCGATACCGCAGGCGTATCTGGGCATCGCTTTTGGCTTCGGCATTCCGATGGCTTTCGCCGCGGTGCAAGGCCGCGTGTCGGCTGAGGCGTGGTGGATGCTGCTCGCCAACATTTTCTGGGCCATCGCCTACGACACTGAATACGCGATGGTGGACCGCGATGACGATATCCGCATCGGCATCCGCACCTCGGCGATCACGTTTGGCTCGTTCGATGTGTCGTTCACCATGTTGAGCTACCTGTTCTTCTTCTTCATTCTTGCCGCGCTCGGCATCGACCGGCACGCGGGGCTGTGGTATTTCGCGGGCCTCGCTATTGCGATTGGCATGGCGGTGTATCACTACCTGCTGATCCGCACGCGCACGCGCGAGGGCTGCTTCAAGGCCTTCAACCACAACAACTGGCTGGGCGCGGCGGTGTTCGCCGGTATGTTGCTCGACTATGGATTTCGTCTGAACGCGTGGCCGGGGTGGCACGCGGCGGCGGGCTTCATGGGCAGCAGGTAGCGTGGCAGGTGCGCGCGCGGTTAGCATGGTGAATTTGGCGCGCGTCTGAGACCGGCTCCCAGAGCCATTCTGGTGCGATTGCCTCTCTGGCTAATCGCGCCCCAGCAGTTCCCCCAGCTCTTTGCCACGGGCACTGGCCGCTGCCAGGGCGCCGCCGATGGCTTCCTTTACTTGCCGCTCCATCATCACTTTGAGCGCGGCTTCGGTGGTGCCGCCTTTGGATGTGACCTTGGCGCGCAGGGTGGCGAAATCGTCGGGCGATTCTGCGGCGAGTTTGGCGGCGCCGCTGAAGGTGGCGAGCACGAGACGTTTGACGTCGTCGGCGGGCAGGCCGAGCTTAACGCCTGCCTCTGCCATGGCTTCGAGAAAATAAAACACGTAGGCGGGGCCGCTGCCCGACACCGCCGTGACCGGGTCGATCAGGGCTTCGTTCGCGACCCACACCACATCACCCACTGCGCGCAGGATGCGTTCGGCGCTGGCGCGTTGCGCGGCGCTGACGGCGGGTGCGGCGTAGAGGCCGGTGATGCCCATGCCGATCAGTGCGGGAGTGTTGGGCATGCAGCGCACGATGGATTGGTACGGCGTGTACGGCGTGGGCGATGCCGCAGTGGGGCTGCCGAGCCAGCGTGCGAGATCGACGATGCGCGTGCCAGCAGCAATGGAAACGATCAGTTGGGCGCCGAGAAACGGTGCGACGGCTTGCGCGGCGTCGCGCATGTTTTGCGGTTTGACCGCCAGGACGATCACGTCCGCATTGCCAAGAGCCTCACCAGGAGCGGCTGCGCAGGCGATGCCGAATTGCGCGGCGAGTTTGGCACGCGCTGTCTCGAACGGTTCAACGGCGCTGAGGTCTGTGGCGGCGAAACCCTGCTTGAGCATGCCGCCGATGAGGGCGGTGGCCATGTTGCCGCCGCCGATGAATGCGATTTTCATGTTGGATAATTTCTTTCACCAAAAATGGCGCTGCCGATGCGTACCATAGTCGCACCTTCGAGGATCGCGGCTTCGAGATCGGCCGACATACCCATCGAGAGCGTGTCGAGCGGGGTGTCTAGTTCCTGGCCGCTGCTATTGAGCCGGTCAAACAAAAAGCGCAACGCGCGGTGCGGTGCGCGCTGCGCTGCGAGGCGCTGCGCTGCCCGCTCCGGGGCATCCATGTCCGCCACCGGCTCGGGGATCGACATCAGGCCGCGCAGTTTGAGACGCGGCAGCGCGGCGATGGCCCGCGCGAGCGCAAGCGCTTCGGCGGGCATGACACCACTCTTGCTTGCTTCACCACTCACGTTGACCTGAAGGCAAATGTTGAGCGCGGGCAGATGCGCTGGGCGCTGTTCGGAAAGGCGCTGTGCGATCTTGAGACGGTCAACCGTGTGTACCCAGTCGAAGTGCTCCGCGACCTGGCGCGTCTTGTTGCTTTGCAGGGGGCCAATGAAATGCCACTCGATGGGGGCGGATGCGGATGCGGTTAGCGCCGTGATTTTCTCGACAGCTTCCTGCACGTAGTTCTCACCGAACACATGCTGTCCGGCGGCTAGCGCAGCACGCACTGCCCCAGCCGGAAAGGTTTTGCTGACGGCCACAACACGCACATCCTGGGGGGCGCGGCCGGCGCGGGCGCAGGCTGCCAGGATACGGTCGCGTACAGCAACAAGGCGCGCCCCGAGACCTGCCGCTTCTGCCGCAGCCGGGTCCGCCGTTCCTGCCGTGACTCCATCAGAGGGGCTTCCGGGCCGAGGCATGGTAATCTTTCGCTTCACAGGGTGGCCGCTCCAGATGGTGATGCGAGTGGCTGGTGCGGGTCTAAAACAGTGCCCGAGTGCGGCAGTTTCAGAGCAGAACACGCGAAGGAGAATTATAAATGCCGATGGATATTTCAGAACTTTTGGCCTTCGTGGTCAAGAACAAGGCCTCCGACCTGCACCTCTCGGCCGGCCTGCCGCCGATGATTCGCGTGCATGGCGACGTGCGCCGTATTAACCTGCCGGCCATGGATCACACCGAAGTCCACGGCATGATCTACGACATCATGAACGACGGCCAGCGCAAGCACTACGAGGAAAATCTCGAGTGTGACTTCTCGTTCGCGATTCCGAACCTGGCGCGCTTTCGCGTCAATGCGTTCGTGCAGAACCGTGGTGCGGGCGCCGTGATGCGGACCATTCCGTCGATGATTTTGTCGCTTGAAGAGCTCAAGTGACCGAAGATTTTTGAAGAGTTGGCCGACCAGCCGCGCGGCGTGGTGCTGGTGACCGGCCCGACCGGCTCGGGCAAATCGACCACGTTGGCGGCAATGGTGAATCACAAAAATGAGGTCGAGTACGGTCACATCCTGACGGTTGAAGACCCGATCGAGTTTGTGCATGAGTCCAAGAAATGTCTGATCAACCAGCGCGAAGTCGGGCCGCACACACTGTCGTTCAACAACGCGCTGCGCTCGGCGCTGCGCGAAGACCCGGACGTGATCCTGGTCGGCGAGATGCGCGACCTGGAAACCATTCGCCTCGCGCTATCTGCGGCTGAGACCGGCCACTTGGTATTTGGCACCCTGCATACCTCGTCGGCAGCGAAGACAATTGACCGGATTGTGGACG
>JANPAR010000337.1:0-3924 GCA_031430015.1 Burkholderiales bacterium
CGCAGGGCAGCCAGACCATCAATCCGGGCCAATTCGGCTATGTGCCCAGTGCCACCGCAGCACCGGCCATCGTGCCGGCGCAGAGCGGCGTGCGCGTGACCATGCCGGCGGTGATTGCCGCCGGCAACACCGGTGGGCGCACCATCGGCAATTCAGCCGCCGGACAGGCCGATTGCCGGCCTTGATGGGCCTGTAGTGAGCGCGCGGTTTGCGCATGGCAATCGCACGCATATTTTTATCCTGTAGACCCCTTTGCCTGCCGTTGTTTGACCTGAAGCACACCTGAAACCCGCATCCACCAACGGTTTTCAAGGCATTCTGTGGGGAGGCGCACCCACCAAGAGTTTCAGGACGGGCCGATGAGATTGAAATCCAATTCCTCTTGGACTGTACATTAAAACAGGCATACAATGGGAAATCCCATTCGCAACGTTGGCGGCGGTGCGCAGGTCGGAAATGCGCAAGGCGCAACGAATTCCCCAAGCCAATCATGGTTAGCAACCAGTCACTTGTCGCCGGCAAGCATTCGTTTGAGGCGCTGAAACAGATCAACGATCACGGCGCCGAATACTGGAGCGCGCGTGATCTGCAAGCTTTGCTCGGCTATAGCCAGTGGCGGCGGTTTGAAGACGCCATCAAGCGCGCCATGATCTCCAGCGACCAGTCAGGCAACCCTTCCGGGCATCACTTTGCCGGCGCCGGCAAACCGATCACCGGTGGCAAAGGAGCGGTCCAGCACGTTCAGGATTTTCACCTCTCCCGCTTCGCCTGCTACCTCATCGCCCAAAACGGCGACCCGCGCAAACCGGAAATCGCCCAGGCACAAAAATACTTCGCCATCCAGACCCGCCGCCAGGAGATGACCGACCAGTTGGCGGCCGACGTGGAACGCCTGGAACTGCGCAAACAAACCAGCGAAGAATTCAAGGCTTTATCCGGCGCGGCGCAGCAGGCCGGTGTGCAGAGCCGCATGTTCGGCGTGTTTCATGATGCTGGCTACAAAGGGCTATACGGCGGCTTGGGCAATGGCGCCATCAAGACTCGCAAGCAGATTCCCGCCAAAGAACAGTTGATGGATCGCATGAACGCCACCGAGTTGGCTGCCAATCAGTTTCGGATGACGCAAACCCGCGACAAGCTGGCGCGTGACGGTGTGCGCAATCAGGCGCAAGCGATCCAGACGCACGAGAAGGTCGGCAAGGAAGTGCGTGATGCCATCAAGCGGATTGGCGGCACTCTGCCGGAAAGCATTCCGCCCGCGGAGCACATCAAGGAAGTGGAAAAGCGGCTCACGTCCGCGACGCCGAAGCTTGGTCTGGACGAACGTGATGCAGGCGGATTGCTGGGCGACAAAGGGAAGTCGTGAACATGCATGCGCAAGAATCCAACTTGGTCAGCGGCGACAAGCAAGATTTTTACAACATGATTTGCGCAGTGCGCAAAAAGCTTGATTGTTTGCCGGCAGACAGCCTCATCAAGAAATACTTTCCTTTGTCTCGACTAGACGAGGTACGGGGAAAAATTAAGACATCAAGCGCATTAGAGTTGGAGTGGGCCTACTGGCAGCCGCTTTTTCTGTTTCTGCGTACGCAATCGAGCGTTGCACTGAATGCGCTTGACGAAGACCTGCGCGAAATAGTGAAACACAGATACAACAAGACGGCAGAAGAAAAAATATGCGAATTTTTGCGCGACTGTCGCGACTTCATAGGTGACCGTCCGTGGTCGGCTGGATTGTTTGAAACATACGTCAAGTCAACCTTGATCGGGTATGAGCCGCTCTCAGTCGAATCGTTGGATTGGCCCTTGCCCAATGGACGCAATATGGATGTCCGAATCGGTATTGGTGCACGCAAATTTGGCGTTGAATGCACAGTTTTTGGTGAAAGCGATGCGAATAAGCAGGCGTGGCAAGAGCACCATGAATCGAGGCCAGGCCAAGCATTCGTGCAGTCGTTGGACCCGTATTCACATGGTCGCAGGCTATATCAACGGGTATACGCCAAACTGGCGCCAAAGCTTGATTTGAGCAAAAGTCAGTTCAGTCAGGATTCCCCCAATTTGCTATTACTTGGGTTGTCCTCGGGCATGTCTGATCTTTCACCCGATGCACCCTCGATCGGATGGGCATTGGATGAACTATTTTCGGATCAACCCAATGGGAGCAAGTCACCAGTCTCACTGCAAGAATATTTGACACTTGAGCAGCGTAAATATCAGGGAAAAGGTTCCCCAGTTGGGGATTTAGAAGACCTGCTTCATGCGCCGAGTCAGATCAGCGGAATAATGCTTTTTAGCGGTTGCGAGCTAAAACATGCGCGAATCAATTACAACGCTCGCGAATGTTGCCGCATGTCTCATGACGAGATGGTTCTTTTTGAGAAGGCGCTATCTCGCAAACCACATTATGTGAGGAATTGGTAGGCTCGTCCCGATTTTCGTGAATGATCGGCCTACAAATGGCTCCCACCAACGCTTTCCACGACCATGCCGTGGAAAGCCGCTCGTACCAACGATTTTAGAGAAATCTCTGCGCCGAATTAACGTAGCGACGCGTTGATCCGCTCCAGCATCGCACTGCCCGGGCACAACTCCTTGACGCCCATGCGATTGAACGGGGTCTCCGAGGTGTTCAGATGTGCGTGCAGGTCTTCGGGCTCCGCGTCCACATAGAGCAGGCCGGTCGCAACTTCGCCTGCTGCCTGACGCTCTTGAATGTAGGTCATCGCAGCGACGCGGTTGGTCGGATCGTACCCGGCATGCAGCTTGCGCAGACGCATGATCGAGCCATCGTGCTGCGCCACGTTGACCACTTCGCCTTCGGGGTAGTCCACCGTGATTTCGGCGCGGCTGCTGATGAAGTCGATGCGGCTCACCGCTTCGTTGTGCTCGCGGATGTAGTCGTAGCTCTTGGTGCTGCCGGCGTGGTTGTTGAAGGCGACACAGGGGCTGATGACATCAAGAAACGCCGCGCCCTGATGGGCTAAAGCACCCTTGATGAGCGGCACCAACTGGCGCTTGTCACCGGAGAAACTGCGGCCGACGTAGGTGGCACCGAGCAGCAGCGCGAGTGAGGCCATGTCAACCGGCGAGTCGGTGTTGGCGATGCCCTTCTTTGATTTCGAGCCTTGGTCCGCGGTGGCGGAGAACTGGCCTTTGGTTAAGCCATAGACGCCGTTGTTCTCGACGATGTAGGTCATGTTGACGCCGCGCCGCATGACGTGGGCGAACTGGCCGATGCCGATCGAGGCGGAGTCGCCGTCGCCGGAGACACCGAGGTAAATCAGCTCGCGGTTGGCGAGGTTGGCACCGGTGAGCACCGAGGGCATGCGGCCGTGCACGGTGTTGAAGCCGTGTGAATTGCCGAGAAAATAATCGGGTGTTTTGGAGGAGCAGCCGATGCCGGACAGTTTGGCGACGCGGTGCGGCTGGATGTCGAGCTCCCACGCCGCCTGGATGATGGCGGCCGAGATCGAGTCGTGGCCGCAGCCGGCGCACAGGGTGCTGACCCGGCCCTCGTAGTCGCGGCGCGTATAGCCGACCTTGTTCTTCTTCAGGGTCGGGTGGTGGAGTTTCGGCTTCGTTAAGTAAGTCATGAGGAGCCCAGGGTGCGAATCGTATTGAAGAAGAACTCGAACTGCGGCCCGCGTGCGGTGCCGTCGGTGGAGGTGGCGTGCACGGCGGTGTGCACGACCACGGTCTTGGTGACCGGATCGACCATGACGGCCTGGCCGCGCACGCCGAGCAGCGCGAACTTGCCTTCGTTGTCGATCACCCAGGTCTGGTAGCCGTAGCCGTTGCGGAAGGTGGCGTTGCCGGGCATCAGGTGCCGCGATTCGGCGTGCGTGGCGGCCTTCACCCAGGCTGCCGGAATAATCTGCTTGCCGTCGCGCTCGCCGTAGTTGGCAAGCAGCAGGCCGAGGC
>JANPAR010000338.1:0-12871 GCA_031430015.1 Burkholderiales bacterium
TGTTTCATGCCTGCGGAGCGCATGGAGAAGTAGTCGGCGGTGTTGGCAAAACGTGCGGCAACGGTGTTGAAGCGCGGATCGGTTTTCAATTCCGGCCGGCCGATGGCATCGAACAGCGGAAACACCTGCGCATTGGTGTTGGCTGAAAGCGAGAAGTAGCCGTCAGCGGTTTTCTGCGGCGTGTAATGCGGGCTCACCAGGCGCGGATCACCAGTTTCGCCCAGCGGCTCGCCCGGCGCCGGCACATAGGTGCGGTTGTAGAGATGTTCGGTCATCACCTGGGTGGCCATGTTTTCGAACATCGGCACTTCAATCGCCTGCCCCTCGCCGGTACGCTCGCGGTTGAAGAGAGCCATCGCGATCATCTGCACGGCAATCAGGCCGCCGGTGCGGTCCGCCAGCACATAAGGCAGGAAGCGCGGTTCACCGTGCGCCCGCGCAATCAAGCCGGCCACGCCGGCCGAGCCTTGCACCACCGGGTCGTAAGCAGCCTTCTTCGCGTAGCGCCCTTTTTGCCCAAAGCCGAACATGCCGCAGTACACGATGTCGGGCTTGACCGCGCGCACTTCATCGTAGGAGAGCTGCATGCGCGCCATCGAGCCCGGCCGCACGTTCCAGGTCATCACGTCGGCGTCTTTGAGCAGGCGCAGCAGGGCGGCGTGGCCTGCCGGCGTTTTGAGATTGAGGCAGATCGCGCGCTTGTTGCGATTGAGGTGCAGAAACTTCGGCGCCATGCCTGGCGTCTTGCCGCGCCCGCCGAGGAAACGGCCCACATCGCCTTCCGGGCTTTCAACCTTGATCACCTCAGCGCCGTGATCAGCAAGAATTTGCGTACACAGCGGGCCGATCACCACCGAAGTGAGGTCGATGACCTTGATGCCTTCGAGCATGCCGCCGCTCATGGTGTTGCCTTCTTCATTGACTTGTCTCTTTCGGTTGAACTCATGGACGGTGGAAGGCGCGGCCTCACTCAGGAATCATCCCCGCCGCCCTGACCACGCGCGCCCACATTGCCGTGTCGCGCGCCTGCAACTGCGCGAACTCGGCTGGCGTAGTGAGCAACACTTCGCTGCCGCTCGCCTCGTGTGCCGGGATGTCGCTCTTGATGGCGGTGTGGATCATGCCGTGCAGCTTGGTGACGATGTCCTGCGGTGTACCGGCCGGCAGATAGGCACCGATCCAGTTCGACAACTCGTAATCGGGAAAGCCTTGCTCCATCATGGTAGGCAGGTTGGGCATCTGCGGGATGCGGTTCTTGCCGGTGACCGCGAGGGCTTTGAGCCGCCCGCTCTGCGCCAGCGGAAAGCCGGTGCGCAAGTCAGTCCACATCACGCTCACCTGGCCCGCGATCACATCGGTGAGGGCCTGCGGCGAGCCCTTGTAGGGCACGTGCAGCATGTCGGTGTTGTTCATCATCTTGAACATTTCACCGCCGATGCGGCTCGGTGCATTGGCGCTGGCGAAACTGAACTTGCCGGGGCTGGCCTTGGTGATACGTGCCAAATCAGCCACGCTATTGGCCGGGAAGGCCGGCGCGACCACCAGGATGAAGGCGTTGTTGCTGACCGCCGTGACCGGCACAAAATCCTTGATCGGGTCATAGGGCAACTTCTTGAATAGTGCCGGGTTGGCCGCGTGCGTGGTGCCGGTGGTCATCAGCACGGTGTAGCCATCGGCGGGTGCCTTGGCCGCGGCTTCGGCAGCCAGAAATCCGCTCGCGCCGCCACGGTTGTCGACGATGATGGTGTGGCCCATCAGCTTGGTGATCTGCAGCGCCACCAGACGCGAGGCCTGGTCGGTCGCGCTGCCGGCCGGGAACGAGACGATGAAGCGGATCGGCTTGTTCGGATAGTCGGTGGCTTGTGCTTGTGCGTGCGCGAGTGCGGGTATGAGGCCGGGCACAGGCAGGGCAGCAATCGTTCCAAGGAGAGTACGGCGTGACAGCATGGTGATGGGCTCCTGAGTCATCAAGGCAGGCAAAGCGCCGGTTTCGTGTACGCTTCAACGCTTTGTAGCATAGCAGCGCAAGAGGAGAATGGCATGAACGATCTGCCCAAGAGTATCCGCATCAACGAAGAAGGCCCGCGTGAAGGCTTTCAGTTTGAGAAGGAGCCGATAGCGACGGCGCGCAAGATCGAGTTGATCGACGCGCTCTCGCATACTGGCCTCAAACAAATCCAGGTGGTGTCGTTCGTGCCGCCGCAAAACGTGCCGGGCATGGCCGATGCGAGCGAAGTGGTGGCAGGGTTCACGCCCAACCCTGACGTCGATTACGTCGCGCTCTGGCTCAACGAACGCGGCCTGCAACGCGCAATGGGCCACGATGACAAGCTGCTGATCTTCGGCTCCATCGGCCTCACTTGTTCCGCGCCGTTTCTAGCACGCAACCAAAAGCGCACGATGGAGGAAAACGTCGAAGCGCAACGCTCGATCATGAAGATGTATCGCGCCAACGGCGTGGCGGTCAAGCGTGGCTCGCTGATGGCCGCGTTCGGTTGCAACTTTGCCGGCGACATTGCGCCGTCGCTGGTGGCGGACATGGTCGGCCAGATGCTTGATCTCGCTGCCGAGTCCGGTGAGTCGCTCGAATACTTGTCGCTGGCCGACACCATGGCCTGGGCCACACCGCTGTCGATCCAGCGCGTTGTCGGTGCAGTGCGCGAGCGCTTTCCGAATTTGCGCCTCTCGCTGCACCTGCACGACACGCGCGGCATGGGCATCGCCAATGCCTTCGCTGGTCTGCAAATGGGGGTGGACATGTACGACGCCGCCGTCGCGGGCCTCGGTGGCTGCCCGTTCGCTGCGCACAAGGGTGCAGCGGGCAACGTGTGCACTGAAGACCTGGTCTTCATGTGCGACGAAATGGGCATTGAGACCGGCATTGACCTCGAAGCGTTGATGCGCGCGGCTTGCGTAGCCGAAAATGTAGTGGGTCATCCGCTGCCGGGTTCGGTGAAATCGGGTGGCAGCCTCAACGCACTGCGCGAGAAAGTGCGGCTTCAGTAAGATCTGTAAAGAGCAATAAAGGAGTCAAAAAAAAGGGGTCAAAAAAAAGAAAAAAAGGGATCAGACCCCTTTATTTTCTTTGCTTTTGACTCGTCGCGTATAAATGGGGTCTGACCCCATTTGTCTTTTCCCTCTCCGCCAACGCATTCAATCACACGACCATGACGACACGCAACAAACCCAACCTGCTGGTGATCCTGATTGACGACCTGCGCTACGACGAATTTGGTGCCGGCGGCCATCCGTATATGCAGACGCCGCATATCGACCGTCTCGCACGCGAAGGCGCTTTGTTCGAGCGCGCCTTTCACACCACGCCGATCTGCTCGCCCAATCGCGCCTCGATCGTCACCGGCCAATACGCCAGCCGCCACGGCATCATCGACAACGTGGCGCGCGACGCGATGAGCCATCGCCTGCCGAACTTTCACCTGGAACTCAAGAAGCAGGGCTATCGCACCACACACGTCGGCAAGTGGCACATGGGCAACGAAGGCGGGCCGCGCCCTGGTTATGACTATTGGGTGAGCTACGACGGCCACGGCCGCATCAACAACCCGCGCCTCAATCACGACGGCAAGTATGTGCAGCACACCGGCTATGTGACCGACATCATGAACACGCTGGCGGTCGATTTTCTCGAGCAGCACCACGCCAAGCGCAGGGGTGAGCCGTTCTCGCTGTTCTTTGCGCACAAGGCGGTGCATCCGGATGCCGAGCAGGCGGCCGATGGCACGTTCCGCGTTGACGGCTACATTGCCGCGGAACGCCACAAGGACTTGTATCGCGGCAAGGTGTTTCCGAAATCGCCCAACATGCTCTCGCCGGCGGAAGTGATCAAGCAAAAGCCCGCCTGGGCCGAGTGCTTCGACTTGAAACGTGAACCGGGGGCGCGCCAGGTGCTCGACGCGGTGCACTCGGGAGAGCAGGAAGAAATCCGCCTGCGCGCGGCGATGATGGCCTCGGTCGACGAGGGCATCGGCATGATCCTCGAGACGCTCGAGAAAAATGGCCAGCTCGACAGCACCTGCATCGTCTTCCTTGGCGACAACGGCTATTTCTTCGGCGAACACGGCTTGGGTCCCGAGCGGCGCTTTGCCTACGAAGAAGGCATCCGCTCGCCGTTCCTGGTGCGCTACCCGAAAAAGGTCAAGGCCGGCTCGCGCGTCAAGGACCTGGTGTTGTGCCAGGACATCGCCCCGACCTTCATCGAACTGGCCGGCGGCAAACCCGGCGCGCAGATTCAGGGGCGCTCACTGCTGCCGCTGTTTGCCAACAAGGGATCACGAAAAACCACCGGCTGGCGCAAATCCTTCCTGGTCGAGTACTGGGCCGAGAACGCCATGCCCTGGCTGGTCGGCATGACCTACAAGTGCGTGCGCACCGACCGCTACAAGCTGATCCACTGGGTCAATCGTGGCAACGCCGGTGAACTCGACGAGCTCTACGACCTCGAAAAAGATCCTTACGAGCTCAAGAACCTCTATCACAGCCGCGCGCTCTTGCCGGTACGAGAGAAATTGAAACGCGAGCTGCGCAAGCTCTCCGCCGACGCGCTCGGTCTCTGACGCACACGCCAATCACCTGGTTTCCCCGGTGCTGAGGCGCCAGAACCCTTGGTGGATGCGCATCGTGGCGATGCGATGGCCTTAGAATGGCTTGCACCAAGGGCTTTGGCCATGCGCAATCGCGCAATCGGGCGCGATCGACGTAGGTTAATCGGTCAATCGGCCAATCGGGGTCAATCGCGCGGTAATCGGTGGCAGACCACAATTACCGATGCCCTGCATCCGGCGGTGCGCGCCGCGGTCGCGCACCGACAAGCAAGAACACGATCCCGAGCAACAGCGCGCCGCTCGCGATCAACAAGCCCTGATTGAAATTGCCGCTGCGCACCGCCAGTTCACCTGCCAATGGCGGCCCGACGATCTGCCCGACGCTGTATGCGGCCGTCATGATCGCCACCATCTCGGCGGTACGGTGCGGTGCGAGGTTGCGCGCTTCGGCATTGGCCACCGTGACGATGCCCATGAAGGTGCCGCCAATGATGAAACCGCTGGCCAGCAGCGCCCACGGCGCGCTCGAGAACACCGGCAGCGCCACGCCCGCCGCCTGCAGGCCGTAGAGCACGATCAGCGTCGTGGTTGGGCCGATGCGCTGCGCCACCTGCGCCCACAACACGTTGGATGGAATCGATGCCAGCCCGAGCAGCATCCAGCTAAACGCCGCGTAAGCCGCCAGTTGCGGCTGCTGCTTGGCGATCAGGGGCAGGAAGGTGCCGCTCACGATGAAGCCGACGCCAGTGAGTGCATAACTTGCCACCAGCCACGCCGCACCACCGCGCCAGGTGCTTGCTTGCGGCACATCTCGGGCAACTGGGGCTGCATCCTGCCGGGGCACACCCGGTGCGCTGCGCGTCGTCACCGTCAGGAACACCAGCGGCATGAGCAGTGCGATCAGCGCCGCGGTGCCGAGCCACATGTCGCGCCAGCCCCAGTGCAACCCTTCGAACAACGCCACCATCATGCCCGAGAGCACGATGCCGCACCCGACCCCGCCGTAGTGCACCCCGGCGCCGGCGCCCGCGTTCAGGCGCGCCAGCGCGTCGAGCACGATCGCCGTGGCATACACCATGATCAATACGCTGATCATGCCCGAGACGAAGCGCAACACCGCCCACCACGCAAACGAGGTGGTGAGCGCCATCGCGCCGGTGGTGATCAGCGCGGCCAGCATGCACCAGCGCAGCGTCGTCTTCGGGCCCGGTGCGAAGCCGAGCTTGCGCGCAAAAATCGGCCACATGGTGGCGAGCAGGTAGCCGATGAAATTGAGCGTCGCGAGGTAGCCCGAGCCCTCGGTCGAGAGCCCGGCTTCGGCCACCATGTGCGGCAGGATCGGCGTATAGGCGTAGCGCGCCAGGCCCATCGCCAGCGCCATCGCTGCGGCGCCGCCAAAGGCGATCACGGGAATCCTGAAAATGGTGCGCACGGGAGAGGGTGGGGTCAACGCATCGGCGGCGCATGCCAACCGGCTTCGGCTTCGTGGTCGGGCAACAAAAAACCCGCATCAGCGGGCTTTTTGTTGGCTACCGCCGGTCAACTTAATCAGGCGACGCCGTGCTGCTTGAACCACGCCAGCATTTCCTTCCAGCCGGCTTCGGCTTCCGGTTTGCGATAGCTCGGGCGGTAATCGGCATGGAACGCGTGCGGCACGTTCGGATACAGGATGAAGGTCGAGGCCTTGGCATTCTTGTTGCCCTTGGCGAGCACCTCTTGCATGCGCGCCACCTGGTTCACCGGAATGCCGGCGTCGGCACCGGCGTACAGGCCGAGCACCGGGGCGTTGAGGTTGGCCACCACGTCGTGCGGGGTCTTGGCCATGGCCGGCGGCATCGGGTTCAGACCGCCGTACCACGACACGCCTGCCTTGATCTTCTTGCTGTGCGCTGCCACCATCCACACGGTACGGCCACCGCGGCACATGCCCGTGATACCGAGCTTGGCGGCGTTCACTTTCTTGTGCTTTGAGACCATGTCGATCAGTGCGTCCACGTCAGCGAGCATGACGTCGTCGGAGAGCGAGTTGGCCTTGCCGATGACTTCCTTGATGTCGCTGATTTTGGTGAGGTCGCCGGAGCGGAAGAAGGGGTCGAAGGTCACCCCGACGATGCCCACCTTGGCGAGGCGGCGGCAGATGTCCTGCTGGTAGCGGTGCATGCCGAAAATTTCCGGCACCACGAGCACGGCGGGGAATTTGCCAGCCTTGGTCGGGGCAGCGATGTAGCCTGGCATCTTGCCGCCGTTGACGGTGACCTGGATGTCTTCACCGGCCACGCCTTCGCTGTCAGTCGTGATGGCCGTTTGCGCGGCTACCGGGCCGGCGGAGAGCGCGAAGCCTGCGACAGAGGCGGATGAAGCGAGAAAGCCGCGGCGGCTGAATTTGACTTCAGGCAGGAGGCTCTCCATGTGGGGGTCGGCGAACGTGGTTTTGTCTTCGAGCATGGCGTTATCCTTGAGGGGTGAGTAGGGATTGCGTGAAGTGTTGCGTGAAAAACGTGACACCGCCGTAGTGTACAGATTTTGAGCTGCGGATATTCCGCAGTTGCCGCAGTTGCCGCACAATAGCGGGTCTTGAATGAGGGCCATGCCATGAAATACACCAAAGCCGATGCGAAAGCCTACGCACGCGAACACTTTCGCGGCGTCTGGGCCGCCACCGCCACGCCGTTCACGCACGACCTGCGGCTCGATGAAGCAGGGTTTCGCGCCAACCTCAAGCACTGGGTCGAGACCCTCAAGCTCGGTGGCCTGTTTGTCTGCGGCAAGCAGGGTGAATTTTTTTCGATGTCAGTGGCTGAGCGCAAGCGTACGTTTGAACTCGCGGTCGAAGGGGCCTCAGGCAGGGCCGGTATCGTTACCTCGTGCTCCGACACCAACCTCGACGTGGTGCTCGACCTGGCGCGCCATTCGCAAAACATCGGTGCCGACTATATCGTCGTGCATAGCCCGCTGCTGCACTTTGGCCATGATGTGGACGACACGGTCTACGAGTATTACCGCTATCTGTCAGAGCAGACCAGCATCGGTATCGCGCTGTGGAATCATCCCGACAGCGGCTATTTGATGAGCCCGGAACTGTGCGCACGCATTGCCGAGTTGCCCAATATTGTCGCCATCAAATACAGCGTGCCGCGCGAGATGTACACGCGCCTGACGCACATGGCTGGTGACAAGATCATCGTCTCGACCGCCTCTGAAGAGGAGTGGTTTGACAACATCGTTGAGCTCGGCTGGCGTTTGTATCTGTGCTCGACGCCGCCCTTCACCATGCAGACGGCGGTGGATCAACGCATCAATGATTACACGCGCCTTGCGTTTGAGGGCAAGGTGGCCGAAGCACGCAAGGTGCGCGACAGCCTCGCGCCGGTGCGCGCAGCGTTCAAGGCCTCGCGCCCCAAAGGCACACCGCAGGCGCACACCAAGTATTGGCTGGAGCAGATCGGCTCCGTGGGCGGCCCGGTGCGCCGGCCTCTGCTCAACCTCACCGAGGGCGAGAAGGCCGTGATCCGTAAGGCCGTCTCGGACTCCGGACTGACACTGGATGCCGCGCAACCCGTTGCAAAGGCCGCCTAGATGAAGTGTTGGCCGATGCCTAGCAGCGCAGCGCTGGCAAGCATCATCGTGACGGGCGCCGCCTTGTTGGTCAGCGGCACGGCGTGGGCGCAATATCCCGTCAAGCCGGTGCGCATTGTGGTCCCGGCCACCGCCGGCGACGGCTCTGATGTGCTCGGCCGGACCCTCGGCAAAGCGATGGGCGAGCTGCTCGGCCAGACCTTCGTGATCGAGAACCGCCCCGGCGCCGGCGGCAGCATCGGGGCTGACGCGGTGGCCAAGGCCACGCCCGATGGCTACACCATTTTCCTCGGCAACGGCAGCTCGCACGGGGTCACGCCCGGCCTCTACGCCAAGTTGCCCTACGACAGCATCAACGACTTTGCGCCGGTTGGCCTGATTGCCAGTGCCGCCAACGTGCTGGTAGTCAACGCCGCGATGCCGGCGAACAGCTATGCCGACTTCGCCCGCATCGCGCGCGAGCAACCCGGCAAGGTGACCATCGCCTCGGCCGGCAACGGCAGCCTCTCGCATCTGTCGGTTGAGCTGCTCAAGTCGGCGGCGCGCATTGACCTCTTGCACGTGCCGTACAAAGGCGCTGCGCCTGGCGTCACCGACGTAGCCGGTGGGCAAGTGCAGGCGATGATGATCAACATCCCGACCGTGATGCCGCTGGTCAAGGCCGGCAAATTGAAGGCGCTCGCCGTCACCAGCGCCAAGCGCGCGGCATCGTTGCCCGACGTGCCAACGCTGGCCGAATCAGGCCTTGCGGGCTACGAGACGCTCGCGTGGTTTGGCCTGCTCGCGCCGGCGCGCACGCCGCCCGAGATCGTCAATCAATTGCATCGTGAGTTGCAAAAGGCGCTGGCCAGAACCGAAGTGCGTGAAGCCCTCGGGCGCATGGGTGCCGAGGCGTCGGGCATGGGCCCGGCCGAGTTTGGCAGCTTCATCAAAAGTGAAATCGCCAAGTATTCGAAGGTGATCAAGGATGCCGGCATCAAGGTGGAATAAGCAAGGCACCGCGCCTTGGGCACTACGCCTTGCACCTGACAGGAGTCTCGATGAAATACGGCTTGCCCCTCAACTTTCCGCGCTGGCTCGAAGACAACGCCCACAAGCTCAAACCCCCGGTCGGCAACCAGCAAATCTGGGCCAATGCAGATTTCATTTGCACCGTGGTCGGCGGGCCGAACCAGCGCACCGATTTTCACGATGACCCGTACGAAGAATATTTCCACCAGTTTCGCGGCAACGCGCATGTGCTCGTGCTCGATCGCGGCAAGTTTGAGCGCATAGATCTGAAAGAAGGCGACATCTTCCTGCTCCCGGCCCACGTGCGCCATTCGCCGCAGCGCCCGGAGGAAGGCAGTCTGTGCACCGTGATCGAGCGCGCGCGGCCCGCGGGGGTGGTTGATGCTTTCGAGTGGTATTGCGCGCAGTGCGCCACGCTGGTCAATCGCAGCGAAGTGCAATTGCAAAGCATCGTCGAAGACCTGCCGCGTGTATTCAAGGCGTTTTACGAGTCGCCTGATGCGGCGCGCACTTGTGCGCAGTGCGGCACGGTGCATGCGGGGCGCGATTGGGCTCGTTGGCATGCGTTGCGTGCAGGCCTGAACCCAGCCTGACCGGGAATAAAGGGGTCAGACCCCTTTTTGAAAAGAATAAGGGGGCAGTCCTCAATTTTCAAATAACCATGAAAGTCCCTCATGAAGTGTGGGAATTTCATGGTGTTTATGGTAGCCTTGGAACATGCTGCCACGCGCCGAACTGTTACTTTCCGTGCAAACCGCACTTGGCCGGGCCCGTGCTGTGGTGCTCAGCGGGCCGCGCCAGTCAGGCAAGAGCACCATCGCGCAAACGTTTTTGAGCCGCGCGTCGGCCAATTATTTTGATCTGGAAAATCCGCTGCACGAGCAGCGTCTCGCGCAGCCGGTCGATACGCTCTCGCGCCTTGACGGCCTGGTGGTGATTGATGAGGTGCAGCGCCGGCCGGCCTTGTTTCCGGTGTTGCGGGTGCTGATCGACCGCTCTAACGCACCGGGCCAGTATTTGCTGCTGGGCAGCGCGTCACCTGCGCTGTTGCGTCAGGCCGGCGAATCGCTGCTGGGCCGTATCGAAACCATTGAGGTCGCCGGTTTTGATGTTGCAGAGGTGGCCGCCGGTGCTTCGCTTTCGGCCGGCGGATACGATGGTGCTGCCGTCGCCCGTCTCTGGCTGCGCGGCGGTTTTCCGCGCTCGTATCTGGCCGCGTCGGACCAAGATAGTCTGGCCTGGCGCGCTGCGGCCATATCCAGCCATGTTGAAGTCGATTTGCCGCAGTTCGGCGTCAATATCGCCGCGCCAGCCATGCTGCGTTTCTGGCGCATGCTGGCCCACTATCACGGGCAAATCTGGAACGCAGCCCATCCGGCGCGCTCGCTCGGCGTGTCCGAGTCCACCGTGCGGCGCTATCTCGATACGCTGACCCAAACCCTGATGGTGCGCCAGTTGCAACCCTGGCAGGCCAATCTGGGCAAACGTCAGGTGAAGTCGCCGAAGATTTATTTTCGCGACAGCGGAATGCTGCACGCGCTGATGGGCGTGGCGGATCTGCCGGCGCTGCTGGCGCATCCGCATTGCGGCGCAAGCTGGGAAGGCTTTGCGCTCGAACAAGTGCTGCGCCTCGCCAAACCGGACGAGGCCTATTTTTGGGCGACGCATCAAGGTGCAGAGCTTGACCTGCTGCTGCTACGCGGCGCGCAGCGCATCGGCGTTGAATTCAAGCGTGCCGATGTGCCGCGCATCACACCATCGATGCGCATCGCCATCGACGACCTCAAGCTCGACAAGCTCTACGTGGTCTACCCCGGTGAGCAGCGCTTCATGCTGGGCGAGGGCATCGAGGCGGTGCCGCTGTGGGCGCTGTTGCCGGGCCCTCCGTAGTTTTACCTACTTTCGCGCTATTGGCAGAACCCGTGCTCCTTGAAATCCATGCGCCGGTAGAGGCCGGCTACCACGTCGCCTGACCGGCCCGGATATCAATGGGGTCAGACCCCATTTATCGCGCGGCGCTAGAATCGCCGCATGAAAGAACCCGAGATCCGCTGCCCCGCCTGCGCCTGGCGCCCCAAGGCCGAGAGCCGCTGGATCTGCCTGCCCTCGTGCGGCGCTGAGTGGCACACCTTCTGGACCGGCGGCGTCTGCCCCGGCTGCGCGCACCGCTGGTACAAGACGCAGTGCCTGGAGTGCGGCGTCGCTTCGCCGCACAAGGACTGGTATCACTTCCCTGAAGACGAAGACCAGAGCGAGACCGAGAGCATCGCCGACACTGCGGATGTCTAAGCCCGGCCCGCGAGCAGGGCAGGGCTAGAATGCCGTTTTCGCATCAAGCGCGCAAACTCACGCTAGGATCACGCGTCAAATCAACACGAGGCGCTCCCTCAAGAACCGCTCCCACCAAGCCTCGCAGGCCATCTTATGCCTGCGAAGCGCATCCACCAACGCTTTCCACCACCCCACCTATCCCAAAATGAACCAACCCCTCGCCTCCAACCTCCTCATCCCCACCATCGGCTACTTCATCAACGGCAAAAAAGCCGAGGCCACCTCCACCCGCAGCGGTGAAATCACCAACCCCGCCACCGGCGCCATCACCAAAAAAGTCTCCTTCGCCAACGCCAAAGACATCGACACCGCCGTGCAAGCCGCCAAAGCCGCCTTCCCGGCCTGGCGCGCCACGCCGCCGCTGCGCCGCGCGCGCGTGATGCAAAAATTCCTCGCCCTGATGCAGGCCAACCTCGACGAGCTCGCCGTGCTCGCCAGCGAAGAACACGGCAAGACCGTGCCCGACGCGCGCGGCTCGGTCACGCGCGGCATCGAAGTGATCGAATTCGCCTGCGGCATCCCGCACCTGCAAAAGGGCGAGCACTCCGAAAACGTCGGCACCGAAGTCGATTGCCACACCCTGCGCCAGCCGCTCGGCGTGTGCGCCGGCATCACGCCGTTCAACTTCCCCGCGATGGTGCCGCTGTGGATGTTCCCGGTGGCGATCGCCACGGGCAACACCTTCGTGCTCAAACCCTCCGAGAAAGTGCCATCGTGCTCGATGCGCATGGCCGAGCTCTTTTCCGAAGCCGGCCTGCCCGACGGCGTGCTCAACATCGTGCATGGCGACAAGGAAGCGGTCGACGGCCTGCTCAATCACCCGGACGTCAAAGCCATCTCCTTCGTCGGCTCCACGCCGATCGCGCATTACATCTACGAGACCTGCGCCAAAAACGGCAAGCGCGTGCAGGCGTTAGGTGGCGCGAAGAACCACGCCGTGGTGATGCCCGATGCCGACCTCGAATTCACGGCCGACGCCCTGGTCGGCGCAGGCTACGGCTCGGCCGGCGAACGCTGCATGGCGATCTCGGTAGTGGTGGCAGTCGGCGGCATCGCCGACGCCCTGGTCGCCAAGGTCAAGGAAAAAGCCCTCAAGATCGAAGTCGGCCCCGGCGACAAAAAGGGGGTGGAGATGGGCCCGCTCGTCACCCGGGCGCACCGCGACAAGGTCAAGGGCTACATCGACCTCGGCGAGAAGGAAGGCGCCAAACTCGTGCTCGACGGCCGCGGCAAAGTCGTGCCCGGGTACGAAGCCGGCTTCTACCTCGGCGTCAGCCTGCTCGACCACGTCAAGCCGGACATGACGGTCTACAAGGAAGAAATCTTCGGCCCGGTGCTGTCAGTAGTGCGCGTAGAAACCCTCGAAGAAGCCATCAAACTCATCAACAACT
>JANPAR010000339.1:0-15158 GCA_031430015.1 Burkholderiales bacterium
GCGTGCTCGATGCCGCCGATGTATTGATCCATCGGCATCCAGTAGTCGTTGCGCGTGTCGACCATGGCCCCGGATGACCCAGGCGCGCTGTTCGGCGACGTGTAACGCATGTAGTACCAGGCCGAATCGATGAAGGTGTCCATCGTGTCGGTCTCGCGCTTGGCATCCGCGCCGCAGGTCGGGCACTTCACGTTGAGAAAGCGCGCGTCCTTGTTGAGCGGGTTGCCGCTGCCGTCAGGCACCAGGTCTTCGGGCAGTACCACGGGCAAATCATTCTCCGGCACCGGCACCGCGCCGCAAGCATCGCAGTGAATGATCGGAATCGGCGTGCCCCAATAACGCTGGCGGCTGATACCCCAGTCGCGCAGGCGGAACTGGATTTTTTTCTCGCCGAGATGTTTCGCAGCGAGATCAGCCGCGATGGCATCGACTGCTTTCAGATACGGCAGGCCGTCGTATTGGCCCGACTGCGTGCACACACCGTTGTCCTTGTCTTCGTACCAAGGCTGCCAGGCGTCGAGGGAAAAAGCCTGGCCCTTCACGTCGACGACCTGCTTGATGGGCAACGCATATTTTTTGGCAAAGGCAAAGTCACGCTCGTCGTGCGCTGGCACGCCCATCACTGCCCCGTCGCCATAGGTCATCAGCACGTAGTTGCCGACCCAGATCGCGACCTTCTCGCCAGTGAGCGGGTGCGTTGCGAACAGGCCGGTAGGCATGCCTTCCTTGTCGCGCGTGGCGACATCGGCTTCGGCGACGCCGCCGCGTTTGCATGCGTCGATGAAGGCGGCGAGCCTGGCGTCGTTGGCTGCGGCGAGTGTCGCGAGCGGATGCTCGGGCGCCACCGCCATGAAGGTGACGCCCATGATGGTGTCGGCGCGGGTGGTGAAGACGTAGAGCTTGCCGTCCTGGATCAGCTTGCCGGCATCGGCACCGGCGGTTTCACGGATGTCATGCGTAAACGCAAAGCGCACCCCGACCGACTTGCCGATCCAGTTGCGTTGCATCGTCTTGACGTTCTCGGGCCAGCCGAGCTTGTCGAGATCACCGAGCAACTCCTCGGCGTATTTCGGCTGCGAAATCGCCAGGTAGTAACCGGGGATTTCGCGCTTCTCCACTACCGCGCCGGTGCGCCAGCCACGGCCATCAACCACCTGCTCGTTGGCGAGCACGGTCTTGTCGATCGGATCCCAATTGACCACTTGCGTCTTGCGGTAGGCGATGCCTTTTTCCAGCATCTTCAAAAACATCCACTGATTCCACTTGTAATACTCAGGCTTGCAGGCCGCCATTTCGCGCGACCAGTCAATCGCCAACCCCATCGTCGCCATCTGCTTTTTCATGTAGGCGATGTTGTCGTAGGTCCATTTGGCTGGCGCGACCTTGTTCGCCATCGCGGCGTTTTCGGCGGGCAGGCCGAATGCGTCCCACCCCATCGGCATGAGCACGTTGTAGCCTTGCATGCGCAAGTAGCGGTACATCACGTCATTGATGGTGTAGTTGCGCACGTGGCCCATGTGCAGCTTGCCCGAGGGGTAGGGCAGCATCGAGCAAGCGTAATACTTGCCCTTGGGAAAGCGTGGATCGTTCTCGACTGCCTTGTAGGCGTCGATGGCCGTCCAGTGGGCTTGCGCCTGGCGTTCGACCTCGGCGGGGTTGTATTTTTCTTGCATGGGTTCAGTCAAAAAAGGAAAGGCTGCCGCAGGACGCGCGCGAAGCGCAGATCGCGTCCGCGCCGGCATGCGCAAGGGATCAAAACCCTGCGACCGCGATCTTGCGGTGAGTCTTGCGGCGAACCCAAAATTATAGCGGGCGCTACCCCTACCGCTACTCCGCCGATGAGTCAGTGAGGAGGCGCTGCGCAGTGCTGCGCCCTCAGGGCGGTGTGACCTGGCGCCGTTCGCCGTAGGTCTGCAAATTGCGGATCCGCGACAGATCAGTGAGCAGAAAGATGCGGCCTGCCGGACCATCTGCATTTCCGCTTAGAGTCGATTGCGCGACTTCGACCGGTACCGTGCTGCCGTCACGGCGCACGACGTGGCGCATCTGTGAGCCGCCGGCCGCGGCTTCAGCAGCCTGGCGCGAGAGATTGACCGAGGTTTCAGCGAACAGGTCGCGGGCTGGCTTGCCCGCCAATTCCTCTCCGCTATAGCCAAATAGCGCCTGCGCTGCGCCGTTGGCGGTCTCGATGCGGCCTTCGGCGTCGGTGACGATCAATGCTTCGTTCATTGACTGCAAAATATTCTCGACATAGGTGCGCGACACGGTGGAGGCCGCCAGGCTCGCTGCCATGCGGTTGAACGCGCGTCCCAGATCAGCCAGCTCGCGAATGCCGGTGGCAGGCACACGCTGCGCATAATCGCCGCGTGCGATCAACGCCGCCACCTTCGTCACGGTGTCGAGCGGCCGTGTGAGGCTGCGCGCAAGTATCAAAGCGCCAATCCCAAATAGCAGCACGCTGCCAAGCATCACCGCGAGCAGCACCATGCGCGGAAACTGGAATGGCTTCAAATTCTCGTCGAGTGAGCGCTGTAAAAGCGCCGCCACTGGCCGCGGCGATAGATCGTCCGTCAAGGGGACGAAGACGCTTTCCCATACGCCATCGGCCGTATTCAATTCAAACGGACGCGCTGCATCGGGGCGCCGCCCCTGCAGGAGACTGGGCAGGCCAAAGGCAAAGGCCGGCGGGCGTGACGAACCGATCACGCGCCATTGCTGGTCTTCCTCGGCGAGGAAGCTGATGTTGAACTGCCCCTCGCGCGTGAGGCGCGCCGCCCAGTTGTCGTCCACCGACATGCCGACCGCGAGGTAGGCGATCGGCAAGGGCGCGAGCACCGGAATCACCGTCATGCGGTAGGTGCCTTTGCCGAGCGCGACAATGTCGTGTGCGAGCCCACGGGTTTCGGCCAGCAGCATGAGGTCAGGGTGATTGAAGGCTTCGCCGGGCGGGCCGCCGGTATTGGCGAACACCACGCCCTGTGGCGTCATCATCATCATGAGGTCGGCACCGACACGGCGGCTCTGGTTGACCAGGGCCGAGAGTACGGTGTTGTGATCCTGTGTCGCCACAGCTTGACGAAAGCCAAAATCAGCCGACAGGACACGCACCACATCGGTCATCTGCTGCGTGCGCACATCGTTGATACGGTGAAACACGCGCATGTCAGTGTCGAGCTCGGTGCGCAGGTTGTCACGCGCAATTGAGGTGATTGCCCAATCCACAGTAACGAACACCGCAATTTGCAGCAGCACCAGCGCGGCCACGAACAGCAGGGCGATGCGGCTTTGCAGGGTGTCAAATTTCATCGCGGCCCACCGGTTGAGGCGGTCGTGAGGTTAGGGCGGTACGCCGGTTACCAGAGTCCAGGATGCCTCAGCAGACGCGGGCATGGTGCATTTGCGCGCTATGCACTACGCACCACCAGAGCTGTTGTAAAACGGATTCGATGGCGTCGGCTTGCGGCGGTCCGGCTTGAGCGCCCTGACGTTGAAGCTGGCCTTGCCGTTGTCGTCGGCGCCCAGCGTGACTTTTTGGACCGGCTTGTCATCGTCCTGCATGTTGGGCTGCCATACGTTAACGGTGTACTCGCCGGCCGGCAGGTCACGCAGGGTCACGCTGCCGTTGCGCGCAGATTTGCCGAAGTAAGGCGTGTCGAGCACGACCACGAAGCCCAGCATCCAGTCGTGGATATTGCAGCCGAGGACGGCAATGCCTGCCTTGTCAAACACCACTTCGGGCGTGGTGCTGCGCCCGAACAACTTGAGCTCGAAGGTCTTGGCAGGCGAGAACGAATAGACGTTGTGCTGAATGTTGTCGTTGTTGGGGAATTTCACCGTAGTGCCGGCACGCACCGGCAGCACGTAGGGTACATACTGCTGGTTGCGCTGATCCATCATGGGCGGTGTGGCGGGTTTGGGGGCCGCTGCTCCCGCCGTGCCCACCGTGCCTGTGGTGCCTGCCGCACCCGCGCCGCCGGGCCCACCCGCGCGCACCAGCGAAATCACGGCGTCTTCGACCGGCGCACCAGCCGCGTCACGCACGGTGACTTCGATGGTGGCAGCGAAAGTGCCGTCTGAGACGCAAAAGCCGATCGCCGCGGCCACCGGTGCCATCCAGAAACCTATCCAGAAACGCACGATCGAATTGACGGAAAACGGGTAGCGCATGGCGGTCTCCAACGTTGACGCGGATCATCATCCAGACCGCTGATGCGCGCACGATTCAAGCGGTCAACAAGCTTGCGATGGTACACCGGCAGTGCACTTCTGCCACACAACAATGTCACGCCATTGACGTGATCCCGGCCATTCATTCGGGCAAGCGCGGCAAAGGTGTGACCAATATCACACAATTGGGTACATCCAACCGGTGCCTGCCATGCGTAATAGCCCATATCAATATTTCAAATTTTTTATTGACCGCCGCATTTCGCATTGCTCACTTCTAAGGACCATCGTATGAATCTCAATCAACTCACTGTGCACTTTGCCCTGGCTTTGGTTTGCACGGCCGCACTGGCGCCGTTGTCTGTCGCTGCCGCTCCCACTGCTGTCGTCGAAGGCGTGCAAATGCCTGCCTGGGTAGAGCGTGGCGGTACCAAGCTACCTCTCGCGGCCGGCATGGAACTGAAGGAATCGGACAAATTGTCTACCGGCGCCAACTCGCGCGTCCTGTTGCGTCTGGCCGAAGGCAGCCAGGTCAAGCTCGGCGAAAACGCGCTGTTGTCACTCGACAAGCTGGGGCAATCGCAGGAGAACAAATCAGTATTCCTGCAGGGCGTGCTCGATGTGGCGCGCGGTGCGTTTCGTTTCACGACTGATGCAAAATCCAAACTTACCAGTCGCCGCCAAATCGATATCCGCGTCGCCACGGTCACGGCCGGTATTCGCGGCACCGACCTTTGGGGCAAATCGTCAGGTGAGCGCGACATCGTCTGCCTGATCGAAGGAAAAATTCAGGTGCAGCGCGAGACCGATGCCCCGGTCGCGATGGATCAGTCCTTGCAGTTCTACATCGCGCCCAAGACCGCCGATGGCAAGGCTGACCGCAGCAAACCGGCCCCCACCTTGGCCGCAGTCGACGCGAACCAACTGAAGGAGTGGGCGGCTGAAACCGAAATCGCGGCGGGCCAGGGCGCCGCACGCAAGGGCGGCAAGTTCAAGGTGGTGGCGGCAGCGAACGCCGATCAAGGCGCCGCGCTCAAGGTGTATGACCAGTTGCGCACCGCAGGCTACGCGGCAGAAATCTTCCCGGCGGGCAGCGCCGAGAAGCGCGTCTATGAAGTGCGTATCGGCGGTTTGCCGTCGAAAGCCGAAGCCGATGCGCTCGGTGTGCGCATTGAGGCGATCACCGGCAGCAAAGGGCGCACGGCCTGAGACGGAGAGTCAGTCTTTGAAGCGCCGGTTACGCTGCATCGAGAGAGTCTGCGCTTGTTAAAGCAGCGCAATCAACAATCAAAATAGAGCGGGCCGCAGTGATGCGGCCCGTTTCGATTTATAGTCGCGCCTCACTCTCGATTTTCGCTGGAGCCGCTGATGAATCGCGCATTCGACCCGCACACCCTCACCGTCAACAGCGAACGCCTGTGGGCCTCGCTGATGGACATGGCCAAAATCGGTGCCACCCCCAAGGGCGGCGTCAAGCGTATTGCCCTCACGCAAGAGGACAAGGTTGGCCGCGACCAGTTTGTCGCCTGGTGCAAGGCGCAGAATCTCGCCGTCACGATTGACCGGATGGGCAACATCTTCGCGCGGCGCGCCGGGGAGGCAACCACTGAAACTGCAGACACCGCATCCGGTGAAGCGGCCGCACCCGTGATGAGCGGCAGCCATCTCGACACGCAACCGTCAGGCGGGCGCTTCGATGGCTGCTACGGCGTGATGGCCGCGCTCGAAGTCTGCCGCACGCTGGACGACTACGGCATCAAAACCAAACGCCCGATTGAAGTCGCGGTGTGGACCAACGAAGAGGGCTCGCGCTTCACCCCGGTGATGGAAGGCTCAGGTGTGTTCGCCGGCGCCTTCACGGTCGAACATGCGCGCGCGCAGGCCGATGTGGACGGCGTCACGATGGGCGCGGCGCTCGATGCCATCGGCTACGCCGGGGCAGCCGAGTGCAGCCACCACACGCACCCGGTGGCGGCCTACTTCGAAGCCCACATCGAGCAAGGCCCGGTGCTGGAGAATGCAGACAAAGTGATCGGTGTCGTCAGCGGTGGCCTCGGCCAGCGTTGGTTTGATGTGAAGATCACCGGCATGGAGGCGCACGCGGGGCCAACACCGATGGACCTGCGCCGCGACGCGCTGCAAGGCGCAGTCAAAATCATCGAGGCGATTGACGCGATCGGGCGCGCCCACCCGGCCACGCGCGGTACCGTTGGCCACATGCGGGTTGAGCCCAACTCACGCAACGTGATTCCCGGCACGGTGCATTTCAGCGTGGACTTGCGCGCGCCCACCTCTGAATTGCTTGATGGCCTGGTTGCGCAGTTTCGCAAGGTGGCCGGTGACGTTTGCGCCGCGCGCAGGCTGGAACTTGAAGTTACTGCGACCGTGTATTACCCGCCGACGCCGTTCGCGTCCGAATGCAAAGAGGCAGTGCGCGCCGCAGCCGAACGTCTGGGTTACCCGCATATGGAGCTGGTCAGTGGTGCCGGGCACGACGCGATTTATCTCGCCGGCGTCTGCCCGGCCGGCATGATCTTCGTGCCCTGCAAGGACGGCATCAGCCACAACGAGATTGAGGATGCCAAGCAGGAACACATCACGGCCGGCTGTAACGTCCTGCTGCACGCCATGCTCGACCGCGCGGGGATTGCCTGATGCTGGACCACGCCACGCTGGCGACGCGGGTTGCCGCCCACATCGAGGCGGACGAAGCATGGATGCTTGATGCCTTGAAGCGTGTGGTCGAGGCACAAAGTTTTTCAGGGCATGAAGAGGCGGCGCAAAAGGTCATGCGCGAGCTTCTCGAAGAACTCGGTTTCGACGTGCGCGAGATTCCGGTTGATCCGGAGAAACTCAAAGACCATCCGCTCTATTCGCCGGTAGTGCACGAACTGCACGGCTGCCACAACCTGCTCGGCGCGTGGCGCGGGGCTGGCGCGCCTGAAGCCGCAGGTTCCGCCCCGTCGGGCCAATCCCTGATGATCAGCGGCCACGTTGATGTGGTGCCCGTGGGCCACCTTCCTCTTTGGCAGCGCGCCCCATTCGACACCTATATCAAGGACGGCTGGTTCTACGGACGCGGCGCAGGCGACATGAAGGGCGGCCTGATCGCCGCATTGACCGGCCTCAAAGCCTTGGTGGGAGCGGGTTTCAGGCCAAAGGCGCCCTTGTGGTTCAACACCGTGGTCGAAGAAGAATGCACCGGCAACGGCGCGCTCGCCACGGTGGAATATCTCAAGGCCAACAGCATTCGCATCGACGCCATGCTCGACCCCGAGCCGTTTGGCGAGTCGATCATGAGCGGGCAAGTCGGCACCGTGTGGTGCCAATACCATCTCACCGGTCGCCCCGCGCATGCGATGGAAGCGCACAAGGGCCTCAACCCGATTGAGGCGGCGATGCACATCTGGTCGCGCCTCAAGGAAGTCGAAGCACGCTGGAACCCGCCGCATGCGAGCCACGCCGTGTTTGGCGATCACCCGCACCCGCTCAACTTCAACCTCGGCAAGATCAATGGCGGCGAGTGGGCCTCCTCAGTACCCACCACCTGCCGCGTTGATTTCCGCTTCGGCATTTATCCGGGGCGCGACCCGGCCGAGGCCAAGCGCGAAATTGAAGCGGCGATTCGTGCGGCGGCTGCCGAGTTACCCGAGCCACCCAAGTGTGAAGTCACCTTCGAGGGCTTTCACGCCCCCGGCTGTGTGGTCGATCTCACCACCGCACCCATGCAGTTGCTCGCGCAATGCCACGAGCGCGTCAACGGCGCAGCGCCGGTCACCTACGCTGCGACCGGCACGACTGACGTGCGCCTGTTTCAACTCGGCGCCAATATTCCCTCTACTTGCTATGGCCCCAAGGCGCAGCGCATTCATGCGCTCGACGAATGCGTCGAGATCGCCAGCTTGAAGCGGGTAGCGCAGGTGTATGCGCTGTTCATTGCCGAATGGTGTGGCGTGGAGGCAGCATGAGCGAAGCGGGGCAATCTGGCGGCGCGGACGTGAAATCAGCGGCGAACTCTGATGGCCGCGTCACCACTGAAAAACGCGGTCGCATTTTCATCATCAAGCTTGATCGCCCGAAAAAGCTCAACGGCTTCTCGGTCAAGATGATCAAGGAACTCGCGGCGGCCTATACCGCGTTCGAGCAGGACGAAGACACATGGGTAGGCCTGCTGTGCGCCGAAGGGCCGCACTTCACTGCCGGGCTGCAGCTCGACCAGATCGGCCCCTTCATGGCGCGCGGCGAATCGCTGTGGCCGGAGGGCGCGATTGACCCGTTCGGTCTGCGCGACCCCAAGCGTACCAAGCCCTTGGTGGTGGCGGTGCAGGGCATCACCTATACCATTGGCATCGAGTTGATGCTGGCGGCTGACGTGGTGGTGGCCGCGCACAATTGCCGCTTTGCGCAACTCGAAGTCAAGCGCGGCATCATGGCGACCGGCGGCGCGACGGTGCGTATGATGGAGCGCGCGGGCTGGGGCAATGCGATGCACTATTTGTTGACTGGTGACGAGTTCGATGCGGCCACGGCACTCCGGTTTGGCTTTGTGCAGGAGGTAGTCCCGGCTGGTGAGGAGTTTGCGCGCGCGCTGGCGATTGCCGAAAAAATTGCTGCGCAGGCGCCGCTCGCGGTGCGTGCGACGATTGCGTCATCGCGCAAGGTGGTGGAGCAGGGGCAGGATGCAGCGGTAGCCGAGTTTCGTGCAGTGCAGGCGCGGCTTGCCGGCAGCGAAGATGCGAAAGAGGGCGTGGCGTCGTTTGTGGACAAGCGCGATGCGCGCTTTGCGGGTAAATAAATTGTGGAGATGCGTATGTTCAAAAAATTGATGCAATACATCGGTGCTGTGACGTTTGGTGTTTGCACCGGCGCAGGAATGGCGCAGGCGCAATCGCCCGCACTGCCGCCAGCCATCATTGACGCTGCCTACGTTCAGGACGCCTTGAAGCGCGGCGCGCAGGTGTGGGATGTGCGCGACGCACGCGACTACGGGCGCGGCCATCTGCCCGGCGCCATTACGATCGGCGACGCCGCCAAGGCGCTGCGTGATGAGAACGCCGAAGACTTCATCGCGCTGGCGCGAATTGAAAAAATATTCAGCGATGCCGGGCTGGACCCCGCGCGCGAGACCGTGGTCTACGGATGGCGCGGCACCTGGAATGCCTACTTCGGGCAGTACACGCTGCGCTATTTCGGCGGCACGCGCGTAAGCGTGTTTCACGAAGGCATCGAGGGCTGGCAGCAGGCGGGGTTGCCGGTTTCCGTTGAGCCATTCAAGGCCGCCGCTGCGGCAATCAAACTCACACCGGCGACGGGCGTGGCGGTGAGCACGCGTGAAATGATCGAGCGGGTGGCGCGTGGTGACGCGCAGAACCGTACTCTGCAAATCATCGACGCGCGCACCGTGAAGGAATTCAACGGCGAAGACATCCGCGCGCTGCGCGGCGGCCACATCCCCGGTGCAGTCAACATTCCCTACGAGGCCAACTGGGTTGACCCTGACACAGCGGGCAAGCTGGCACGCAAGCAGGTGAGCACCTCGGCCGGCATGTCCTTGAAGGCGGTGGCCGACTTGCGGGCCCTCTATGCCAACCTCGACCCTGAGAAGGAGACGGTGGTTTATTGCCAGTCCGGTGCGCGCGCGTCGGAGACGGCTGGGGTGCTGCTGCAACTGGGTTTCAAGAACGTCAAGGTCTACGACTCGTCGTGGATCGGCTACGGCAACACGCTCGATGCGCCGGCCAATAACGTGAGCTATTTCAACGTCGGCCTGCTCAACGCGCGCATCGGCGCGATGCAAAACAAGATCGACGCGCTGGAAAAAACGCTCACCGAGGAGCGCGCCAAGCGTTGACACTGCCGGCACAACTGCGGTTGAGTTTGTGGTCGAAGTTGCGGCTAAAAATGAGAATGGGCAAGGTGCGAAAGCCCTTGGCGCAAGCCATAAATCAGCGTATTAGGTATTAGTATAGCACCCAGTGCTATACTTGGTAACGATGCGTGCCTTCAAAATTGCGAGTTTTTCGCGCTGGGCCAGAAAGGCCGGCCTTGATGACGAAGCGCTTTCGCAAGCGGTGCGAGAAATGAAAGACGGTCTGATCGATGCACAGTTGGGTGGCGGGTTGGTGAAGAAGCGTATCGCGGTTGGAAGTTCGGGAAAACGCGGCGGCGCGCGCGTCATTGTGGCAACAAACTTTGGCGGGCGCTGGTTTTTTCTCTACGGGTTTGAAAAAAGCGAGCGCGACAATATCGGCGTACGGGAATTGAAAGCCTTGCAAATCACTGCTGCCGCATTGCTCAACATGAATGATGCAACCATCACGAAGTCGATTGCTTTGCAACAAATTGAGGAGATTGCGCATGGCTGAACCCAAACGCACCAGCCGTATCCTGACTGAAATGCACGCTACCCTGCGCGGTCTCGACAGCGCGGGTTTGATCGACCGGCGCCACATGCGTGAATTGGAGGTGCTGATTCATGCCGAGGTCAAGCCGCTCAAAAGCACGCAAATCAAATCCATGCGCGAGGGTTTACGCCTGAGTCAGGCGGTGTTCGCCTCGCTGCTCAATATCAGCCCCTCGACTGTGCAGAAATGGGAGGCCGGGCAAAAGGTACCCAGCGGGCCGTCACTCAAACTGCTCAATCTGGTCAAGGCGCGCGGATTGGAGGCCTTGGCCTGAAAGCGTTGGTGCAAGCCGGTTTCCACGGGCACTGGAAAATGTGGTGAACCCCGCGCGCTGGCAGGTGTTCGCCGCCCTCGCAGCGGGCGTGCTGATCGTCTCGACGGCATCGATCCTGATCCGCTGGGCGCAGGCCGAGGGGGTGCCGTCGCTGGCGATTGCAGCGTGGCGTTTGACACTTGCGGCACTCGTGCTGGCACCGCTGGTGTGGTTCAAGTCGCGAGACGAGATTGCAGCCATGCCGCGCCGCACCCTCGGCCTCGCGCTCGCTTCTGGCGTGTTCCTCGCGCTGCATTTTGCGAGCTGGATCGCCTCGCTCGAATACACCTCGGTCGCCAGCAGTGTGGCCCTGGTGACGACCAACCCGATCTGGATCGCACTGTTTTCGGTGCTGGTGCTGCGCGAGCGCATGCCGGCTTTGCGTCTCGCCGCCGTGACCCTTGCGTTGGCGGGCAGTGGCGTGATTTTGTGGGCCGACAGTGGTGCAGCAACAGCGACAGCGACCGCGCCCCAGCCCGCGTTTGGCAACACGCTCGCACTGATCGGCTCGCTCACGGTGTGCGGCTATTTGTTGATTGGTCAAAAGCTGCGTGCAGGCATGTCACTGATCGCCTACATCGGTCTGGTCTACACCTGCGCAGCGGTGTGCCTGATGGCAGCAGCGCTGGCGAGCGGCACAGCGCTATCGGGCTACAGCGCAGTGGCGTGGGCTTGCCTCGCCGGCATGGCGCTAGGCCCGCAACTCATGGGCCACGGCGCGTTCAACTACGCCTTG
This sequence comes from Burkholderiales bacterium, assembly GCA_031430015.1. Taxonomy (GTDB): domain Bacteria; phylum Pseudomonadota; class Gammaproteobacteria; order Burkholderiales; family JAEUOS01; genus CANJDH01. Next base: position 11,621 of record JANPAR010000339.1, read on the forward strand.
AAGCACGTCACCCCGACCACCATCGCGCTCACCGTGCTTGGCGAGCCGGTGGGGTCCGCGCTTTTGGCGTGGCTGCTGTTTGGAGAAGCAATCAGTGCGGTGAAGCTGGCTGGAATGGCGTTTCTACTGGGTGGAATTTTTCTTGCTGCTCGCAGCGAAGGTGGGCCTGGCCAAGATACCGTAAACCATAAAAACACATAATCAAGTGTTACACTTATTTATGTGTTAAATCCCGTTTGGAGAATGTCATGGCTGAAACCGTCAATTTCACCGGTGCCGTAGAGCGCGATCTGCTCAAGCGCGCCAAAGTGCTCGCGGCAAAAGCAGATACCTCGGTCAATGCGCTGTTCAACGCCGAGCTGCGCTATTTGGTCGAAACGTTTGAGGCGGCCGAGGCCAGCGGCAATCAAAACTTTCGCACACTGCTCGATTTTTCGCTTGGGCGGATCGACGACGTTGCGGCGCTGGCTGCGTTAGGTATTGACAGTCAGGAAGACTTGTTTCTGCTGATGGCGCAGGCGCATCTGCCGATGCCGCGTTTGCCGGATGTGCAGACGAAGAGCATGGTCAACGCCCTGCATCAGTTGGCGCCGTAGCGGCTACGCAAGCACACCGGGCGCAGCCAAAACGCCACGCACGTGGAGACCGTATTGCTGCCCGACGCAGGGCCCTTGATTACGCTGGCCTATGCCGATGCGCTTGATCTTCTGCAGAAGCCGGGCTGGCAGCTTGCGCTGGCGGACATGGTGCTGCATGAAGTGACGCGCAACGAAACACCGACCAGCCGGAAAATTGGCGACTGGGCCAAGCGCAGCGGAGTGACCGTGATGGAGACGGGCATTTGCCGCGACTATCAGCGCGGCAAAGGTTCACCGTCGCAGCGTAAGGCGAACCTCGGTGAACTCGCGGTGCAGGAGGTGATGCAGAGCTTTGCGCTCACCGGCCAGCCGCGCACCGGTGTGTTTCTTTTCGAGGATCACAAAATTGCGCGCGCCAGCTTTCTACTGCCCGACAACTGTCACAAAATCAGCACACGCGCCTTCTTGACCTTCTTGGAGGAAAAAGGCTGGATGACGTCTGCCGCCGCAGTGGAGCGTGCCGCCATTCAGAATGGCCGGCAGTTTTCCGCACTGCGCTTTCCTAGTCCTTGAACGCCTCCACCTGAATCATCAGCCGCACGTCATCGGCTACCGCAGGGAGGAAGGCTTTCATCCCGAAGTCGGAGCGCTTGAGCGCGCCAGCCAGATTGCCACCACACTGGTCTTTCTTGGTGCGCGGGTGCTGGCCGCAGTTGAAGTTGGTGAAGGTCAAGGTCATTGATTTGGTGACGCCGAGCAAGGTGAAATCGCCTTCGACTGCCAGCGGGTTGTCGCCGCTGAATATCATGCGCGTGCTCTTGAACGTCATCACCGGAAACTGTTCGACGTTGAAGAAGTCCTTGCCCTTCATCACGCCTTCCATGAAGGCGTGGCCAGTGAGGAAGGACGCGCTCTGGATCGTTACTTCGACACTGCCGGTTTTGGCGTCGGTATCCAGTACTGCCTTGCCTGCCGATTTCATGAAGGCGCCAGTGTGATTGGAGAAGAAGTTGTGCATTACTTCGAAGCGCGGGATGGTGTGATCCGGGTCGAGGGTGTAGGCGACGGGGGCGGCTTGTGCGCTGGTGACAGCGACTGCAACGAGACCGGATGTGAGGGCGCATCGAATCAGGTTTTTCATGTTGTCTCCAGAAAATGGAACGGCGGTGTGGATGAAACGAAACGGTGGAATGGTTGAAGGCTGAGTGCGGCGCGGCGGCTATTTTTTCAAGGTGACCCTGAAGCGTACCGCCACCTCATTGGCCACTACGGTGGTGTCAGCCCACGGACCATCGCCGATCTTGAAATCATTGCGCTTGAGCGGCACTGCACCTTCGAGCAGGGTGCCGCCCGCGTCAGTCTTGGCGGTGAAGGTGGCGGTCACATCGCGCGTGATGCCCTTGAGCTTGAACTTTGCCGGCGCTTCATAGCGTCCGCCGCCCAATGCCTTGGCGCCTGAGATCACGAATGCCGCTTTCGGAAACTGCTTGGTGTTGAACCACGACGCACCCTGAATGTCGCTGTCCCAGCCGGCGTCGCCCAGATCGACGCTGGTCACGTCCACCTCAATATTGGCGCGCGTGGCTTCGGGCCTGGCCGCATCGAACGTGATCTGTGCGGTAAATTTTTTGAATTTGCCGCTGCCCGGCACGTTCTCCTGCTTGAAGCCGAAGCTGACTTCGCTCTTGGCGAGGTCTACCGTTTGCGCGAGCGCGCCGCCGGGGGTGGCGAGGCTGCCTGCAATCATGACGGCTAACGCGCAGAGAACGCCGCGTGCGCCGCGGATGAGAGAGCGGCAGGGCAGAGCGTTCATGAGGTTTTTCCAGGCAGCATGCGCGACATGATGCCATCTCTGTCGATCAGCGCGTGTTTGAGCGCGGCGGCCACATGCAGCAGCACCAATGCGGCGAAGGAATAGGTGAGACTGATGTGGACAAATTTCAGATTGAAGGCAAGGGCGCGGTCCTTGCCCACAAGGTCGGGCAATTGCAGCGCTTCGATGCCGAACGGTACCGTCGGCACACCTGCCGCCGACGAATACAGCCAGCCCGAGAGAGGTGCGGCGATCAACAGCAGATAGAGCAGCGCGTGTACCGCGCCTGATGCTGCCTGTTGCCACACCGGCAGCGACGCCCGCTGCGCGGGTGGCGCGTGCGTGATGCGCCAGACGATGCGCACCACTGCCAGGGTAAACACGCTCACGCCGATCCACTTGTGATACGCGTAGTAGGTGAGCTTTTGCGGGCTGAACTTCAGGCTGACCATGTATAGGCCAAGCGCGAAGCCGCAGATCAAAAGCAGCGCGATCAGCCAGTGCAACAGGATTGCGATGCCGCTGTAGCGGGCGGGAACTGGGGCGGACATGGTCTGGAGAAGCGCTTCCACCAACGGTTTCAAGGCGATTTGCGCAGTATATTCGGCAAGGCGCAGAGCGCGAATCTTACCGCGCCGGTCTGATTCGTGGCAGGATGCGCGCTTCGCCGCCAAGCGGCACACGCTGCCCGAATTGACCATGGACGCCATCACCCTCGCCGTCATCCAAAGCGGCCTCAACCAGGTCTGCAACGAAATGGATCTGGCCTTTGTGCGCGCGGCGTTTTCGCCGGTGATTGCCGAGGCACTGGATCGCTCCGATGGCATCTACCATCGGGGTGGCCGCGTGGGCAACGAAGAGATGCGCGGCGGCGAACTGATTGCGCAGGGCGAGCTGGGTTTGCCGGTGTTTGTCGGCACCATGCAGTTTTCGGTTGAGGCGGTGATCGAGCGCGTCAAGAATTTGACCTTGCCACTCAACGAGGGCGATGTCTTCATCCTCAACGACCCCTACCTCGGCGGCACCCACCTGATGGACGTCAAGTTCGTCAAGCCGTTTTTCTACCAGGGCAAGCTGTGGTGCTGGCTCGCCAACACCGGCCACTGGCCCGACACCGGCGGCATGGTGCCGGGCGGGTTTTCGCCCA
>JANPAR010000340.1:0-5891 GCA_031430015.1 Burkholderiales bacterium
GTGGTTGTGGCAGATGGCAAGGCCCAAGTCACGCGCGAAGTCGATGGCGGTCTTGAGACGCGGTGTCACATCGACACCGAGATCAGCCGGCTTGTGGTTCTCCATCGGCTTTTTCTTCGCCTTCATGATGTTGGGCAGCGTCACATAGCGCGGCTCGTTCAAGCGCAGGTCAGTCGTCACGATGGCCGGCATGTTGATCTTGATGGTCTCCAGACCGCCGTCAACTTCGCGCGTGACTTGGGCCTTGCCATCTGCAACGACGACCTTGGAAGCAAACGTTGCCTGCGGCCAGCCGAGCAGCGCTGCGAGCATCTGGCCGGTCTGGTTGGCGTCGTCGTCAATCGCCTGCTTGCCGAGAATGACGAGGCCGGGCGCTTCCTTCTTGCACACGGCGGCGAGCAGCTTGGCCACGGCGAGGGGCTGCAATTCCACATCGGTCTCGACCAAAATCGCGCGATCCGCGCCGATGGCCAGACCCGTGCGCAGCGTCTCTTGACACGCCATCACCCCGCACGAGACCACGATGACCTCGGTCGCGATGCCGGCTTCCTTGAGGCGCATCGCCTCTTCGACGGCGATTTCGTCGAAGGGATTCATCGACATTTTGACGTTGGCGGTCTCGACGCCGGTTTGATCGGCCTTGACGCGCACCTTCACGTTGTAGTCCACAACGCGTTTGATGGGAACCAGAACTTTCATGATGCCTCGATGGGAAATAGCAGAAATGGGTGAAGTTGACGTAAACGTTAACCTGGGAATTATAGGGGAACTGCCCTCCTGCGCCGCCTTGGTTGCCGCTCTTTCGGACGAGTCTGAGCGTGCGCCTGCTTTGGGCAAATCTGCCTTCGCCTTACGCCGTGCACAAATGCGCGAATCTGCCTAAACTCCCGCTCCAACAAAAATTTTGCGCGGCACTGAGGATTGCGCCGCAGGAGACAGGGATGGCAATGAGCAACACCGGCATCGGTGCAAGCGCTGTGACTACGGCTGTGCCTGGCGCCGGCACCCAGTACACCGTCGGCGGCATCCGCGTGGCCAGACCCTTCAAAGTACGCCGCCTCGGCCACTTCGGCGTCAACGTCGCCGACCCGGAAGTGGCGCGCGGCTTTTACGAGCGCCTGCTCGGGCTGCGCATCAGCGACAAACTCGATTTCTCGCCACGCTTCACGCCCGAGGAGTTGCCGCAGGTCGGCCCGGTGATCGGCTACTTCGCGCGCCACGGCACCGAGCATCACTCGTTTGTGTTTTTTCCGCGCCGTGCGCTGGCCGCCAATTACAAATTCCCCAACGAGTTTCCTCAGGTCACGACCAATCAGATCACCTGGCAGGTTGGCAGCCTGCGCGAGGTGGTCGATGGCTACAACTATTTCAAATCCAAAGGCCTGCGCATTCACCGCTCGGGGCGCGACCTGCCGGGATCGAACTGGAACGCCTACCCCTTCGACCCTGATGGCCACGTCAACGAAATCTTTTACGGCATTGAGCAAGTCGGCTGGGACGGCGTGAGTAAACCGCAGGCGATGCACGACGTGCGCCATACCGCGCCGCCTGCGCTGCCTTACCGTTCGGAGTTCGCCGAGGTCAAAGAAGGACTCGCGCGCGGCATCCGCCCCGCCGATGGCTGGCGCCAGGACGAACCAGGCGAGGAGCGCTTTGACGTTGGCGGCGTGCTGCTGGCGCGGCCCTTCAAGATTGTCCGCGTCGGGCCGGTGCGGCTGTTCGTCAAGGATGTCGAAGTCGCGCTGGCGTTTTATCGCGATGCGCTTGGCCTTACCGTTACTGAAGAAGTCATCTGGAACGGCCACCGCTGCGTGTTTTTGCGCGCCAACACCGAGCATCATTCGATGGCCTTGTATCCGCTCGCGCTGCGCGCCGAACTCGGCCTGTACGCGGGCACGACGCTGATGTCGTTCGGGTTTCAACTGGGCGACCATGCGCAATTGAAAGCGGGCTTGGGCTTCCTGCGCGAGCAAGGCGTGACGATCAAACATCTGCCGCCCGAGCTCTTCCCCGGCATCGACTACACCGCCTTCGCCATCGACCCTGATGGCCATGCGATTCAACTCTATGGCGGCATGGAGCAAGTTGGTTGGGACGGTCAGCCGCGCCCGGCCAGTGCGCGGCGCACGCTGATCGACGCGGGGGATTTTGCCCAATGGCCCGATACACTCGATGCCATGACCGATTCCTTTGCCGGCGAAGCCTTCCTCGGCCCGTGGAATTAACTGGAGATATCAATGCAAGGCAACCATCTGATGCGCGGTGCTGCGGCACTGCTGTTCGCCCTCTGCGCTGGAGCCACGTTGGCGCAGCCCTACCCCAACCGCCCCGTCAAGATATTGCAAGGCTTCGCCCCCGGCGGCAATGCCGACACCATCGCCCGCGTGATCGGCGTGGAGCTGGGCAAGACCCTCGGCCAACCCTTTGTGGTCGAGGCGCGCGTAGGCGCGGGCGGCAACCTGGCCTCCGATGCGGTCGCCAAGTCAGCGCCCGATGGCTACACTTTGGCGTTGCTCACCGGCGGCCATACCGCTTCGGGCGCGCTCTACAAAACCCTGCCGTTCGACCCGGCCGAGAGCTTCGAGATGATTTCGACGATCTCGCAGTTTCCGTTTTTGTTCACCGTGCGCGCCGACTCGCCCTACCAGACGCTGCCGGCCCTGCTCGCGGCGGCGCGGGCCAAACCGGAGTCGGTGGCCTATGGCACGGCGGGCATCGGCTCAACCCACCACCTCACCGGCGCCTTGCTTGCCAGCATGGCCAATGCGCCGTTTTTGCATGTGCCCTACAAGGGCGATGCGGCGGCGATTACCAGCCTTTTAGGCGGCGACATTCCGCTCGTAGTCGCCACGCCTACCGTCGCGGTGGCCCACGTCAAGGCCGGCAAGCTCAAGGTCATCGCCACTTCCGGCGGCACGCGCTGGAGCGGCATGCCTGATGTGCCGACGGCGAACGAGGGCGGCGTGGCGGGCTTCGACGTGCGCTCGTGGATCGGCCTGGCCGCACCGGCCGGCACGCCACGGGCGATCATCGAGCGCCTGCATGCCGAGGTGCAGAAGGCGCTGCAAGTGCCCGAGGTGCGCGAACGCCTCGAAGGCTTTGGCGGCGAAGCGCGCGGCAGCACGCCGGCCGAGATGCGCGAGCGCGTGATTGCTGAAGTGGCGCGCTGGAAACGAGTCATCACCGAGTCAAAAATTCCGCAGCAGTAAGTTGAGCAGCACCCACCCGATAGAGTAACGAGGAGAAGTCATGTCATCCGGAATCCCCAAGGCGGCCCTCAAGGCCGGCGGCACAAAAGACATGCTGCAAAAAGAGTTGTATGTGATTTCCACCAAACCCGCGCCCGGCGTGACGCTGGAAAAAATGCGCGAGATGGTGCCGCCGCATCTCGAATTTCAGGTTGATCTTGAAAAGCGCGGCATCATGTTTGGCGCCGGCCCGCTGTTCCCGCCGGACTCGGACATGTGGCAGGGCGAGGGCCTGGTCATCATTCGCGCTGCTTCGATTGCGGAAGCGAAACAGATCGCCGCGTCTGACCCGATGCACAGCAGCGGCATGCGCGAATACACGGTGCGTGAGTGGATGATGAACGAGGGCACGATCACCGTCAAAGTGTCCTACTCCACCGGCAAGGGCCACATCGTTTAGGGGGCGCCATGAACACGGTTGATACGCGCAAACGCGCTGCCATCAAGGCTCTTGGCGCGATGCCCCTCGCCGGCATGGCGTCGCGCCTGGTGCCGGGAGCCTTCACGGGACGAGCTGCGGCGGGTCTCGCAGGCACACTCGGCACTGCGCTCACCGCACGCGCCCAGCCCGCCTGGCCGGCCAAGCCGGTGCGCATCGTCCACGGCTATGACAGCGGCTCCAACCCTGACACGGTGGCGCGCGCGATCAGCCAGGCCTTTGGCGAGCGCCTGGGCCAGCCCATCATCATCGAACCCAAACCGGGCGCGGGCGGGCGCATCGCCACCGCCTACGTCGCCACGCAAGAGCCGGATGGCTACACCCTGATGATGCTCACCGGCGGCGACGGCGTCAACGCCGCCACGCAATCGGCCACCGAAGCCAAGCTGCCCTACGACCTGATGCGCGACTACGCCTTCGCCGGCATGGTCAGCCTGTTCGCCTTCATGGTGCTGGTCAAGGCCGACTCACCCTTCAAGACCCTGCGCGAGGCCATCGACTTCGCCAAGAAGAACCCCGGCAAGCTCACCTTCGCCACACCGGGCGTGCGCACCACGCAGCACCTCAGCGGCGAGCTCATCAACGCGATGGGCGGGGTCAACCTGCTGCATGTGCCGTTCAAGGGCAACGCCTTCACCGAACTGATCGGCGGCAGGCTCGACTTGATGATCGCCGCACCCACCATCTCGACACCGCAGATCAGGGGCGGCGCCGTGCGCGCACTCGCCGTCACCGGCAAGGCGCGGCTCGACACCTTTCCCGATGTGCCCACTGTGGCCGAAACCCTGCCGGGCTTTGAAGTCACCTCATGGCTCGGCCTCGCCGCGCCGGCCAAAACGCCAGCGGCGGTGATCAACCGCATCAATGCCGACCTGCGCCATGCGCTCGCGCAAGAAGCGGTGCGGGCGCGCCTGCTTGCCATTGGCACCGAACCAGCCGGCGGCCCGGCAGAGGCATTGCGCGCGCGGGTGGAGAGCGATATCCGCAAGTGGCGGGAGTTGGCGCGAACGGCGAAGCTGGACGGCTGACGCCGCCTCCATAAGCGACAATTGACTCACGCCGGATGGCGGAAGCGCCGATAGAGGAATGGCGAAATGAAAAAAGGACTGGTTGACGGCATCGAAGTGCGGCGCGGTTCAGGCAACGTGTACGCCGACCTCGGTCTGCCTGATGCCGAAAAGCTCAAAATCAAGACCGCGCTCGTGATCGAAATCCGCAAGGCCATGCGCCGCCTGGAACTGACACAGCAAGACGCCGCACAGCGCATGGGCATCACCCAGCCGAAAGTCTCGGGCATGATGCGCGGCGATCTTTCGAACCTCTCCGAACGCAGGCTTATGGATTGCCTGACCCGGCTCGGTTACAACATCGAAATCAAGGCGCGGCCGGTCAAGGCCGCAACCGGACACCTGGTGTTTGCGGCTGCTTAGTCGCCTGCGGGCGACCGCCGGCTAGCATCAAAGCGACACAAGAGCGTTGGTGGAAGCCACTTTCAGGCCATCATCATGCGTTAGCCCGCATGCACCAAGGCTCTTCGCGGAATGGCATATGTCAAAACTGGCCTCGCACCGCCTGCACGACCCTGCGGACAAATCACCTTGCCTTTGCCTGCGCCAAACTCCCGGTACCAACCAGACAACACTTTACCGCGCTCAATCTGCTGTGGCGTTCGGCCATCTCACCTGTTTCGCTGCGCTGCACCCCAGCCAGCCCCTGCCATCTTCCTGACAATCCCCATAGCCACCCCCGTCCGGGCGATTCAGTCCAACCACATTTATCCGCCGCGATGAATCTGCGCCTTTCTCTCGACACCGCCAGGCGGCGGATAAATGCTTTTCGCTAGGCTTGGCATGACCCAGCAACTCGAGATCGTCTGTTTCGTCGTACTTGGGGCACTGGTGTTCGTCTGGTTCATTTTGGTCTCCCGGTTTTTTGACACCCTGCGAAGTCGCCACACAAACGCGTATCTCGCAATGGGTGCTCCAACGCTCATCGTGAACAACTCGATTCAAAACACTATCGCCTTTCTTCGTTTCTTACTTCGGCGCGAAGACCGAAAACTTAATGACCCGAAGCTGTCTAGGCTGTGTCAGTTTATGGTTGTGTTCTTCTGGACCTATCTCGCCATACTCGTCGCATTTGTTCTCTTGGGGGCAGTTGTTAATCCATTGCTCAAGTGACCATCAACAACCCCAACCTGGCGG
>JANPAR010000341.1:0-19157 GCA_031430015.1 Burkholderiales bacterium
GCTGCTGCGCGTGCTCGAAAACGGCGAGTACAACCGGGTAGGCGAGACCCAGGTGCGGCGCTCGCAGGCACGCGTCATTGCCGCGACCAACCGCGACTTGCGGGTCGAATGCAAGCAAGGGCGCTTTCGCACGGACCTCTATTACCGCTTGTCCGTATTCACGATGCAGGTTCCCGCATTGCGCGATTTGCCGGGTGACAGCCTCCTGCTGCTGGGCCATTTCCGGCGCATGTATGCCGGTGCCGCCGGGGTGGCCCCGTTTGCGCTCGACGCGGCCGCAGAGCAGATCTGGTGCGAGTATCCCTTCTTTGGCAACGTGCGCGAGTTGCGCAATGTAGTCATCCGTCTGGTAACCAAACACGCCGGGGCCAACGTCAATGCCGCAGCACTGGAGCTCGAATTTGATCCGGGTGCCTTCACCGGAGCGGACGCCGGCGGCGGCGGGACGGCTGACGAGATCGATGACATTGCCTGGCGCGAACTGGCCCGTGGTGGTGGCTTCACACTTGATGCCAAGCTCGAAGCGTGGGAACGCGCCTATATTGGCGCCGCAATGAAACTCTCCAACGGGAATGTCAGTCAGGCCGCGCGAGCGCTGGGCATAAACCGCACGACGCTCTATTCACGCATGAACGCGCTTGAGAAACCGCGCTGAAAGACGGACGCCATGTACCTTGATCATTTCGGCCTCAGCGAGGCGCCATTTCGCATCACGCCGCATACCGATTTTTTCTTTTCGGGGGCGAATCGCGGCGCCACCCTCGAAGCGCTGCTCTACGCCATCACGCATGACGAGGGCATCGTTAAAGTGACCGGCGAGGTCGGCGCCGGCAAGACCATGCTGTGCCGTGTACTGATCGAACGCCTGCCCGCGGGAGTGGAAACAGTCTACCTGTCCAATCCCTCGCTTGCACGTGAGGAGATCCTGCAGGCGATTCTCGATGACCTCAGGTTTCCAACGGGTAACGAACAGCGGCCCAATCAGTTGTTGCGCACCTTGCAGGAACACTTGATCCAGGTCTACGGCGATGGCAGGCGTGTGGTGCTGTTGATCGACGAAGCGCACGCCATGCCCGCCGAAACGCTGGAACAGATCCGCCTGTTGTCCAATCTTGAATCGAACCGCCACAAGCTGCTGCAGATTGCCCTGTTCGGTCAACAGGAACTGGACGAGCAGCTTGGCACGGCGCTGCTGCGCCCTCTGCGTGAGCGCATCACGCACAGCTTTCGCCTCGAACCCCTGGTGCATGGCGACGTCGGCCAATACCTCATGTTTCGCATGCGCCAGGCGAGCTACAAAGGTCCGGACTTGTTCGACGCGAGCGCGCTAAAACTGATTGCCAAATCGTCCGAAGGCCTCACGCGACGCCTGAACATTCTCGCGGACAAGTGTCTGCTCGCCGCGTACGCTGAATCAGAACACGGCATCACGCGCAAGCACGCACTGGCGGCGATCCGCGATGCCGGCTTTGCGCCCCTCGGCACGGCTGCCGACAGGCGCGCGCTGCCACAGCAATGGAAATGGTTTGCGGCTGCAAGCGCGGTTGCGCTGGCAGGTGCCGGAGTGTATGCGGGAATACACCTTTCATCGCAAACCAGCACTGCGACAAGTGCGCCGCTGCGGACAGCGGCGCCGGCGCCCGCACCGTCCTCTGTGCCTGCCTCTGCACCCGCGGCGGCACCAGCACCTGCGGCGCAAGAAACCTCCAGCCCGCAACAGCCAGCCGGCGCTGCAACAGCCGGAGCCGCAGCGTCTGGCCTGCCGGTAGTGGCGCCCGCCGAGCCGGCCGCGCCGGCAGTCACATCAAATACCGCTGGACAAACAGCGCCTGCCTCCAACAGCGCGCAGACAGTCGCGCCCGGTGCCGCTGCATCTACCGGCGCGACCGCCGCAGTCGTGACCGCGCAGCAGGTGTCACCGGCGGCGCCAGCGGCAGTGGCGGTGCCTGAACCACCACGCCCCCCCGCGGAAAGGGCCATCCCGGACCCGCTGCCGTCCTACACGGCCACCGCAGTTCCGCTCCCTCCTCCACGCCGCGCCACTCCCGCCAAACCGCCGCCCGCTCCCCGCGTGGTGGGCGCTGCCATTGATCTCCCCGTCACGCCAAGCACGAGCGGAGCCGAAACCCAAACTGAGACGCGCGCGCCGTCGCGCGAAGACTAGCGTTTGCTGCACCGCAGCGCCACCGCGCGTGCGCACACCGGGTTGCGCACCGCCACAGCGCATCTTTGCGATGAAGCGGTGCGTCCTGTGCTATGCTCAAAATATCTATGCACACTACTCTCGTCACACTGCGGCCGCGGGCGAAGACTGCAGCAGGCACCGCGCCGCAAGCCCGGCGCGCCAGCCTGCGCCGGGTTTTGCCGCTAGCGCTGTTTTGTCTCGCCATTGCAGCCTGTGCGCCACCCCCACTCAAACCCTCTACCCAACACGTGGCGCGGGAGAACGCACCCGTGCAGCCGGCAGGTGACATCCCGCCTACGCTGACGACACTGCCATTGCCGCCGCAACCGAGCGCGGTGGCGCGTCAGGAAACCTACAGCGTGGTCGTCAACGAAGTACCGGTCCGCGATCTTCTGTTCGCGCTGGCACGCGACGCCAAAATCAACGTCGACGTTCACCCGTCCATAGCGGGGAATGTCACCATGAACGCGCTCAACCAGACCCTGCCGCAGCTGCTAGCGCGCATGTCCAAGCAGGTCGATCTGCGCTGGGAGATGAGCGGTGCCAATCTGTCCATCCTGCCGGACGCACCGTTCATGGCGACCTATACGGTGGACTACGTCAACATGACGCGATCTGCAGCCACCACAGTCAACGTGGCAACGCAAATCAACACCACCGGAGCGGGTGGCGCTGCGGGCGGTTCGGGCAACAATAATTCGTCTACCTCCCTCACCAGCAACACGGCCAATTTTTTCTGGGAGTCATTGGCCCAAAACGTTTGCAATATCGTGGTCACAACCCGCGCCATTTCGCGGCAGGAACGCTCCGACCAGCAACAGGCCAGGGAACGCGATTACGAAAATCGCCTCAATGTGGCGCGGCAGTTGGCTTCTGCCGGGTCAGGCGCGCCGCAACTTATGCAGCAAGTCACCGGCGGAGCCGGCGCCGGAGCGGCAGCAGCTGCTCCCACGGTTAACTGCGCGCAGACCGGCTACAACCTTTCTCAAAGCTCTACCGGTACCCAAGCTGCTGCGGCCGGCGCTGCCAACCCGGTGATCAGCAACCGCGAGGCCGGCATTCTGATGGTGTTCGCTACCCAGCGACAGCAAGAGCGGGTGCGCGAGTTCATTGATCGCGTGGTCTCAAGCGCGCGGCGGCAGGTACTCATAGAAGTCACGGTTGTCGAAGTTCAACTGAGCTCGCTTTTTCAGCAGGGCATCAATTGGCAACGGCTGCGTTCCGGCACGGACGGCTTTTCGCTCAATCAGCAAGGATCGGGAGCGGTACCTGGTGTTGCAGCTGCTACCGGCGCGACCTTTGCCGCTGCGGCCAATCCGATTACCCCGGCATTTGGGGCAGTAGGTGGGAATGGCAACTTCCAGCTCTCTTTCATCAACACCGCGTCGCCCATCGGCAATATCGCCGCAGCGCTTTCGCTACTTGGTTCTTACGGCAATGTCAAAGTACTGTCGAGCCCCAAGCTCTCGGTACTCAACAACCAGACCGCGATGTTAAAGGTGGTTGACAACCTGGTGTATTTCAATGTGTCCGGTTCGAGCACGCCGGCCACGGCGACCTCGCCTGCGATCAATTCGTTCACTACCACCGCGCAGTCCATCGCCGTCGGTTTTGTCATGTCTGTGACGCCACAAATTGATGACGCCGATCAGGTCACCATCAATGTGCGCCCGTCGCTTTCACGGCGCATCGGAGTGGTACAAGACCCCAATCCCTCTTTGGTCACCGCCGCCGGCGCACAAATCGTCAACTCCGTTCCGGTGATTCAGACACGCGAAATGGAATCAATCCTCAAAATTCCCAATTACCAAATCGCGGTGATGGGAGGCTTGATGCAGGATAATTTCAACGATGGTGAGGATTCCATACCGGGATTGTCTCGAGTTCCGGGAGTCGGCGAGTTGTTCAAAAACAGGAATGAAGCGTCGTCGAAATCTGAATTGGTGATCTTCTTGCGTCCCATTGTCATCAAAGACCCGTCTCTCGAAGGCGACTTCCAGAAATTTCGTGAGTTTCTACCCGGGCAGGATTTCTTCCGACAGCCTAACCCGCTGAAGCCCGAGCCATTTGACCTTGGCCGCAATGGTGCCAAGCCTGCCGCCGGCCAGAATGCAGCAGCCAGCCAGTAGTAGCGGAGGACGGCCATGAGTCTGTTGATGAATGCGCTCAAGAAGGCGGAAACAGCCAAGCAAGCGGGCCAAATCGCAGAACCGGACTCCGTCAGCGGCGCCTCCATCACCACGACAACGCGCGATTTGACGCAGGAGTTGGGGCTCGACGCGCCGCAGCGGAGCGCCGCTGCTGATCCAGCAGCTTCAGCGGGCCGGCCGGGTCCGCTGCTCAAACCGATGGAGTTGACGCTCGAACCGGATGCGCTCCCCCAGGCGGCCTCACCCGCACTGCCATCCCGTGACGCCCCGGGCAGCGCGGCGCGCGGTGCTTCGGCGGGCAGGAGCAAAGATACCGCAGGTGCGCGTGCTGTATTTGCTGCGAAGCAGCCCAAGCCGCGCAATCCCCAATTGCCTTTTTACGCGGTAATGGGTGTGTGCCTGCTCACAGCAGTTGGCTACGGTGCTTATCTGTGGTGGCAAATGCAGCCGCCGCGTCCGGTGATGGCGGCAAACCCGGCGGCAGTACCCGATTCCCCTGCTCGTGCTCAAGCGCCCGCAGCACCTCCCATGCAGACTCCTTCTGCGATTGCGAATCAAAGTCCGAATGCTTCAGAGGGAGCGAGCTCCACCGCGCAATCGCAGGCTCGGTCTGGTAGTGGCGCGCCAGCGGCGCAGCCGCCGTCAAGTGCCACTCCTGGCGGTGACGGCGCGACCGGTTCTGGACGGGCCGCTGGACCGGCAGGCACCGCGGCACGCGCCCAGGACAGATCTGCCTCCGGAGACGCTGACCGCCGTTTCGCGCCGCAACGGGACGCTCGGGGTGAAGACAATGCGCCGCCCCGCATGGGCCGTCGCAACGACGCGCCTGCGCGCGATACGGCCAGTGCTGCTGGTGGTGCCGCGGTTGAGAGTCCGGCGAATTTGCGCATCGCGCGCAACGCCACAACAACCGCAGTAAACCCTGACGTGCTAACCGGTTACGCCGCACTTCAGGCGGGCGACCTCGCCCGCGCTGGCCAAGCCTACGATGGTGCATTGCGCACTGATCCTTCCAATCGCGACGCACTACTCGGCGCAGCGACGGTACTGTTGCGGCTAAATCGCACCGATGCGGCGGAGGCCTACTTTCGTCAGACGCTCCGTTTGCACCCCGGCGACCCCTATGCCACCGCTCAATTGGCCTCGCTGACCGCGCAGGGCGATCCGGTAGGCGCACTCAGTCAGGTCAATTCCCTCATCGCGCGCGAGGCCGAGCGGCCGGAGAGCGGCAGCGGCAATGGTGCGCTCGCGTTTGTGCAAGGCAATCAGCTCTCTTCGCAAGGCCGCTGGCCGGAAGCGCAGCAGGCGTACTTCAACGCCCATCGCGCAGACCCAGGCAACGCCGATTATTGCTACAACCTGGCCATCAGCCTGGACCGCATACGCGAGGCGCGCCTGGCGCGCGACTTCTACAGCAAAGCGCTTGAGCTTGCTCGGATGCGCCCGGCCAGCTTTGATGCTGCGCGTGCGCGTGCGCGGCTCGCGCAGCTTGACGCAGCACTCAAATAACGTTTGCGGCCAGTGGCAATGCGCCCATTCGATCGCTTGACCAAGTCAACATTGCCGCGCGCCAGACGCTGACAGCACTGACCAACATGAACGCCCCAGAACCAAAACCTCCCGTCCGCAAGCCCATTGGCAGAATCGTGGTCGAACGCGGTCTGGTGTCCGAAGACCAGTTGCATATCGCGCTCAAGGAGCAGGCACGCAGCAATTTGTCGTTGGGCAAGCAGTTAATTGCGCTCGGATTCGTCACCGAAGCCACGTTGCGCGATGCGCTGTCCGAGAACCTCGGCACCAAGGGCATTGACCTCACGCACATCATCATTGATCCGGCGGCCATCCGCGCCGTGCCGCGCGAGTTTGCCAAGCGTCACTTGCTGTTTCCGCTGCAGATCGAGCGTGATCCGGCGCGCTTTTCCATCGCAATCGCCAATCCGAGCAACGTGGTGGCGCTCGACCAATTGCGCGCCATGCTTGCCACGCGCATGCGCGGTGCGTTTGAAATCGTCCTGCTGCTCGCAGGCGAGTCGGAGATCTCCCGGGCGATTGACCAATACTTCGGCTATGAGCTGTCAATCGACGGCATACTGCACGAGATCGAAACAGGTGAAATTGACTACCAGAGCCTGAGTAGTGGCACCGACGCCTACAGCCAGCCAGTAGTGCGGCTGGTCGATGCCCTGCTTGCCGATGCAGTGCAGCGCGGCGCTTCGGACATTCACTTTGAGCCCGAGCAAAACTTCCTGCGCATTCGTTACCGCATTGATGGCGTGTTGCGCCAAATCCGCTCACTGCACAAGCAGTATTGGCCGGCGATGGTGGTACGCATCAAGGTGATGTCAGGAATGAACATTGCCGAGATTCGCGCCCCCCAGGACGGTCGCATTTCGCTGTCACTCACTGGCAGAAGTGTGGATTTCCGCGTCGCGGTGCAACCCACCACGCACGGCGAAAACATCGTGCTGCGCATTCTCGACCGCCAGCGCGGTCTGGTGCCAATCGACGAGCTGGGCTTGCAGGAAGAGCAGCTCGATCTGCTCAAGATCATGATTGCGCGCCCGGAAGGCATCATTCTCGTCACGGGGCCGACTGGCTCTGGCAAGACCACAACGCTCTACTCGATACTCTCGCATATCAATCAGGAAGGGGTCAACATCATGACCCTGGAAGATCCGGTCGAGTATCCGCTCAACATGGTGCGCCAGACCTCGGTGAACGAGGCGGTCAAGCTCGACTTCGCCAGCGGCATTCGTTCGTTGATGCGGCAGGATCCAGACATCATTCTGGTGGGCGAGATCCGTGACAGCGACACTGCTGAAATGGCGTTTCGCGCAGCCATGACCGGCCATCAGGTCTACTCAACGCTGCACACCAATTCCGCGATCGGCGCCATCCCGCGCCTGATCGACATCGGCGTCATGGCAGACATCATGTCCGGCAATATCATTGGCATCATTGCGCAGCGCTTGGTGCGGCGCGTGTGCCTGGAGTGCCGCGAGGCACACGAAGCAGATGAGATCGAGTGCCGCTTCATGGGGCTTCCGAACGATGATCCACCCATCATCTACCGCGCCATCGGATGTGACACCTGCGAAAACCAGGGCTATCGCGGCCGTCTCACCATCATGGAAATTCTCAAGTTCGACTACGAACTCGACGAATTGATCGCACGGCGTGCCACGGTGCGGGAAATGCTCGCGCTCGCGCACGAGAAAGGCTTCATCACACTCGCCGAAGACGGCGTGCGCCGCGTGCTTGACGGCTCGACCACGCTCGACGAAGTGGCGCGTGTAGTCGACTTCACCGCACGCGCTCGCAGCTCCTGAACAAGGCATTGCCATGGCGATATTCGCCTACAACTCGATTGACAGCGACGGCAAACGCGTGTCGGGCCGCCTTGAAGCGGTCAACCTTGTGGATCTGGAGCAGCGGCTGGCACGCATCGGCCTCGATTTGCTGACGGCTGAGCCCACCGCCGCCGGCGGGGGTGGACTGTTTCGCGGCAAAGTCACTCGCTCCGACCTCATCACCTTTTGCTTTCAGCTTGAACAGCTGGCCGCTGCCGGGGTGCCGCTGCTCGATGGGATCACCGAATTGCGCGACAGCACCGAGTCAGCCCGCTTTCGCGAAGTGCTGGGCACCATCATTGAAGCGATTGAGGGGGGCCAGACGTTGTCGCAAGCGCTCGAAGCCCAGCCCGAGGTGTTCAACAAAGTATTTGTCAGTCTGGTGGGCGCGGGTGAAAAAACCGGGCAATTGGTCGAGGTGCTCAAGCGCCTTTCCGACACGTTGAAATGGCAGGATGAATTGGCAGCCTACGCGCAGAAGATCGTGATCTATCCCGCTTTCGTTGGCACCATCGTGATGGCTGTGCTGATATTGCTCATGCTGTTTCTGGTACCCGAAATGGCCAAGTTCCTCAAAAACATGAATCAGCAGTTGCCGCTGCACACGCGTGCGCTGATCGCAACGTCAGACTTTGTCCGCAATTACTGGTACATCGTATTCAGTCTGCCTGTGCTGCTTGTCGTTGGTTTTTTCACAGCGTTGCGTCTTTCAGAACGCTTGGCGTATGAAGTGGATCGACTGAAGCTGCGGCTCCCCTATATCGGCCCGATCCTGCGCAAGATCATTCTTTCCCGGTTCGCAAGCACGTTCGCGCTCATGTATTCCTCCGGCATTACTGTGCTGGAGGCGATGCGCATTTCCGAATCGGTCGCGGTCAACCGCGCGGTGACTGCCGGACTGGTGCAAGCCGGGCACCAGATTCGCGATGGCCAGGGAATCAGTGCTGCCTTCGAATCGGTGAAGATGTTTCCGCCTCTGGTGCTGCGCATGCTGCGCATTGGCGAGACTACCGGCGGACTGGATCGTGCCCTGCTCAACGTCAGCTACTTCTACAATCGCGAAGTCAAGGAAGGCATCGACCGTGTACAGGCCATGATCGGCCCGGGCATGGTGCTGGTGCTGGGTACCATCTTGGGCTGGGTACTGCTGTCGATTTTCGGCCCGCTCTACGACACCATCAGCAAACTGAAACTGTGACGCCATGAAGCTGCGCTGGCCCGGAATACAAGACCGCGTGCTGCTGATTCGCGCAGACGGTGCGGAAGCGTACGCCATGCGCCGCGGCGGTGTCGCGCAGGAAGCCGCGTTCCGCAACGAAGATATTGAGCTCTTCAAGGGCTACTGCCAGAGCCGCACCACCAGCAAGTTCACGGTGCTGGTTGATTTCGTCGAAGAAGACTTCCGCATCGAAACCATTCCTTACGTCGCGGGTACGGCGCGCCGCCAACTCCTTGCGCGTAAATACGATCAGGCGTATCGCAACACGCCGTATCGGACCAGTGTGTCTTTAGGCCGCGAGGAATCGAACACGCGCGCGCCCAACTCCAAACGGCGCGATGAGCAGGTGCTGCTGATGGCGCTGACCAATTCGGCCGCCATCAACACATGGCTGGAAGTCATGCATGCCCAACGCACGCAAGTGCGTGGCATCCACGCTCTGCCAGCGGTAACCGGCTGGGTCAACGAGTATTTGGGCTCAGCGCATGAGAGCGCACTGTTCGTTACCTTCAATCATGCCGGTCTGCGGCAAATCTACGTCAATGATGGCAAGCCCAGGTTTTCCCGGCTGGCTGCGTTTCAGGATGAAACGGCGCAACAAGTCGGGCCGCGCATCGCTGCTGAAATCACGCGAACCGAGCAATATCTCGCGACCTTGCGCTGGCTGCCGCGCGAGGGAGAACCGTTGCGTGTGGTGCTGTTGTGCCCGCCTGAGCTGCGCACCGTCTGGCAGCAGGTGTGTGTCAATACCGACCGGCTTACCTATGAGTTTCCCGATTTTGCGGTCTTGGCACGCGCGCAGGGCATTCAGGCTGAACTGCACGCCAGGCCCGGTGCCCCCGCCAGCTCAGAGGCGCCAATGGAAGCCGACCTGTTATGGGCGGCTGGTGCGCTGCGCTTTCCACCCAAGATTGATTTTGCGCCTGACTGGGCGCATGAGCACTATGCGGTGTGGCGCTGGCGCTCGGCCATCATTTCTGCGGGTGCCGCATTGTGCGTTGCCGGTGGCATGGCGGGCGCCGTGCTGCTGGCACAAGCCAAATCCATTGACAACGATGCTGACCGCCATACCGCAACCTCAACCCGCGCCAATGCCAACTATCAGGCGGTAGCGAAGTCGTTTCCCCAGAGCGGCATTACGCCTGAGCACCTTCGGGCGGCGGTGCTTGCCCTTGACCCTCTCGCCATGCGGCCGCTGACCCCCGAGCCGATGTTGATTCAGATTAGCCAGGCCTTGATCGCAGCTCCCGCGTTTACGCTCAGCAAAATTGACTGGCAAGTGGCCGCGAGCGCAGACGTACCGGCCAGTGGCGCAGTGGCCTCGATTCGCGCGCGTCTCGGCGTACCGGGCCAGCCCGGAGCGGCAGCACCAGACCGCTACGAAATCGTGACGCTCACCGGCGCCGTAGCGCAGGACCGCACCGCGACGCCGCGGCGCCGCATTGCCGCCGCGCGCAGTGCGGTCGATGCCCTCAAACGCATTCCCGGAATCGACGTCACACCCGTGCGTCTGCCGCTTGACGTTTCGCCCACGGGCAATCTCAAAGGCGGGGATGACGAGGATGCGGCATCGGCCACAGATGCGGATGTGATCGTGCTACGCATCTCACGCAAGGTGCCGCTATGACGCCAGCACAAGCCAAGGAGTTGACGGTTTCCGTCGTGTTGGCGGCTGCGCTCGCCGTAGCAGGCGGAGTAGCCGCCGTCGGCGGCGGCTATTTCAAGGACGAAGCCGTAAAGCGCGAGCAGTTGATGCGCCGGCAGTCTCTTGAGGCCAGCGGCCGCCTGTCGCGCGCCAACGAAGAACGCGAGCAAATCAGCGCCTACATGCAGCGTTACCAAAATTACGTGCGAATCAAAGCGATCAAACCAGCGCTCGCCAGCGCGGACGACACCACGCCAGAGCAAGGCGAGCGCCTCGAATGGATAGAGCGTCTGGTTGAAGCGCGTGAAGCACGAGGCCTGCCGCAAATGGCCTACGCCATCGCCGCCCGCAAGCCCTATGAAGACATCGCCAAGCCGGGACAAGGTTTGTCGTTTTTCGCCAGCCGGATGAAACTCGAACTCGGTCTTTTGCATGAAGGTGACTTCATAGACTATCTGCGGCGGCTGGCCAATCCGCCGGCCGGCATTTTTGTGATGGACCGTTGCACGCTGCAGGCGCGCGCGGTCGACACCGCGCGTACTCCCGTCAAGAAGCCCGCGCCCGGCGCTATGGCAGCGATTGGCAACGCGCTCGGTGGCGGCACGGCACCAGCAACCCCGGTAGATCAAAGCAACGTAATTGCCACCTGCGAGATAGACTGGATCACACTTGTAGAAGATGCGCGCGCTCCAGCGGCACCAGGATCGGGGGCCGCAGCAAAATGATAAGAATATTCCTAACCGCCGTTACCGCTGCAGTTCTTGGTGCTGTGGGGAATGGGTTTCCCCATCCCGCTCATGCACAGGAGAGCAAGCTCGGCCGCCTGTTCTATTCGCCACAGGAGCGCGCAAAGCTGGATCAAAAGCGCGGTGTGATTGTGCCGGTTCAACCCGCTGGGCCGCAAACGTCCGTTGTCAACGGCATGATCACCCGCAGTGGGCAAGCGCCGGTCATCTTCATTGACGGCAAGGAAACACGCGGCCAGGCCACGGCGGCGAGCGCTCAACAGCAACTGAACCAAGGGGTGCCGCTGCGCAATGAGAGCGGCCAGACCTTTGCGGCCAAGCCCGGACAGATCGTCGATCTGTCTTCGGGCCGGGTGCTCGAGACTTACCAGCTGTTGCCGGGCATTGCGGATGTGCCTGCTAAAGACGGCACGTCACCCGGAGCGGTTGAGCCCGCGCCGGCAGGCGTCCGGCGCGATGCCGCGCCGCGCCGGGCACCCGCGCCGTCGATTCAGCGCTAAGCGACGCAGTTCGAGGCAGACCTTGAAAACTACCCGCCGCTTTATCCACCCCAAGCGGAACCTTGCCTTGCCGCAGCGCCAACGCGGTGTCGTGCTGCTGGTCATCCTGCTTGTAACGCTGACCGTGGGTGGCTATTTCGGTGCACGCGCCCTCAACGTCGCCTTTGCTCGCAGCGGCGTCGAAGGGCACGAGGCAGAACAAATACTTGCCCGAGCCAAAGCCGCGTTGCTCGCGTGGTCCGTGATTACGATTGATGATTTCAGCACCCAAGGCTACTCGATGCAGGCGGATGCACGAGTAGGCTTGCGGGCGCTGCGTCCGGGCACGCTGCCCTATCCGGACATCGCCACGGGAATTACCGCCAGCGCCGCCACTACAACCAACCTGGCCCCATCGGACGGGGTGCGCGACCAGGGCTGCGCGACCCGCACATGGAACACGACCGCCTCGGCTACCCTTCGCCCTGTGGCGACCACCGGGGCAATCGTGCCAAGCGCAACCCAACGAACCAGTCTGCGCTGCTTTGGAAGATTGCCTTACAACACTCTGGGTCTTGAGCAACCTGCGGATACGTCCGCGGATACCGCCGGTCTCTGGCCGTGGTACATCGTGTCGGCGAACCTGGTCTCGACGCGCGGCGAATGTCCGGTGCGATTCGACAGCACCCTCACCGATACCGCCCTCACGGCGGGAACGAATAGCTGCGGCAGCCTGACGACGGCTACCGTGCCGTTCCCCTGGATTACCGTGCGGGACCCATACGGCAATCTGATTTCAAACCGGGTCGCAGCGGTCATCATCCTGCCCGGCCCGCCGACGACGCGCCAACCGGGTAACGTGAGACAAACGCGCTCGACCACTGCGCTGCCAACCGCCTATCTCGATACGGTAGACAATGCCGCCTGCCCCGGAGGCCGATGTGACAATGCTCTGCTCAATACGTCACCCTCGACCGCGCCGATGACGTTCATTCAGTGCGTCGATCCGGCGACGACCGTGGGTGATACGCGCTTCGGCAGCAACTACGCGTGCAACGACAGGTTGACCTTCATCACCGTTGATGAGCTGTTCAATCATGTCGCCAAGCGGATGGAGCGCGAGTTTGTAAGTTGCCTCAAGGAGTATTTTCAAACCGTCAACCCGGGCAAGTATCCATGGCCCGCCCAACCCGCGAATCCTGGCGCGTCGCTGGTGGGAACGTTGCCGCTCACCGGCAGCTTCCCGTCGATTGACGATGCCGCACGCGTGACCTGTCCGGACGCACAGGCGCGCTTTGCGTCAAATTCCAACTGGAGCGGCTGGCAGCGTGCTGCGTCGTACACGCTCAGCGCCGGACAGACCTCGGCGCAATTTTCGTTTGCCAATCTGACTGGCAGAGCGCCGGTAGCCGTGCCGTGAAGAAGCGCTCGTGGGGCGGCTCTGCCCGCAACTGCCGCGGATTTACGCTGGCCGAAATCGCCATAGTTACGCTGATTCTCGGCTTGATGGTCGCTGGCGTTCTCGGCACGGTGACCAATCAGATTAACCAGGGGCGGGTCAGCGCGACCCAGCGCCAGCTCGATGAGATTCGCGAAGCGCTATTGGGGTTTGCCGCGGGCAAAGGCTATCTTCCCTGTCCCGATACGGACGGTGACGGCATCGAAAATGCACCGAACCGCGGCGTCGCCACGCTGTTGGCGTGTACCAATGTTGAGGGATTTTTACCGTGGGTGACCCTGGGCGTGTCGCAGACCGATGCCTGGGGCATCCGCTTTCGGTATCGGATCAAGGATGAGTTTGCGCGCGCCAGTGCCGCCAATTCGCCAGCCGTAGGCGGAATCACGCCCATTGCGGCGTGCGTGGTGACAGCCGGAACGACCGACCCGCCGGCCAGTAGCGATCCGAACAACTGCACGTTTGACATTCAGGACAGCGGCGAAATTCAGATCAGTACGCGCGCCGGCACGGCAGGCAAACCATTGACCCCCATCGCCGGTGGCAGCCGTACCTCGGGCATCGGCATACCGGTTGTGATCATGTCGTTTGGCAAAAACAGCTATGGGGGCGTCGATGCGTCGGGCAATCAGCGCCCGCTGCCGCCCGCCGCGAATGTTGATGAAACTGCCAACTATGACACCGCCGCCCGAAACGCGGCGGCTCCAGTGTTTGTTTCGCGTATTAGCAAGGACGTCGATTCTCCATGCAGCGACACAGCAGGAACGACACCGCTGTGTGAATTCGACGATATCGTGGTCTGGATATCTGCACCGGTGCTCGTCAGCAAGATGATTCAGGCAAATCGGCTGCCGTAGGCTTGCGGCACGGTCCGGCGATCTGTCGCCCGCTATGTTGTTGCTAAGTCGCTGTCATCTCGGTGATGCTGATATTGCCGATTAATGCTACGGCATCCCCGGAGAGCAGGTTCCACTGCGACTTCACGGGGAATAGCTGCCAAGACCAGCATGGATAGTCGCCGTCCGGGCTGCCGTTCTCAGAGCTCTGGCTGATTGCTCAACGCAAAGCGCACACAACCGGCGCGGTTTTCGGCGATGAAAATGCGGTAGCCCAATTCCACCGCTCGGCTTGCCAGCTGATAGAGACCAATACCGAGCCCATCGCGCGAGGAGACTGGCGTATGAAACAGCCTCGACTCCACCATCGCATCAATCACCCCGCCATCGTCCTCCACCATGAGTGTGACCGTGGCGGCGGCGCACACAAGCTGCACGCTAACCT
This sequence comes from Burkholderiales bacterium, assembly GCA_031430015.1. GTDB lineage: Bacteria > Pseudomonadota > Gammaproteobacteria > Burkholderiales > JAEUOS01 > CANJDH01. Next base: position 14,512 of record JANPAR010000341.1, read on the forward strand.
GTAGACGGGGTTGCAGCGCCCGCTTGCGCAATGCATTGCTGATGAGGTTATCGATGGCGCTGTCAAACAGCGAATCTGCGACCGGCAAGGCGTGATCGATATGCGCTTTCTGAAATGTCACGCCCTCACGCTCGTGGCGTTTGCGCGCGCCTTCCCACCACGCGTCCAGACGCATCAAGCGCTGGCTGTCAGTGGACGGCTCTTGCAGTTTGGTGATGGTCGCGGCAAGGCGCTGCGCAATTGCGGGTAATTGGCGGCCGATGAGCTGCCGCACCTGCTCATCGCCCTCAACGTAGTTCACCGCTTCGATCAACCCATTGAGCGACTGCAACAGGTTTTTGACATCGTGGGTCAAGCGCGCACCGGTCTCATGTACGGCGCGCAGATAGTTGCGCTGCACCAGTTTGACTTCGCGTGCCTTGGCCCAATGAAATTCCGCGGCCAAGCCAATAAGCAGGCGAAAGTGCCACAAAAATGCAGGCGACAATACCTCGCGGGTACGCAACAGCACTTCGATCTCACGGGTTGCGTCCGAACCCTGTTCCTGAATTGCGACGCGCACTTCATCTCCGCCAGAGGAAGCGCCGAAACTGCCTGCCATGCCGGCACCGCGCCACTCGGCACCGGCAACAATCGCGAGCGTGCCCAGGGCACGCATGGCGCCGCCAAAAAACTGCGCTGGGTCGGTTTCCGCACGATGCAGTGCGGTCAGGCGATCCAGCCAGACCTCGTAGGGCAGGCCAAACGAGAGCAGATAGCGCGACAGCAATGCGGGCAGCACAGCACCAGAGGGCCCATCCGCGTCGTCCTGAAAGCGCACCGAGACCCAGGAGAAACCGAGCAGCAGCAAGCTCACGCCAATTAAAGTCACCGCCATGCTCTCGAGATAGCCAATGCGCGTCAGCGCCATCAGCGAGATGCCGAAAAAAACCACCAACAGCAACAAGCCAACCACCCACGCCGTGTAGACGAGGTCATAGGCCGCGTTGGCAGCCCGCGGCAAGCTGCGGGTGCCGGCAGCCGCTGCACGGTCTGCTCGCCAAGCCAGAAAGGTCAACGGCACCAGAGCGCCGCCCAGCATGCCCGCAATCCAGTTGTTGGCCACCGGGCCGGGCAGCCCAGTGTGCAAATGGTCTGGCAACAGGTGCGGCACGATCAGCAGAAAAAGTACGACCACCATGAAACCGAGCGCGCCCACGTAAAAGCTGCGCTCATCGCGCGGTGCCAGCATGGTGATCTGCCCGGCCGTGAGGCCGGTCAGCAGCACACTCCAGGCGAGCAGCACCCACGCGCTCAACAGTGCTGCCAGCAAGGCGCCAGCTCCCGCGACGACGGCGATTTGCCATGCCGACAAACGCAGGCGCTGCGGAACAACCGGTTGCCAGAGCAACACGGCACCGATGTGGGCAAAGAAAAACATCGAGGGCCAGAGCGCGTCATCGGATGCAGCCGGCGCGACCAGCAAGGCCAGCGCCAGCGCGAGTGCGCGATTACGATAGGGATCCAGCGCCGGCGAGGGCGCCGGCTGGGTCAGTGACTCTGTGAGCATGTTTGAAGCATACCTCGCCTGACCGCCTGCTGCCAGACGCCGTGAATCTGCGTGCAAGACGAACGGGAGGTTCGTGTAAGCGAAATGTGCAGTTGGCACGCGGACGACGCTATCCACGCAAGCAGGCGATACCCCCGCATCCCCCGCCGCAGCGGCGTGGCCGGTAGAATGTGGCGCATGCGCCTTCTTCGCGATCAATTGCCAGGGACATGGACCATCGCACGCTTTGCGCTAGTCGAGGCACTGCGCGGCAAGCTCGCGCTCGCGGTGGTTGCCGTCGCGCTGCTGGGTCTTGGGATCTCAGCCTTCCTTGGAGAAATGGCGATCACCGAAGGTGCGCGCATTCAAGGTTCAGCCCTTGCGGCATTCAACCGTGTCGCTGCCGCCCTACTGGTGATCAGCTTCGTGATCGCCGGACTCACAAGGGAACAAGCCGATAAAGGGCTTGAAATGCTGCTATCGCAAGCCATCCCGCGGGCGAGTTATGTCATGGGCAAACTGACCGGCTATACGCTGCTCGCCTGGCTGACGGCGGCCATATTTAGCGCGCCCCTGCTTCTCTACGCACCGCCGCTTAACGTGGCCGCGTGGTCCCTTTCAGTGGCGCTCGAACTCACTCTGGTCGCAGCTGCAGCCCTCGCCTGTGCTCTCGTCCTCGGCCAGAGCGCATTGAGTCTACTGATGGTGATGGCGTTCTATGTCTTGAGCCGGATCATGAGCACCATCCTCGCTATTTCCGCGAGCCCGATCGGGCAGATCGACTCATGGAGCTTTCGCCTGATGGGCTGGGTGATGGGATGCATCGCCGCGTTGCTGCCCGGGCTGGATCGTTTCGCATCATCTGCCTGGCTTTGGGACGGCACGGCCGCATGGGGCCAGATGCCCGCGTTGCTGCTGCAGTTCGTCATCTACCTCCCTCTTCTGTGCAGCGTTGCCTTGTTCGACTTCTACCGTAAAAATTTGTGACGCCCTGGCTCGCAAAGCTGCGCGCTGCTGCCTATCGAGACCAGCGCCGCCTTTCCCTGGTGCCGCTACCGGTGTGGCTGCTGTTTGCTTGCGCCGTGCTCTGGCAGACCATCTGGGCCGGGATGAATCCCCGGACGGCGCCGGCGGCAAGTGATCTCGCGCCGCCCCCCACGGTCGCCGCGGTGCACATCTCCAGCCTGGGCGAGCCACTGGCGTGGGCCAAGCTGGCAAATTTGTCGCTACAGACTTACGACAACCAACCCGGTATCAGCCTGCCGTTCAAGCGCCTCGACTACGCTCGTATTGAGGCTTGGCTGACGCGCATACTGGAGTTGGACCCGTACGGCCAATATCCGCTGCTCGCTGCCAGCCGCTTGTATGGCGCGGTCGAAGACCCAATGCGCCAGCGGCGCATGCTCGACTTTGTGCAGCGCCAGTTTCTGCTGGATCCCAACCGCCGCTGGCAATGGCTGGCCCACGCCGCATTCGTTGCACGCCACCAGTTAAAAGATCTCTCACTCGCAGTGCGGTACGCGGAATCCTTGCGGCTGCACGCCAAGAGCCCGCGCGTGCCGGCATGGGCCAGACAAATGGAAATATTCATGCGCGTAGACATGAACGAATACGAGACCGCCAAGCTTTTGCTCGGCGCTCTGTTGGCAAGCGGCGAAGTCTCTGACCCTTCTGAATTTCGCTTTCTGTCTGGACGCTTGGCAGAGTTGCAGGCTACCGCTAACACTACCCCACCGTCCGGCGTACCTCTCAAAAACTGACGAAATTTCGGCAGTGCTGTTGTAGGTTTGACAGAAATAGCTGTCAAAAACTGAAAAATCACCAAAAAAGACGGCGGCTTTCCCTTACTTGCCCTTACAATCCCCGTTTTTGGCATGGCACGCGGATTGCATTGTGTGTTGCATAACAGGTAACAGCGGTTAAACATTCCATCATCCAAACGAGGGATAACATGCGCAAACAACAAGGCTTTACACTGGTTGAAATTGCGATCGTGCTGGTCATCATCGGGCTTTTGCTCGGCGGGATTTTGCGCGGTCAGGAGCTGATTCAGAATGCGCGGGTCAGAAACATCATTGATCAGCAAAACGGCATCAAGGCAGCCTTTTTTGGCTTTCAGGATCGCTTCCGCATGATTCCGGGGGATTTGACCGCGGCGCAGGTTACTCAAGTAGGTTCTGGTGTTATCGGAGCGACGGTTGCCAATGCCGGCAACGGCGTGATTGATGCCGGTGACTCGGCAGCTGCTTTCCAGAACATCACGGTGACCGGGTTCATAGCGTGCCAAACGTGTACTGCAGCAGCCCCCGCCGTCGCGGGTGCCGCAAATAGCCCGGTTAACGTGTACGGTGGAGTATTGCAACTCGTTTCGGACAATGCGTACTCAACTGCGACGGCCTTCCCCGGTGACGGTGCCATTCGTCACAACATCAAGACCGGCAACCTGATCCCGTCGAATGTGCTCTATGAGGCTGACGTGAAAGTAGATGACGGCGTACCGAACAACGGCCAGTTCCGGTTTAGCGTGTGGACAGCGGCGGGCGGTGTCGCTCCTGGCGGAACTTGCCAAAACGGTGCCGTTGGGCTGGGCACCCCTTGGCAAACCACCGCCGGGTCGGTCAATCCCAACTGCGGCGGCGTCACACTGATCAATTAGGACGCATTCCTTAGTTCGGAATGCGTATGCCTAAAACCCGCTCTTGCAGCGGGTTTTTTCTGGAACGCCAACCCTAGAGGTCATGGCTCGGCTTAACTGCCTAGGCGTAATTCACGTCCCTCCCCTTGCAAACGCGGTGCGAGGACGGCGTTTGCCATACTATTCTGTAGAATTAATGTTACTTTAGCAATCAGCTGTCGCCCTGCTTTTGCGCGCGGCCCTGTTACTGCGCAGTGTTGGCCCAACTGCAGACAGCCGATTCTGGATCGGTGCTGTACGTATTGAAGCTGCTGCGAGCTCTAGTTGGCGTGGCAAGGGCAAGTGCTTAAACATTCCATCATCCAAACGAGGGATAACATGCGCAAACAACAAGGCTTTACACTGGTTGAAATTGCGATCGTGCTGGTCATCATCGGGCTTTTGCTCGGCGGGATTTTGCGCGGTCAGGAGCTGATTCAGAAT
>JANPAR010000342.1:0-62768 GCA_031430015.1 Burkholderiales bacterium
ATCAGCGCGCGGGCAATCGCCACCATCTGCTGCTGCCCGCCCGACATGCTGCCGGCCAGTTGCTTGCGGCGCTCTTTGAGGATCGGGAAGGTGGTGTAGCAGAAGTCCAGGTTCTTGTTGAGCTCAGCACGCGCCAGCGGACGGTAAGCACCAAGGTAGAGGTTCTCTTCCACCGTCAGGCGCGGAAACAAGCGGCGGCCTTCGGCCACCATCGCCACGCCCAGATCGACAATTTCTTGTGGGCCTTTGCCGATCAGGTTGTGTTCGACGCCGTCAAGTTTGAGCGTGATGCTGCCCGCGGTCGGGCGTACCAGACCGGTCAGGCACTTCATCATGGTACTTTTGCCGTTGCCGTTGGTGCCGAGCAGGGCAACGGTCTCGCCTTCCTGCACATTGAGCGACACGCCTTGCAGGGCCCGCACCGCGCCGTAACCGGCTTCGAGGCCGGTGATGGTGAGTTCAAGCGCCAAGATAAGCCCTCCTCACTTCAGGATTTTTTACAATCTCGGTGGGTGCGCCTTCGGCGATCAACTGGCCGGCGTCGAGACAAATGACACGCTCGGAGAAGCGCATGATGGCGTGCATGATGTGTTCGATCATGATGATGGTGATGCCGGTTTTCGAGAGCTTGAACAGGATGCCGAGCACCTCATCGACTTCGGCGTGCGACAGGCCTGCCATCGCTTCGTCGGAAATCAGCAAGGCCGGGCGCGCTGCCATCGCACGCGCCAGTTCGAGCTTGCGCAATTCAACCTGCGACAAGCCTGCGCAGGAGGCGTGCATCTTGTCGCCCAGGCCCATGTCGCGCAGAATGCTTTCCGCTTCGCCCACTATGTCGTGCTTGTGCGCGACGCCGCGATAGGTAACGTATTCAAGCGGCACGGCAAGATTTTCGACCGGGGTCATGCTGTGAAACGGGCGTGGAATCTGGAACGAGCGCGCAATGCCGCGCCGCGTGCGCTGGTGCGGCGCGAGGCCATTGAGGTTTTCATTTTTGAAGGTGATGCTGCCAGCATCGTTCTTGAGCGCGCCCGACACGCAGTTGATCAGGGTCGTCTTGCCTGAGCCGTTCGGCCCGATCAGGCCGAGGCGCTCGCCGGCCTTGACTTCAAGGTTGATGTTGGAGAGCGCGGTGAAGCCTCCGAAGTGCTTGGAGACACCGGCAACAGAGAGGAGTGCACTCATTTTGCCCCTCCCCCCGCCGAAGCAGCCCCGCGCCGCTTGGCGTTTTGCCGGTCACGCAGCTTGCGCACCAGACCAAGAATGCCGTCCGGCGCCACCACTACAAAGAACACCAGCAACACCCCAACGATGAGCACGTTGAGTTCAGACGAAATCGTCACCGTCACAATCTGCTGCACTGACCCCAGCAACAGCGAGCCAATGATTGGGCCAATCCACGACGAGGTACCGCCGATGATCGGCATCGCCAGGGCAGACACCGAGTAGTTCAAGCTGAACGCACTCACCGGTTCGATGAAGCGCATGTACATCACCAGCGGCGCGCCGGCCGCACCCATCAGCGCCCCCGAAACCACGGTGGCGATGAGTTTGAGCTTGAGCGTCGGCACGCCGGCGCACTCGGCTGCTTCTTCGTTATCCTTGATCGCGCGCAGGCCGCGCCCGATCCAGGAATTTTCGATATAGCGGCCGATGGACACCGCCGTGATGGCCATCAGAATCATGACGAAGAAGAGCAGCTTGTCGTAGCTGCCAAACGGCCACGCTGATTCGGGCCGCATCATCTGCATGCCCTTGGCGCCGCCGAAATAGTCGGTGTTCAGAATCACGGTTTCCAGAATGATCGCCACCGCCACAGTACCGATCGAAAAGAAAATGCCGCGCAGGCGCAACGAAATCAGGCCGATACCCAGGCCAAGCAGGCCGGTAACGCAGGCCGCAGCCAGTATCTGCACCAGCAGCGGCGCGTCGAACATCTTGATCGCAAATAGTGCGGTATAGCCACCCAGCGCAAAAAAGGCGCTGGTGCCGAAATTGACGTAGCCGGCATAGCCGCCGAGGATGTTCCACGCGCTCGCCAGCACCACAAATTGCAGCACCACGAAGGAGGCGTTGAAGACGTAGTCGCTATTGACGCCCGCCATCAACGCCATCGCTGCGAGGATCACGGCAGCGCAGCCAGCCACGAAGATCGTGTTGTTGCCGCCGAGGGATTTGGTTGCCGTATTGGTCATCGCCCGAATATCCCCTGTGGCCGCACGCCCAGCATCACCAGCAACAGGCCGAATGCCACCGCCGGCGCCCACGATGCCCCAAAAAATGTCAGCACGATGGTTTCGGCCACACCCAGGATCAGGCCGGCCACCAGCGTGCCGCTCATGCTGCCCAGGCCCGCCAGCACCACCACACAAAAAGTGCGTCCAATGTAAATGCGCCCCAATTGCGGATCAACCGGGCCGACGATGATCAGCAGCGCCCCGGCAATCGCTGTGACTGCTGTTGCTATGCCGAACGCCCATTGCTTGACCATCACCGGGTCTGCCCCCATGAGGGACAGCGCGACCTGGTCCTGCGCCACTGCCTTGATGGCGCGCCCCATGTAGGTCTTGCCGAGGTAAAGGGTCAAGCCAATGGTGAGCAGGAGCGCCGCAGCGAACGCCACCAGCAGGCGCATCGGAATGCGCAAATCGTCGGTGAAGTCGATGCTCTTGCCGATATAGACCGCCTCGACCAGACGCTGATCGACCCCGAACGCGAGGATCAGGCAGACCTCGATGATGAAGGCGACGCCGAAGAAGAATGCCAGGCCGCGCAAACCGGTGTCGCTGCCGTGTTTTTCGAACATGGCGTAGTAGAGCCGGTACATCACCACGCCCAGTAAAAAAAACACTGGCGCCAGAAACAGCCCGGCCAGGATCGGATCCCAGCCGAAGCCGCACAGCCACCAAGTGGCATAGGCCCCCATGACAAGAAACGATGGATGGGCAATGTGCGGCACGTCAAGCAGGCCGAAAGACAACGACAGGCCGATGGATACCGCCGCATAAAAGCATCCGAGCAACAGCCCGAACACCAGCGCGCCGATCAGTAGATCCCAGGAAAACACGGTTTATTTATCTCCGAAAAAAACAAGGGGGCGCAACGTGCGCCCCCTGGCAATCAAAATGCGTCTAGTTGCGTGCCTTTTCATACGGGAACTTGAATTCCCCGGATTTGTACTGCGCCGGCGCGACGATGACCTGCTTGCCTGGCAGGCGGAATTGTTCGATGTCCTTGTCCTTGATGCCGTTGAACTGCACCATCAGCACGCGGGCATTGGCCCACTCACCGTTGCGCTGATATTTGATCGGACCGACGATGGTCTTGTGCTCGGTGTCACGCATGTACTTGGCCAGCGTCTTGTGATCCAGCCCCTTGGTCGCCGTGATTGCGGCTTCGAGCATCTGGCCGATCGCGTAGTTGAAAGGCGGCAGGTAGAAACCGAGAGGATCCACTTTTTCAGCCTTGGCCTTGACCGCATAGCGCGCGAGGAAGTCCTTCAGGCCCGGGAAGTCAACTGTCTTCTCCGGAGCGTAGGAGGTGTAGTTGACGATGCCGTTCAACTGCGAGCCGAGGCTCTCCATGATTGGGCCGAACTGCAGGCCGACCATGCCCCCGCCGAACAGCTTGACACTGCTGCCGAGCCCGATTTCGTTAGCTGCACGCACCAGCGCCACCGACTCACTTGGGTAGGACGCCACGAACACCACGTCCGGCTTGGCCGCCTTGATCGAGCGCACCATCGACGAGAACTCAGTCGTGTTGGGTGGATATTTCTGGTCGTAAACGGTGGTCAAACCGTTGTGCTTGGCCAGATTCTTTGCGCCGCTGGCCAGGCTCTGCGAAAACTCCGCATCGGCGGCCAGGAATGCTATGGTCTTGGCACCGCGCTTCATGCCCAGTTCAATGAAGCCGGTAAACCAGGTAACCGAATCGTTCCAGGGCGCATTGTTGAACCACATGTCATGCTGGATGCGCTCGTTGACTTCAAACGAGAAATTGCCCATCAGCAACAGGCCGCGTTGCTTGACCAGCGGCATGATCGGCGCGGTCGGATTGGTGCCGTAGGGGGCGATCAGCAAATCGACCTTGTCAACATCGAGCAACTTGGTATAGATGCCGGGGGTAGTGGCCGGGTTGGACTGGTCGTCATACACGATCAGCTCGACCTTGCGGCCAATGATGCCGCCTTTGGCGTTGACATCATCACGCCACATCTGCAGGCCCAGCAATGCGGCTTTGCCACCCGCGCCCAGACCGCCGGTTTGCGCGATAGACAATCCGATCTTGATTGGCGCACCCTGCGCCCAGATGGTGGATGGCAATGCCGCCGCCGCCGTGACGGCGCTGGCTGCCGCCACAAACTTGCGGCGCGTGACGTGCTTGGTCGAAATGTCTTTCATCGTGCTGTCTCCTGTAGTTTTGATTTCAATTCTGATTTCAAATTCAAATTCGATTTCTACTGCCAACGGGTAAAGAGTATCAGGTTTGCCACCGCCGGTGCAATGCCGCACTGCCGCATGCGCTTGCCGCGACTCGGCGCCTGCGTGCCTCTGCGTTGCCGCCCCATTCCCGGTTGTCTTATGTTTTGCTGCCCTCTTTGATCCACCACGCCGGCAACTCGGTGCAATCAGCCGCGTTCATTCCCTTGTCAGCCGCCGTGTCAAATGATTTGAGTGTGGCCTCTGTGAGCGGCAAGCGCAACTGGTGCGCCGCGCCGAAGCCAAGCATGGTGCGCACATCCTTGCGCATCGTGGCCAACTCCACCGTCACCGGCACTGGTTGCCCGGCCAGTGCCTTGGCGATATTGGGCCCGCGCGCCTTGAGCATGTTCGGCCCGCCCGAGGTTTCGGAGAAGATGTCGATCACCCGCGCCGGATCCAGCCCGAGCGGTGCAATCAGCGATAGCGCCTCCCCGAGAGTCTGCCAATACACCATCAGCGGCAAATTGATCGCAAGCTTCATCGTCGCGCCCGCGCCAAGCGGCCCGACATGTTCAACACGGCGGCAGAGCAAATCAAGCAAGGGCCGCGCGCGTGCCACATCGGCTTGGGCACCGCCGGCAAAGCCGAGCAACTTGCCTTCGAGCGCCGGCCCCACCGTGCCGCCGACCGGGCACTCAACATAAGCCGCGCCTGCCGCAGCCGCGCGTGCCCCCATTGCGCGTTGCGTGTCCGGCTGCACCGTGCTCATGTCGATGATCAATTGCCCCGCCGCTTTATCGAGCAAACCGCCGGCGTAGACCTGATCGAGTGCAGCATCGTCGGTCAACATGGTGATCACCGCATCGGTGCCAGCAGGCAACGCAGCCAACTCTGTCACAAGGCTGCAACCCGCATCCACCAAGGGTTTCGCGCGCCCTGCCGTGCGATTCCACACGCTCACTCGATGACCCAGCCCGAGCAGGCGTTTGGCAATGGCGCTGCCCATTTTTCCGGTTCCGGCGATGGCGATGTGCATGGTGACTCCAGCGTTGTTTCGGTCTGGGTGCGGCACATTCAAGTCGTCGCACTGCAATTTTTTTGAGCCAGCAATGTACACCATAAGTTATCATCAGATAAATAAGCTTTGCCGCCAATCCTCTTTCACCATCGCATCATCGTCTCATCAAGGAGCCCGCCGTGTTCTATACCTGCACCCCAACCTGCACCAACCCGCTGCACCGCCACGCCCCCGTAAGCGCTTTGGCTGCACGTCCCGCCAAACCAGCGTCTCGCCTGTCGCGCCCGGTGGCAAAAGTTGCCAAAGGGAAATCCAAGGTCGTTGATCTGCATTGCCATTACCTGAACGCAGAGTTGAACGCCAAGACCGCGCACCTCAACCCGGCGCAATACGACATGTCGGCGGTATATGCCAATGCGATCACGCGCGAGACCAACGTCAAGCAAATGAAGACGCGCGCGCCCAAGCTCTCCGGCGTGACCGAACGCCTCAAAGACATGGACCGCATGGGCGTGGACATTCAAGCGGTGTGCCCGGCCCCGTTCCAGTTTTTCTACTGGCCGGAAGCCGGCTACGGTGCCGAACTCGCGCGCGGCGTCAATGAGGGCATCGCCAAAATCGTCGCCGATACGCCGGATCGCTTCGTCGGCATGGGTTCGGTGCCGTTGCAAAATGCCGAACTCGCCATCAAGGAACTCAATCATTGCGTCAAGAACCTCGGCATGCGTGGCATCGAAATCTGCACCAACGTCAATGGCAAGAATCTCATGGATCCCAGCCTTGGGCTCGACAAGTTTTTTGCCCGCGTCGAAGAGCTGGGCATTGTGGTGTTCATGCACCCGCTCGGCTTCAGCCACGCCGACCGCCTCACCGAGCATTACTTCAACAACGTGATCGGCAATCCGCTTGACTCCACCGTGGCGGTCAGTGACCTGATCTTCAGCGGTGTACTGGCGCGTTATCCCAAACTCAAGTTCGTCGTGGCGCACGGTGGCGGTTACATCGCCCATTATTGGGCGCGCATGGATCACGCTTGGCGTGCGCGCCCTGACTGCCGCACCATGATCAAGAAGCCGCCGTCGGCCTATCTCGAAAAATTCTATTTCGATACCATCACCTTTGATCCGATGATGCTGGAACATTTGATCAAACGCTACGGTGCCGCCCACGTGGTGCTCGGCACCGATTATCCGTACGACATGGGTGAAGAAAATCCGTTGGGCCTGATCGCACAAGTCAAGAAGCTGTCTGCCGCCGATCGGGCCCTGATCCAGGGGGGCAACGCAGCGCGGCTGCTCAAGATCAAGCCAACCTAGACACCGGCCCTCGGTGGACGTGCTGTTCCGCTCTGCAGCAAGAATTGCCAGCGCGTACAACATCGCCCAGGACGAAGCGACCTGCGTAGTCTTCGGCATGCCGCGCGAAGACATCAACGCGGGCGGCGTGCATGCAGTGTTGCCCTTGCCTGCCATGACCGCCCATGGCACCGCAAGACTGGGCGCACACGGGGTGCGGGTGATTCGGGTGTAGGGCAGGCAGCGCACAGCCCTGCCCCGCAAGGTTCGCACGCTTGGCCAGTGCGGTGGACCAGCGGCTTGCTATTCGCGCCTGGCCGCACTTCTTGTACCGCTCTTTGTACAATGGGGCCGACATTGCCGTACGGCCACCGTACCGCCACACAACTCCTAGCCGCCATTCCGGATGGACGCCATCACTCCCGTCGATCAGCGATTTTCCCTGCCGCAGCTGTTGCACGCCTCACCGCGCGCACCGCTGCACAGCTACGATCCGGCCGCTCCAGTGCGCATTCTGTTTGTCGAGGACACTGAACTCGACTACGAGTTAATGCTGCGCGCGCTCAAGGCAGCCAAGTTTCCGCTCAGTCCCGATTCAATTCGGGTCGAAGAAGAAACCGCCATGCGCAAGGCGCTCGGCAGCACCGACGACTTGACGTCAGGCAGCCTCCCAGATGGTGCACCGTGGGATGTGGTGATTTCCGACTACCGCTTGCCGCGCTTCAGTGCGCAGGCGGCGATGCGGCTGGTGCGCGCCAGCGGACGCGATATTCCTTTCCTAGTGGTCTCCGGCGCGGTGGGTGAAGACGTGGCCGTGCAACTGATGCACGACGGCGCCGACGACTATGTGATGAAACACAATCTGTCGCGCCTGCCGGCCGCCCTCGCGCTGGCGCTGCAGGCCGCTGCGGTGCGGCGCGAACACCGCGTAGCGGTCGAGAGCCTACGGGTTTCCGAGGATTATTTCCGTACCCTCGTGGGGGCTGCGCCGGTGGCGATCGTGGCACTCGATGGCGAGGGCAGGATCACCCTGTTCAATCCCGCCGCAAACTCGCTGTTCGAGCAATTGCCCGCCCTTCTGGGAAGGCGCCCAGCGTTTGCCGTGCAGGACAGCAACGTCAAATTCGAGAATTTGCTGCGCGAGATGCGTTCCGGTGGAGCCTTCTCACAGCGGCCCGTTCAATGGACATTTCCCAGCGGCCGGCAGGCCCATCTACTTTTTTCGGCAGCGCCTCTGCATTTGCGTCGGGCAGACAACGAAGGCGCTGTGCTCTTTGCCGTGGACGTTACCGGTCAAAAGAAAGCCGAAGCCGCGCAACGTGAAAGCGAATCACGGGTCACGGCAATCTCGGACAATCTGCCGGGAGTGTTGTTTCGCATGGTGTTTGACAAAGCAAGTGGTGAGGCACGCTTGCCCTACATGAGCCCAGGCGCGGTCACTTTGTTTGGCATTGCGCCGGAAGAATTCACTGCCTCGCCGCAGCATTTCATGAACCTGTTTGACCTGGTCTCGCGCGACCAGATCCGCGATGCGGTAGCCACGTCACTCGCATCACGCGAGGCACTGCAAGGCGTGTGGCGCATCATGCGCCCCGATGGCGCGGAGCGCTGGATCCAGATTTCAGCTTCAGTGCAAGCGACCGCCAGTGGTGATCCCCTCTTTGACGGCGTCATCACCGACCTGTCAGCGCAAAAACAAGCCGAAGCGGAACTTACCCAATCACGTGAAGAGCTGCGCCGTCTCACCGCACACATGGAGTCGGTGCGCGAAGACGAGCGCCGCGCCGTTGCGCGGGAGATTCATGATGACATTGGCAGCATTCTGGCCGGCCTCAAGGCCGACGCTGCCTGGCTAAAAAAGCGCCTCGAAGATGATCCCGCTGCTGCCGCCAAGCTTACTGACATGAGCGCGTTGATCGATGGCACGGTGCAGTCCGCGAACCGCATCATATCGTCATTGCGCCCAGGCATCCTCGATTACGGCATCGGCCCGGCGCTCGATTGGCAGCTCAAGGATTTCGGCACGCGCATGGGTCTTGAAGTATCGTTCAGGACCAATCAGGACGAGGTGGCGATGGATTTGTTGCAATCGACCGCGCTGTTTCGCGTGTTGCAGGAGTCACTCACCAACATCGCCAAGCACGCACAGGCCTCACGCGTGGATGTCGAAATGTTTGCCAACAGCAGCAACGTCTCCCTGGAGATTCGTGACAATGGCTGCGGTTTTTCGGAAGCTGACCTCGCCAAGCCGGCTTCATTTGGTGTGCGCGGCATGATGGAGCGCGCCCGTGCACTGGGCGGCTGGCTCGACATTGCCGGTCACGAGCACGGCGGCACAACCTTGATGGTGTCGGTGCCGCGCCGGCATGCCGGGCTGTCGCGCGCAGTGGGGGCTGCGGGGACGACAGGTACTGTGGTCACTGCCGGGGACGCAGGAGTCGTGAGCGCAGCGCGCGATGGCCTGCCTGCCGAAGATGATCGCAATGGTCAAACCGCCTACGGGGCGGATGCATGATCCGCGTCATCATCGCCGATGACCATGCTGTGGTACGCAAAGGCATGCGCCTGATTGCCGGTGACCAGCCCGGCATCAACCTGTGCGGCGAGGCCGCCGACTACGGCGAACTGATGCATTTGTTGCGCAAGGGCGAGTGCGACGTGTTGTTGCTCGACATCGGCATGCCCGGCAAGAACGGCATCGACATTCTCAAGATCGTGCACGAGTCGTACCCTAAGATGCGCGTGCTGATCCTGTCGATGTATCCGGAAGACCAGTACGCCCTGCGCGCGCTCAAGGCCGGCGCGGCCGGCTATCTGACCAAGGACAGTGCGCCCGAGAGACTGGTAGAAGCAATCCAGACTGTAGCGCGTGGACGCCGCTTCATCACGCCCAGCGTGGCGGAGATGCTGGCGACCAATTTGGCGCAGGACACCGACCTTGCGCCGCATGAATTGCTGTCGGACCGCGAATTTCAAACCATGCGACTGATTGCCTCTGGCCAACAACTGTCGCAGATTGCCGAAACGCTCTCACTCAGTCCCAAGACCGTCAGCGTCTACCGCGCACGCCTGCTGGAGAAGACTGGCCTGCGCAACAATTCCGAGATCACCCACTACGCGATCAAGCGTGGATTGGTGGAGTGAGCGCCGTCACGATGCACGGCACACGCGATTCTTGCCGTTCGCCTTGGCTTCGTACATCGCGGCATCGGCGCGCGCAATGTGTTCGTCGCGGTTTTCACCCGGCCGGCCGAGCGCAACCCCGGCGCTGAAGGTAATGAGCACACGCTCGTTGTTGTGCAGGTAGAGACGTTTGGTCAGTTCGCGCTGCACGCGCGACATGACTTTTTCGGCCTCGTCAATGGGCGTTTCAGGCAACAGCAAGACAAACTCTTCACCACCAAAGCGCGCCACCACATCCGACGGCCGCACGGTCTCGCGCATAATCGTTGCCAAGTGCTGCAGGGCACCGTCGCCTGCATGGTGGCCGAGGCGGTCGTTCAGACTTTTAAAATTGTCAATATCGATCAAACCGACACACATCGGTGATCCGCTGCGCGTGCAGCGCGCTTCCTCGGCGGCATAAGCGTCATTCATGCCGCGCCGGTTGAGTACATTGGTGAGCGGGTCCACCTTCACCAGATTGGCTGTTACTTCCAGTTCATGCTCCAGATGGCGCACACGCTCTTCGCGCTGCTGCGCTTCCTGGCGCGTGCGCTCCAGTTCATCGCGCGTGCGCTGCATGTCCGCCTGCACGCCGCGCGTGTCGGACAACAGCCCCGACAGCACGCTCGACAACTGCGCGATGTCGTCTGCACCCTCGATCTGCACCGCGTATTGGCCGACCTTCTTTTGATAGTCGCCGGTTTTCTCGGTCATCGCACCCAAGCGGTCGATAAACATGGTGACCATGCTCTTGAGAGCGATCTTGGCCTCGTCAAGACTGTGCCGGATCGTGCCCTGGCGTACCGCGACTTCACGAAAGCTTTTTTCCGCTTCACGCAATGCGCCTGCGTCAACCGGATCGGCAAGCAAGGTCTGGGCGCGCTCCATTTGCGCTTTCATCCACGGATCGTCCCCCGCCAATTCAGCGGCGTTATCGAGCAGTATCTGCAAGAGCCCGCGCAGGCCACTGACGATTTCATCAACGGTTTCGCCACGCAACTCGAGGCGGATCCAGAATTGTTTGAGGTCTTGCGTCAGGCGGTTGACCTCTTTGACGGTAGCCGCCTCCCGGCAGGCCTGCGCGAGGCGCTGCGCGTGCGCTGCGAGATCGGGCGTATAGCCCATGCGTGCCACCACCGCCAGTTCCAGTGTTTGCGCCAGCAGTTCACGCAAGGCAATACCTGCTGCGAGATCGGTCTTGACCGGCTCCAGCGCGCCCGCGTTAACCGTTTCCATTGACACCTGCGGCAGGTCGCTCCAACTTTTAACCAGGAAGCTGACACGCTGCTGCAGTTTATGAACATCGCCGCCCGCACCGCCTAAGGCCTGCTCAAGCGCATCGCGCTTTTGCGTCGCGCTGACGCTGACGTGGCGGGCTTCCCATTGGCGCAACAGGCCACGCAGCAGATCCGCCCAGGTTTGGGCAGGCGTCCGCAAGGCATTGACGAGGCGCGCCAGCTCGGTTTCCACATCCTTCCAGGCCAGCTTGTTGATTGCAGCGTGCAACGAACGGGCGAGCGCTGCGCCGGTGGGCTGGTGCATCCACTCCTGGGCGAGGTTGCGCAGCAGCGTCACTGCCGGATGGGTTGATTCCGCACCAGAGATCTCGGCGTAGAGACTGGCGTAGTTGTCGGGTGTGGGCGCTAGGCGACGGGTGGCAAGCTGACGGATCACATCACGCGCGACCTCGCCGGGGTTGATGTTGCTGTGACTTCCTGATCGGCTCAGAACGGCGGACATAGGCGGGGCGCTCGGCGGAAACGGGATGGCCGGGATGGCCGTCAACCTGTGCAGATTACGGTGGCGGGGCAGTTTGCATTCGCGCGAACAGACCACTATTGGCTGATGTGATCCGCGTATTGCCGCTCTCAAGAGTTACCGGCACGGCACGCCGCTCTCAAGCTTTGGTCAAAGCTGCCGTAAAGCCCACTGTCCACCTTCATTCCCGATTCGCACTCGACACCTCGTCCAAGCATCCGGCCATACCATTGTGCAGGCGGCAATTGGGCGGGCGGGACGGCTGCGAGCTCCACTTCGCCTCAAGGAACACCGCCATGGAAATTCTCATCGTCAGCGACAGCGAATCCGAATTGGCCTGGCTTTCACACGCGGTCGGGCAATGCCATCTCGCCACCGTTCTGACCTTCACGCACCCTGCCCCTGCGCTCGACTGGTGCCTGCATCATGAGCCTGACCTGATACTGGTGGCGCACCTGATGCGCGCCACCGATGGACTCGAATTCATCCGCCGCTATCGCGCCAACCCGGCCAGCACTGAAGTGCCGGTGGTACTGATGCACGAAGCGGCGGCGGCGTTTGTACGCGGTGATGCGCTGCGCGCTGGTGCGACTGATTTCCTCACCCAGCCGGTCGACTTTCCCGAGCTGGTAGCGCGCATGGTCAACCTGCTGGCGCTGCGTTACGCACGCCGCCAGCTCAATACTCTGCGCGCGCGCAGCGGCATAGCGGCGGGCACTGCGGCCGGCGCCAACGCCCATGCCGGCGAGTTGCAGTTCGACGCACCGATACTGCACTCACGCGCACTGCATTGAGGAAAAGGAGCGCGCCATGACAGCCACACACGAGTTGGCCAATTGCGCCAAGTCGCAGTTTCTCTCCAGCATGAGCCACGACATCCGCACACCGCTCAATGGCGTGCTGGGCATGACCGAGCTGTTGCTCAATACTGCGCTGAGCGCGCAGCAGCGCCGCTATGCGCAAACCGTGTATGACTCCGGTGAGGCGCTGCTGGCCATCATCAACGACATCCTGGACTACTCGAAGATTGAAGCCGGCCGGCTCGAACTGCATGCACAGTCCTGTGCACTGGCCGCCTTGGTGGAGGAAGCCGCCGATCTGCTGGCACCACGCGCCCACCAAAAACGGCTGGAGCTGACTTGCCAGATGGATCCCGCTGTACCCGCGGTGGTCATGGCAGATGCCGCACGTCTGTCGCAAGTGCTGGTCAACCTGATTGGCAATGCCATCAAGTTCACGGCCATTGGCGAGATCAATGTGCGTGTCACCTGCGAAGCCGCCCACGCCGATGACGCCGGAGGCACCGCAGGCGCCAACCCGAGCCGCAACACAGCCGCCAACATTGGCAGTACCCTGCTAGCCGCTGCACCGCCGCGCCTGGTGCGCTTCAGCGTGACCGACAGCGGCATCGGCATCAGCACCGAGATGCAGCGGCATCTCACCCACGCCTTCGAGATGGGTGACACCACGGCATCGCGCCGTTTGGGCGGTGCCGGTTTGGGGCTCATCATCTGCCAGCGTCTGCTGGGCATGATGGGCGGGCACCTCGAGATGCGCAGCACCGCGGGATGCGGCTCCTCCTTCAGTTTCGCGATTGCCCTGCCCGCGGTCAATCCGGACGCACAGACGCACGATGCGACTACGCTGGTGCCACGCTGCGCCGCCGCTGGCGCACTCACTGGCCAGCGCGTGCTGATCGTGGACGACAACGCAACCAATCGCGGCATCATGGTCGGCCAGTTGCACCGCTGGGGTGCGGCCTGCGCCGCCGCGAGTGATGCCTACCAAGCCCTCGACATGCTGCGCGCGGCCCAATGCGCAGGCCAGCCATTTGCCGCCACCTTGATCGACATGAAGATGCCGGGCATGTCCGGTGTTGAATTGGCCGAAACCCTGCAGCGCGATGACCACTTCGCTGCCCTGCCGCGCTTGATGCTGACCTCGATTTCCGCGCCGGGCGAAATTGCGCGTGCACGCGCGGCCGGTGTATCGGTGTGGCTGGAAAAGCCGGTACGCGCCAGCGAGCTGTACAAGGCGCTCACCAGCGCGCTAACCGCGCCGGGGGCGGCTGCCGGGGTAGTTGCGTCGGTGTTGCCGTCGGCGGCAAGACTGCGCGGCAGCATCCTGCTGGTAGAGGACAACCCGGTCAATCGAGAAATTGCCATCGCGATGCTCGACAGCACGGCCTGCCGTGTGACGATTGCAGAAAATGGCCGCCAGGCGCTCGCACAGTTGGCCGATCAACCCGTCGATCTGGTGCTGATGGATTGCCAGATGCCTGAAATGGATGGCTTTGAGGCGGTCAGGCTGATCCGTGCAAGCCTGGGCGGCGGCCCCGGTGTGCTCGCCGTACCCAGTGACGTGCCGGTGATTGCACTCACGGCGAACGCAATGGCCGGCGACCGTGAGCGCTGTCTGACTGCTGGCTTTGACGACTATCTCGCCAAGCCCTATGCCGAAGCCGCCCTGCACGCAATGCTCCGGCAATGGCTGCCGGTGACTGCTCGGGATGGGGATCACCGTGATGGCGCGCAGCAAAGTGAAGCGGCGGCACCAGATACGATGGCCAGCATCGCCGCGCGAGACCTCGGGAGAGAGTCATCCAGCGCCCGAGCGGACTTCGCCGCAGCGACTCCTGGATGCGTGACTGCCGCCACAGTGCTCGACCCTCACACTTTGCAACGGCTCCTAGCGCTTGAACGCAATGGCACGCGCGGTCTGATCCCGCGTCTCGCCCGCACCTTCCTCGACAGCACCCCGGCCTTGTTCGACCAGTTGCGCGCTGCACTCGAAGGCGGGCACCTGGACGACGCACGCAACGCCGCCCACACCCTCAAAACCAGCCACGCCAATCTCGGTGCGCTGGAGATGAGCGCACTGTGTGCCCGCATTGAAGCACATGCCCACGGTCATCAGCCCACTGCCGCCCTTGCCTGCCTGCCCGAAGCCGAAAGCCAATACGCGCGCGTGATGGATGCAGTGACAGCACTCGCCACACCCGCTGGCAGCCCGGCAAGTGCGCAAATAGTTGCCCTGTCTTCCCTTGTCACACAGTCCCCGTCGTTACTGGAGGCATCATGAACCATCCCACCCAACAAGACACTATTCTTCTGGTTGATGACG
Organism: Burkholderiales bacterium; assembly: GCA_031430015.1. Taxonomy (GTDB): domain Bacteria; phylum Pseudomonadota; class Gammaproteobacteria; order Burkholderiales; family JAEUOS01; genus CANJDH01. The sequence goes on from JANPAR010000342.1 coordinate 14,784, forward strand.
ACCCGGTCGCCCGTTTGTTGACCGCCACAGTGCTCGAACAGCATGCCTTCCGTGTGCTGCAGGCCGGCAGCGGGCGCGAAGCCCTCACCATGTTTGCAGCCCATCAATGCGACTGTGTACTGCTCGATGCCCTGATGCCGGGCATGAACGGCTTCGACGCCTGCGTGGCCCTGCGCAAGCAGCCGCTGGGAGCCAACGTGCCGGTACTGATGCTCACCGGCCTGGACGATGAAGGCTCGATTGCGCGCGCCTATGAAGCCGGCGCCACCGATTTCTTCGTCAAGTCCTCGCAGTGGACGCTGCTGGCACAGCGCGCACGCTACCTGCTACGTGCAGCGCGCATGCGCGCCGAACTCGAACAGAGCCGCTCCAAGCTGGCGCGCGCACAACGCATTGCCCGCCTTGGCAGTTGGGAGTGGAACCTTGGCGACAACACCGTCACCGCCTCTGACATCTGCTTTGCCATGGCCGGCCTCAGTAACAGCGGCGCGCCGCTGCCGTCGCAACAATTTTTCGAGTTCATTCATCCGGCTGATGCGCCTCAGTTCAATGGTGCGGCGGAACGCCTCAAGGCCGGCCCCGGCGAATTTGACATTGAAGTGCGTGCACTGAACCCGCAAGGCACAGAATTCTTCGTGCACATTGAAGCCGAGACCGAGTCCGATGCCAACGGCAAGACTGTCAGCATTGCCGGTACGACACAAGACATCACCCAGCGCAAACGTGCCGAAGCGCAAATTTTGTCGCTGGCCAACTATGACAGCCTCACAGGCCTGCCGAACCGCCGCTTGTTTCAAGAGGCGCTGACAGGCGAGATCGACGCAGCAGCGCGTAAAAGCACCCGCCTCGCAGCTCTGTTCGTTGATCTCGACCGTTTCAAAAATGTCAACGACACCCAAGGCCACGGTGCCGGTGATGCGCTGCTGCGTGAAGTCGCCGAGCGCTTGTCACAGTGTGTACGCTGGCGCGAGGGCAGCCGCGACATCGTGGCACGCATCGGCGGTGACGAATTCGTCATTCTGCTGACGGCCATCAACGAGCCGCATCAGCCGCAGCGCATCGCCGAGCGCATGCTCGAAGCACTGCGCAAGCCGTTCAACATCAGTGGCCACGAAAACATCATCAGCGCCAGCATCGGCATCGCACGCTACCCGGAAGATGGCAACGACGCCGAAGCACTGATGCGCAACGCTGACGCAGCGATGTATTCGGTCAAGGCACAGGGCCGCAATGCATTGCGCACCTACACGCCCGAACTCAATGTCGCCGACCGCCAGCGCTGGGAAATGGAGAAGGATCTGCACAAGGCGCAGGAGCGCAATGAACTGGTGCTGCACTATCAGCCGCAGATCGATGCGCAGACTGGGGGCATCGTCGGTGCCGAAGCCCTCATGCGCTGGAATCGCGGCGGCAAGCTGGTGCCGCCCGGCGTCTTCATCCCGATTGCCGAAGAGACTGGCGTCATCGCAGCAATGGGCGAATGGGCCCTCACCTGTGCGGCGCGCCAGGCCGCCGACTGGCTGGCTCAAGGACTGCCACCAGTACGCGTGGCGGTCAACATCCCCGGCTCGCACTTCCAGCGGCCCGGCTTTGTGGAAATGATTCAGTCAACCCTAAGCGACGCGCGTCTGCCGGCGCATCTGCTCGAACTTGAAATCACCGAGACCATGCTGATGCAGGATGTGTCTTCGACCATCGCCAGCCTCAAACAGTTGAAAAAACTGGGCGTGCACTTGTCAATTGATGACTTCGGCACCGGCTACTCGTCGTTCGCCTATCTCAAGCGTTTCGACATCCATCAGCTCAAGATCGACAAGTCGTTCGTCGCCGACATGAATGAAGACAACGACAACGAGATCATCACGGCGGCCATCATCGCGATGGGCCGCACCCTCAAACTGGAGCTGGTGGCCGAGGGCGTGGAGACGCGCGAGCAGATGCTGCTGCTGCAACGCCACGGTTGCCACTTGATGCAGGGTTATTACTTCAGCAAGCCAGTGCCAGTGCCCCAACTTACCGAGCTGCTGGTCAGTCTTGCGGCGGGCCACATGCCGGATCACTGGAATATTGCCTTGCCCAAGTCCGCAGGCGCGCGTGTGATTCCGTTGATGCAGACCGGGCGCATCGCACAAGTGGCCTGAACTTGAAACAGCGTCAGCGCAAATAGTCAAACAGGCTGAGCTTGGCAATCTTTGCGAAGGTTTGCTGGTTGGCGTCGATCATGGTTTGCTGGCGCGCGACATCCGACGCCGCTGCCGCATAGTCAAGGTCTTGCAGCTCCGACAGGCGCCGCTGATGCTCGATGCCGGTGGTGCTGGTGACGTCCTGGAGGCGCGCAATCTCGGCCTGACGCGCACCGATGCTGGTGCGCGCGCTGAGCGCAGTGTCGAGGGCGCGGTCAAGATTGAGCAGCGCACCGGTGATTTGATTGGTGCTACGCGCGAGGCCCGCGCTATTCAACGTCGGCGTCTGCAAGACGTTGATCGCCTGCGTCAGCGTGGCGAATACGTTCTGGTGTCTGCTCGGATCGAGTGTGAAGCTGTCGCCCGCAGCCGGCGTGCCCGAGATGGCCATCTGCATGCCCGCGACGGAGATGGCGTTGCCGCTCGCGTAGGCGTTGCCGGACGACACGGTGCTACCCGAGGTCACATCAACCACGTCATAAGTTGCGGCTGCCGTGAATGCAATGCGGTACTGGTGGCCGGTGAGTGCCGCAGGGTTGCCCACGCGGCCTGGATCAACAATGCCGGCACCGGTGTTACCCGCCGCCGCGCTGACCGAGAACACACCATTACCGTCCGGTACGCGCATGAAGGCGCTGGCGCCGTTGACCGACACAGCGAGTTGGCGCTGCGGCCCCACTTCGACCTGCCGCTCGCCGTCATCGCCCGCGTAGCTTGCGCCCGTCGCAGTCAATGCAAAAGGTGCACCAGACTCGTTGAAGCCGGCAAACAGATACGCGCCAGCACCATCGCGGCTATTGGCAATGCCGAGCAATTGGCCACGCAGGTTGTCAAGCTGGGTGGCGATGGTACGGCGGTCAGCATCATTCAGACTGCCGCGATTGGCTGCAATCAACGCCTGACGCGCTTCCTGCAAGCCGTCGCCGAATGCGCCGAGTGCGGCCTCGCTCTGATTAAGCGTGGCGAGTGCGGCAGTCTGATTGTCAGCGTGACGCTGATTAAAGGCAATCGCTGCGCTCGCGTGCAGTACGGCGGATGCCGCCACCGGATCATCCGACGGTGTGAGAATGCGCCGGCCTGTCGCGATCTGCTGGCGCGCGTGGGACAGATCGCTGTATTGCGCCGAAATAGAGGCGCTGCCTTGCGCAAACATTTGTTGGGTGCTGATTCGCATGATGATGAAGTTGTATGTAGTGGCAGCGTTCGCTTCTGATCTCGTCTTAGCGGGTGCAAGCGCCGGTCCAAATGCCGCGCCGCTCAGCGCATGATCGCGAGAATCTCGTTGAACAAGGTATTGGCAGTGGCGATCACCTTGCCCGCCGCTTGATACGCCTGCTGGTACTTGAGCAAGGCGGCGGCTTCTTCGTCGAGGTTGACGCCTGACACCGACTGCTGCGCCGCTTCGGCTTGCACTGCGACTGCAGCCTGCGCTTTGGCCTCGGTGATGGCGCTGTGGGTCTCGACGCCAATGCTGGTCATCATTTGCGCATAGACATCCTGCACGCTGGCGGTGCCACCATCAAGAAGCTTGGTTTGGCCCAGGCGTGCCAGCGCAAGCAGATTGCCGTTGTCGCCGTTGCCCCCCGTGTTCGGCACGACGGTAAAGACGTCGCCCGCTGCCGGTGTGCCATCGAAGGTGGCACTCCAACCGTTGTAGCCTAGCGTCATGCCTGACGTAAACGCCAGGCCGGATGGATTCCCCGTGCCAGTTCCCGACACGCTGAAAACGCCAGGCGCAGTGAAGGTGATGGTCACCGGCTGTGTGAGGTTGACACCCGGCGGAGGCATGACACCGCCCACGGCCAGGGTCGCGGTACTGGTGTTGGCTCCTGAAGCCGCGCCTCGCATGGGCAGCGCTGCAGCCACTGCTGCGGTATCGGTGAGCAGGGTGGTTAGGTTGCGCGCGGCACCGCGTACCGCCTGCACGATGAAGGTGTCACCCGCGGCGGGCGCGCCCGACGTAAGCGATATGCTGACGCCGTCGATGGTCTGCGGCAGCACGGCAAACACCTGAACATTGCTGTCAGACAGGCGCGTCACTGTGTAGTTGGCACCGTCGTATCGCACTTGATAGTCGCTTGCCTTCAGAGCGTTGGCGTTGCTGATGCTGGCAGCCAACTGGGCGCTGCCTGTGTTGCCGGTATCGGCCAGCAGTTGCGGTCCGGTGCCAGTGGAAAAGAATGCCGCGCCCAACACGCCATTGCGATCCTGCCCCGCCATGTGCTGGGAGTTGAAATTCGCGGACAGCGCGGCGGCACTGCGGCCCAGTGCGTTTTCCGCGCCATCGAGCACGCCGTTGCGAAACGCCAGCAGACCGCCAAGTGCTCCACCAGAAAGATCACTCTCGCGCATGGCGCGAAATCCCGCGCCGGTGTTGATGCCCACCGTGATGTTGGCGGCATTGGCGGGGTCGCCCTGCGCCGCAATCACGAAGCTTTGCGTGCCCATCACCAGCCCCTGGCCATTAGGCATGAACACGTTGAGCGTGCCATCTGCCAACGGGACCACGTTGATGCGCAACTGCGCCCCAAGGTCTCGCAACTGCGCATCGCGCTGGTCGAGCAGGTCATTGGGCGCGTGACCCGCTCCTTGCAGAGTGCGGATGCGGTCGTTGAGTTGGGCGATCGAACCCGCCTTGCCGTTGATCTCGCTCACCGCCACGCCGATGCCGTCATTCGCCTGCGCGCGCAAGCCCGCGAGCGAATCGGCAAGGCCCCGGTAACGCCCGGCCAACACCTGCGCGCTCGACAAAAGTTGCTGGCGCGATGGAGTGTCGCCTGGCTGGTTGGCTAGTCCATTGACGCTCGCGAAAAACTCGTTCATCGCCGGAGTGAGACCGGTCGATGGATCAGAAAGCAAGTGGTCAATGTTGGACAAATGATCGCGCAGCGTGTCCAGATGCGCAGCTTGCGTACCCGCTTCGCGCAGTTGCGTCACCAAAAAATCGCTGTAGGAGCGGCGCACCGTTTCAATCGTTGCACCCTGCCCGAAATAGCCGGCACCGGTGAATTGCGGCGGTGCCGTGGTCTGCACACTGTTCTGGCGGCTGTAGCCCGGTGTCGCCGCGTTGCTGATGTTGTGCGACGTGGCCGCGAGGCCAGCCTGCGCAACATTCAGGGCAGAGACGCCGATGCCAAAGATCGACGAACTCATGGCGTCAGATTACGAAATTGGTGCATGCATCTCGCCGTAAGCATGAGGTTTGGCTCCGTGGGCACGGTGTCTGCGCAAATGGTTTGAGCGTTCACGGTGTCTACGATCATGCGGTGGCACGCACGGTTTGCTCGATCACGCGCGTGAGCTTGGCGGCGTATAGTGGGTCGGTCGCATAGCCCGCCGTTTGCAAACTGCGCGCAAACACCGAGGCGTCGGCGCCGGCATTACGCGCCGCCGCGTAACGCGGGTTGTTGTTGATCAGACGTGCATAGTCGGCGAAGCTGTCGGCGTAAGACGAATAGGCGCGGAAGGTCTCAGTGGTCTTGCGCGCCACGCCGTTGACAAATTCAGTGGTCACCGCCTTCACCGTCGGCCCACTCCAACTGCCCCCGGCCTTGACGCCAAACAGGTTGTGGCTGCTGCTGCCGTCTGGCTGACGAATCTCGCGCCGCCCCCAGCCCGACTCAAGCGCCGCCTGACCAAGGATGAACTGGGCTGGCATACCGGTCGATTTCTCGGCCGACTTCGCGCTCTCCCACATGCGCTGCACGAATTCGCGCGGTGCCGCCGTACTTTGCGGCCTTGACCCTCTGCTACCTTCGCCACCCACGCTGCGTTCGGCGCGTTGCGCATCAGCCGTAAGCGCCTTGAGCTTTTCGACCGTCGACATAGCGCCAGTGCTCGCGCGAGCCGGTGTGGCGCCAAGCTGCGGCCCGCTGCGCGCTTCCACCTGCCGCACGATCATATCGGCCAAGCCCACGCCTTTATCCGCCAGCTTTTGCGCAATCTGCATGTCATACATGCCGGTGAAGCTGCGCGTCGATTCGCTATCGAGCACGCCCTCTTTGGGCAGACTTTCGCGCATGCTCTTGAGCAACATGTTCATGAATACGGCTTCGAACTGGCCCGCCGCCTGACGCAATGCTTTGCCCTGCGCTTCGCCGCCGCCATCGCGCGACTTGCGCTTCAGTTCGTTGAGACTGGCCGGATCGAGTGCGAAGCGCGCGCCGGGCACCGCGCCTGCGGCTGGCACCGACAATGCAGACCGAGCCATGCTGGCATCAACACGCGCATCCATATCAAATGATCTCCAGCTCGGCACGCAACGCACCCGAGGCTTTCATCGCCTGCAAAATGGCCAGCAGATCCTGCGGCGTGGCGCCGAGTGAGTTGAGAGCCTTGACGACGTCCGCCAGTTTCACGCCGGCTTCGAGCAGCACCATCTTGCCGCCATCCTGTTTGATCTGAATATCGGCGCGCTCTGACACCACGGTCTGGCCGGTCTGTGAAAGCGCCGAAGGCTGGCTGATCACCGGCGTTGTATTGACTGTCACCGAGAGATTGCCGTGCGCCACCGCACACGCATCGAGTGTGACGGACTGATTCATTACTATCGAGCCGGTGCGCGCATTGACGATCACCTTGGCTGCCGCTGTGACGACATTGACATTCAGATTTTCGAGGCGCGCCATAAAGCCGACGCGCTCGTCGGAGGGAACGGGCGCGCGCACCTGGATCACCCGCGCGTCGAGTGCCTGCGCGGTGCCGTCGCCCAGATTCGCATTGATCGCTTCAACCATGCGCCGCGCGGTGCCGAAGTCCTGGGCGTGCAGTTCAAGGCGCAGCACATCGCCCAGCGCAAATGAGGTTGCCACGGCTCGCTCAACCGTCGCGCCGCCGGGGATGCGCCCCGCCGCCAAATGATTGATCTGCGCCTTGCTGCCTGCCGCCGATTCGCCCGCTCCTGCCACCACCACGTTGCCTTGCGCCAGACCATAAACTTGCCCGTCCGCACCTTTGAGCGGTGTGAGCAGCAGCGTACCGCCACGTAACGACTTCGCATTGCCCATCGACGACACCGTGACATCGAGTTGTTGCCCCGGCTGAGCGAACGCGGCCAGCTGCGCCGTCACCATCACCGCTGCGACGTTTTTCAATTGCAGGTTGCTGCCTGGCGGCAAATTGATGCCAAGCTGGCCGAGCATGGTGGTCAGACTCTGCACGGTGAATGGCGTTTGCGTGGTCTGGTCGCCGCTGCCGTCGAGGCCCACCACAATGCCGTAGCCGAGCAACTGATTGCTGCGCACGCCCTGCACGCTGGCAAGGTCCTTGATGCGCTCGGCGCGCGCCTGTGAAATGCCGAGCATCAGCAAGGTGCAGAGCACCAGGATCGATGCCAGCCACTTGAGCATCTTGGCCATGCCGATTTGTTCTGAGTTGGGCAGCAGCATGATCAAAACGGCAGGAAGGAGAGAAAGAAACGGCCGAGCCAGCCCAACACTTGCGCCTCGTCGACAGCACCTTGGCCGCGCAACTCGATACGCGCATCGGCCACTTGCGCTGAGCTCACGACATTGCCTGCCAGAATGGTGATCGGATTGACCACACCAGAGAAGCGGATGGTCTCGACTTGCTGGTTATTGCCGATCTGCTTTTCGCCCGACACCACCATGTTGCCGTTGGGCAACACATCTATCACCGTCACGGTAATCGTGCCAGTAAACGAGTTGTCGCTGGCAGTGCTGCCCTTGCCATCAAACTTGTTGGACGAACCACCCGAGACGCCAATACCGTTGAGACCCTGGAAAATGCCGATCGGCAATTGAATGTTGGTGGGGTCGGTGGCCACGCTGCCGACCTTGCTGGTGCTGGTGTTTTTCTGCTGGCTGGCGCTGAATTTCTCGCTAATGTTGATGGTGAGAATGTCACCCACAAAGCGCGGACGCGGATCTTCAAAAATGGGGCGGTAAGCTGCCGCCTGATAAATGGCGCCATTGGCGACGGCTACCCGCGGTAGCGGTGGCGCTTTGGCCGTGGTTGGCTCCTGCACCGCGACGCGCGGCAGCGGCGTGCAGGCCATCGCAAAATACGCGAGTGACACAATCAACACTACCGGCAGCGCCACATCATGCAGCCATTGCCAGAGCGCAGCGTGGCGCGTCATGATTGAATGAGGTCTCAATTGAATCGCTCCTAGAGTTGCGACAGGCGCTGCAACATCTGGTCTGAGGTTTGGATCGCCTTTGAATTGATCTCGTAGGCGCGTTGGGTCTGGATCATTGATACCAATTCTTCGACGACGTTGACATTTGAGGTTTCGACATAGCCCTGATTAAGTACGCCGGTACCGTTAAGCCCTGGTGCGCTGGTCTGCGGCGTACCCGACGCGGCAGATTCGAGATAGATATTCTGCCCGTGCGCGGCGAGGCCGGCTGGATTGATGAAGTTGGCCAGTTGCAGCGTGCCGATGGTCTGCGGCGCAGCGCTGCCGGGCACCGTCACGCTGACGGTGCCGTCCTGCCCTACCGCCACGTTGAGTGCGTTGGCGGGAATCGTGATCGCGGGCTGCACGTGAAAACCGTTCGAGGTGGAAAGCATGCCCTGGCTGTCGCGGTGAAAGCTGCCATCACGCGTGTAACCCACCGTGCCGTCGGGCATTTGTACCTGGAAAAATCCCTGGCCGTTGATCGCGAGGTCCAGATTGTTGCCGGTCGCCTGCAGATTGCCCTGGGTAAACATGCGTGTGGTCGCCACCGGGCGCACCCCCGTGCCCAGTTGCAAGCCGGTGGGCACCTGACTGGTTTGCGATGACTGGGTGCCGGGCTGTCGCACGGTTTGATACAGCAAGTCTTCAAACACCGCGCGTGAGCGCTTGAAGCCGTTGGTGCTCACGTTGGCGAGATTGTTGGAGATGACATCGAGCTGGGTCTGCTGCGAGTCCAGCCCGGTTTTGGAAATCCACAGGGAGCGAATCATGTTTCTGTCTCCATTCCTGACGCTTCAGTCGTCATTTCACGTGCAGCCGGGTCATTAGCCGTTGACGGCAAGCAATTGCGTGGCCTTGCGTGCATTGCCTTCAGCTGCCTGCAAGAGTTTCATTTGGGTATCAAACTGTCGCGCCAGGCTGATCATCCCGACCATGGCTTCGACCGCGTTGACGTTGCTGCCTTCAACCGCGCCACCGGCCACGCGCACGCGCGGGTCGGCATCGGGTGAACCGCCATCACGCATGCGAAACAGGCCATCGCCGCTGCGCGTAAGCGCATTGGCCTCGGGGTTGACGAGCTTGAGACGACCGAGCGAAATCACGCTCTTGTTGTTCGCCGCAGAGACCGCCGAGAGCGTGCCGTCAGCAGCTACCTCGACGCGATGGCCGGCCGGCACGGTAATTGGCCCGCCATCGCCCAGCACCGCCTGGCCGCTCGATGTTTGCAGCGTGCCTTGCTCGCTCAGATCAAACACGCCATTGCGCGTGTAGCCCTCAGTGCCATCGAGCGCCTGCACCGCAAACCAGCCCGCACCCTGCACTGCCATGTCGAGCGGGCGCCCGGTGGTCTGGATCGTGCCTGGCGAAAAATCAGCGCCGGTGGTGGACTCAACCGCGAAGGCGCGCGTTGGCAGCCCAGGCCCGGTGACGGGCGCGACGCGAAACGCCGTGGTGGTGGCGCGATAACCATTTGTATTGACGTTGGCCAGATTGTTGGCGAGCACATCCTGCCGCTGCATCAGGGTTTTGGCACCGGTCATGGCGGTGTAGATCATGCGGTCCATGGTGGCGATCCTTGCGCGCAGGTGAGGATGAGAACGGCAGCGGTGATCAGGACAATCTGCAGAACAGTGTCGACGTCACGTCAACGCAGATTGACCAGCGTCTGCAATACCGAGTCTTGCGTCTTGATGGTCTGCGCGTTGGCCTGATAGACGCGTTGCGCGGTGATCATGTCTACCAGTTCCGCTGTGAGATCGACGTTGGAATCCTCGAGTGCACCCGAGTGCAGCACGCCAAGGTTGCCGGTGTCGGGTGCGCCGGTAAGGGCCGGACCTGAATCTGGCGCTTCACCCCATTGATTGGCACCCAGCGAGCGCAGCCCTTGCGGATTGGTGAAGGACACCAGCGCCACCTGCCCCTGGGCACGGGTCTGCCCGTTTGAGTAACGCCCTTGGACGATCCCGTCGCTGCCGACCGAGTAGCCGGTGATCTTGCCTGCCGCATAGCCATCCTGCGAGAGCGTGTTCACGCCAAAGTTGCTGCCAAATTGCGTGGTACCGTTCATGTCAAGGCTGATCGATATCGGTGCCGCTCCGGTTGTGACGGGCAGCGTCAACGCGAACGGCGAGCCGCTCGACAAGGCGCCGCCGGTAGTGAAGGTCAGCGACCCTACCGCGCCCGTACCCACCTGCGTGCCGTTGCTGCCGGCGAAGGCGTCCCAGCTATTGGCCGCCGTTTTGACGAAATACAACGACATGATGTGCGAGTTACCCAGTGAGTCATAGACTGACATCGAGGTGGCACCGTGGTAGGTGGCCGGATCGTTGATGTTGAATCCCGCCGACGGCAATGCAGTCACGCGCGAGTCCATATTGACGCCTGCCGTTGCTTGCGTACTGGCTAATGGCACCAAATCCGCCGCCGATACCTGCAGCTTGACCGGTGTGGCAGTGGTCACCGTGCCTCCCGGCGTGGCGGGAAATCCGGTCACGTTCTGGCCCGCCGCATTGACGATGTAACCGCTTTTGTCGAGCGAAAACTGGCCGTTGCGCGTGTAAGTCACGCTGCCATTGGTGTCCATGCGAAAAAAGCCCGATCCATTGATGGCCAGATCGAGCGGGTTGCTGGTCACCGAAATATTGCCCTGGCCAAAGGTTTGACGCACTGCGCTCACCGCAGTGCCGATGCCGACACTGGTGCCCGAAGACCCGCCTGCGGAACTGGCAAACACATCGGAAAATTGCGCTTCGCTTCCCTTGTAACCGATGGTGTTCGAATTGGAAATGTTGTTGCCAATCACGTCGAGATTTTTGGCGGCGGCGTTAAGGCCGCTCAAGCCTTGCTGGAAACTCATGTGCTGCTCCCTTAGAAAAGTTGGCGAATCTGGTTCATTTGCACCGTGCCGCCGCCGCGCAGTTGCAGGCTGGTGCCGCTGGCACCCGCCGTGCCGGGCGTGACGCCCTCGATGCGCAAGGCTGCGAGTGACGCAGCGGCACTGCTCTTGCCGCCAGCCAGTGCGCTGACGCTGAAGGTATAGGCCCCCCGCGTGGCTGCTGCTCCCGCATCGGACTTGCCGTCCCAGGCAAAGCTGTGAATTCCCGCCGTCATGGCACCGAGCGACGCCTGATGCACGACCTGACCTGCTGGGGAAGTAATCGTGACCTTGACATCGTCGGCGGGCGACGTGAGATCAAATCCGCCGGCAGCCCCGGTCGCAGTCAGTTCAATTGATTTGCCTTCCACCAGCGCCGTATGCCCCAACAGTGCCGTTGCTTGCAGCGACTGCGCTGCGTCCGTGTTGCCCAGCAGTTTTTGCACCGTCTCGTTGAGTTGGGCAATGCCCTTGACCGTGTCGATTTGCGCAATCTGGCTGGTGACTTGCGCGTTGTCCATCGGATTGAGCGGATCCTGGTTTTTCATCTGCGCAACCAGCAAGGTCATGAAACGATCCTGGCTTGCACTGGATGCAGAAGTTGCGTTGCCTGTGGTGCCCGTGCCGCCACTGGCCAGTGTGGCGAACGGATTGGCGCTGGCGGCGGCCTGTGTGGAAGAAATGACGGTGGTACTCATGGCAATACTCCGTAATCTAGCTGCCTAGTTGCAGCGTTTTTTGCAGCAGGGTCTTTGCGGTATTCATGACTTCAATGTTTGACTCATACGAGCGCGCGGCGGAAATCATGTTGACCATCTCTTCAGCAGCGCTCACATTGGGCATGTTGACGTAGCCTTCGGGGTCCGCCATCGGATGCTTGGGGTCGTGTACACGGCGCGGCGCTGAGCTGTCGGTGATGACGTCACGCACCCGCACAGACTGCGCGCCACCGTTGGCCCCCATGCCACCACCCGTGGTGGCGCCGCCAGCGGCATCGAGGCCAACCGCTTCAAACACCACCTGGCGTGCGCGATAGGCCTGGCCATCCGGCCCGGCGACGCTGTCGGCATTGGCCAGATTGCTCGCCACCACATTGAGGCGCTGGCCTTGTGCCACCGCGCCACTGCCGGCAATTCTGAATGCATTGAAAAGTGACATGGCCTAATAGTCTCCGCTCAACCCTGAATCGCGCTCAAGATCGTCTTGATCTGGCCGTTAAGAAACTTGAGCGAGGCTTCATAGCGCACCGCGTTATCGGCGAAACGCGCACGTTCAGAGTCCATCTCGACGCTGTTCCCGTCAATCGATCCCTGCACCGGGGTGCGGAAGGCCAACAAAGCGGACGTGGAGGACGTAGCGCCGCCGATGTGCCCGGGCGCGCTGGCTGCGAGGCCGCGGCCGGCAGGTCCCGATCCGCCGCGCGCGGCATCTTCAAGCGCGCGACCGAAATCGAAATCGGCGGCCTTGAAACCGGGTGTGTCAGCGTTGGCAATATTGGCCGCAAGCACCTGCTGGCGCTCGGCGCGCAAGCGCAGCGCGGCACCGTTGAACTGCAGTGATTGGTCCAGCATTCCGATCATGGCGTGCTCTCCTGTGTTGCCGGTGTTCCCAGTGTTGCCCGCGCTGCTTGCATTGCCTGCCTGGGCTGCCTGACTGTGTTGCCAGTCTGGCGGCCCTTCTTCAGCGCAGGATGATTGGAGCAAACGCAGCCGGCGCGCCATCTGCGAAACAACGCGGCAATTACCTGCCTGATCGCACACTCCCTGCCGATCGCGGAGGGTATCGTGGAGAACTCTTGGAGAACGTTTCCCGCCCGCTGGAGAATGGCCATGAATCCACGCAACCCCGTCCCACTCTGGTTTGCCCAAGGCCTGGTGATTGCCGCCATGTTTGTATGTGCCGCACCACTGAAAGCGCGCTCAGCGCCCGCGCAGGGCGCAGCCGCGGCCGAGTCGATCAAGCTCTATCTTGAGCAGGCCACTACCGGCTTACCGGGCCGGGTCGAGGTCAGCGTTGGCGCGCTGGACGAGCGCATGCGCCTGGCACCCTGTGCACGGGTCGAGCCTTATGTGCCCCAAGGCACGCGCTTGTGGGGGCGCGGCTCAATTGGTCTCAAGTGCCTGGACGCCGCTGGATGGAATGTGTTCCTGCCCATCGATGTCAAGGTGTTTGCGCGCGCCCTTGTGGCGGCGCGCGTACTGCAACCGGGGGACACTGCGAGCGCGCTCGACGTGCGCGAAGAGGAAGTCGACCTTACGCGCCAGAGCGGTGTGGTGGTTACTCATGCCACACAAATAGACGGCAAAACGGCAGCACACATGATTGGCAACGGCCAGGTGTTGCGTCAGGAATCCTTCCGCGCGCCGCCCGCAGTGGGCGCGGGCGACACCGTACAACTGGTGTTCAAAGGCGCGGGATTCATCATCGCCTCGGATGGTCGTGCGCTCGCCAACGCCGCTGACGGCCAGCCAGTGCGCGTCCAGACCAATTCCGGCCGTGTGGTGCAAGGCATTGCGCGAGCCGGCCGCGTAGTCGACATGAAATAGGCGAATCGGCGTGCGCCGGGCGCGCTCCGCAACAATTTGCATGTGCCCATCGCAAACACACTTCAATTAATTGAAAAAATACCTCAAGATTGCGCACGGACTGCCGTTAGAGAGGGCAAACCATCTGCGGCCCACGCAAGGCTGCGGCTTTGCCACCCAGGAGATCCACCATGAAAATCAATGGTCTGACTGACACCAACCGGCTTGACGCTTTGCGTCCTGCACCCGCCAAGGGCGTTGCCAAGGACGTAAACCCGGGCGCAACTACGGGTGAAGCAGCACGAACAACGCCGGGCGCACTGGCCGGCGTGACAGTAGCCGGCCTGCAAGCCGCTCCCAGGCCGGCTCCTGGCCCGGTGACGGTCTCCGTGCCGGACGTGCGGCCATTCGACGCAGCCAAAGTCGAACGCATCAAGGATGCGATCCGCAATGGCGAATTTCAGGTTGATTCGGCGATGGTGGCCCATAAGCTTCTGACCAGTGTCAACGAACTGGTTGGCCGTGCCCATTGATGACGCATTGATGGCCGCGTGACCGCGTGATCGCATTGCGCCCGCCCAGACTTGACACTGCCGCCGCGCTTGATGCACTGGCGGCCGAGTTGGCATTGCTACGCCAGATGCACGCGCTCCTGAACGAGGAAGAGCGTGTGCTCGCAGTGCAAGCGGCCAGCGATGCGGAGACCGCCAGCCACGCCATTGAAGCGCTGGCGCTGCGCCGTGCGCGCCTTGCCGGACAGTTGCAGGCAGCCACGCGGGCCCGCGCTGAACTGTTCAACCGCACTTTGGGAAGCAGTTCCGCGGCACCAAATGCCACGGCGATCTCGTCGTTGATCCATCTCTCGAATGATGCGGCTTTGCAACGCATGTGGCGCAGCGTACGCGCTGCCTGCACGCAGATCGCACGCCGCCATCAGGCACACACCCACGCCATCGAGCGTTACGGCCAATACCTGCAAAGCCGATGGAATGGCCTGCTGCATAGCGCCGGTCAGGCGCGGGTGTATGACCGCTCAGGCGGCGCTGCGCAACGGCAGGTCATGCCGTCAATGCGGGTGAGCGTGTAGGCCAACGCAGGGCAAGGACGGTTGGATCAACCGTTTCAGTCCACTGGCGGCCGCTGGTTGAGCGCCAGCCAGTAGTGGGCCAAGCGGCCCATGGCATCGAAAAACGCCTCAAACTCAACCGGCTTGACCACAAAACTGTTGACACCGGCCGCATAGGCAGCCACCAAGTCACTCGGTTCCTGCGATGACGTCAGCATCACCACCACCAGATTCACCATGCGCGGATCAGCGCGCACCCGCGCCAACACCTCGATGCCAGTGAGCTTGGGCAGCTTGCAATCGAGCAACACCAACTGCGGCAGCGCCGCAGGACCCTGCTCGGCTGCGGCGCTCAAATAGCCAAGGGCTTCAACGCCATCATGGGCGCGATCGACACGCGCCGCCACGCCATGGCGCTTGAGCGCACGGATCACCAGATCAGCATCACTGGCGTTGTCTTCGACCAGCAATATCGTGGGCGCCTGGCGCATATCAGCCTTTCATTTCAATCGTGGCCGCCGCCGCGCTGGCGACGGTGCCGGCCACAGCATCCACTGCGTTCACACCTGACACGGGCAGGGTGAAGAAAAAACGCGCCCCGGCCCCGGGCGCCGATTGCACCCAGACGCGGCCACCGTGACGCTCCACTATACGCTTGACGATTGCCAGGCCCACGCCGGTGCCCTCAAACTCCTCGGCGCTGTGCATGCGCTGAAATACCCCAAACAGCTTGTCCGCGTAGGCCATGTCGATGCCGTCGCCATTGTCGGCTACGGCGAAGCGCGCCTCTCCTGCCTCAACCACACATTCGATGGTGACGCGCGGCGCGCTTTTTTTGGCACTGAATTTGACCGCGTTGCCAATCAGGTTGGCCCACACCTGACGCAACATTATCGAATCGCCATGCACTTCCGGTAGGCGACCGATTTGAACCTGCACCGGATGGTCTTCCGCCATTTCGGCACTAACGCTTTCCGCCAAAGCCTGCATGTTGACGCGCCGCCGGTTGAGTTCGTGACGGCCTACGCGCGAGAAATCGAGCAGGCCGTTGATGAGATCGGCCATGCGCCGCGCGCTGGTGCTGATGGCATCGAGATCGCGTTGCGTGTCGGTGGTGAGGGCCCCGCCCAAATCAGCCTTGAGCAACTGCGAAAAACCGTCGATCGCGCGCAGCGGTGCGCGCAAGTCGTGCGCAACGGTGTATGAAAATGCCTCCAGTTCGCGGTTTGCCACACTCAGTTCGCTGGTGCGCTCTGACACGCGCTGTTCGAGCTCCTCGTTCATGTTGAGGATTTCACGCTCGGTGAATTTGCGCGCGCTGATGTCGCGGAACTGCGACTGCACCATGCGCCGTCCGTGCAACTCGAACACATTGGCAGCCACTTCCACCTCCACCAAGCCGCCATCGAGCCGCTGCAACGTCATCTCGGTAAAGCCGAGAGACCCTTCCGCCTCGCGCAGGCGCGCGAGACGTTCCTGTGCACGCACCTGCGACGCTTTGGCGTAGAGCTTTACCACATGCATACCCACGAGGTCTTCCATGCGCGCCGCGCCTGCCATGCACAAAAATGCGGGATTGGCGTACTCGACAATGCCCCAATCGTGTATCAGCACACCCTCCTGAGACTGTTCAACCAGGCGGCGGTAGCGCTCGGCACTTTCACGCACCGCCTCCGCCGAGCGAAAACGGTTGAGCACAAATTCAGTCAGGCGCGCCACCGTTTTGGCAAATTCGGTGTCCTGCCCAGAAGGCGCACCGGCAGCGGGGCAGGCCACCCCAATGGTCGCCATCACCACGCCATCATTGCCGATCACCGGCATGGACCAAGTGGCGCCAATTCCGAGGGCGATGATCTGATCGCGCATGCCGGCATAGCGCGGTTCGCTGGCTGCGTCGGCGGCCACGCAGATGCCGCCGGTGCGGGCCGCTTCACCACAGGTGGTGGGGTCCACGTCCAATGTCAGGGTGTGCTCCAGCACCGTGCTCCAGCCAGGACGTACTCCGTGTGTGCCGAGCCGCTGCAGCCTGATGTGACGGTGTTCCTTGATGATCACAGCGCTGTCGCGCTCCAAGACGCCGCACAGCGTCTGCGCCAGCATCGTCGACAACGCGGGCAGCGTTGCGCCCTGCGCCATGCCTTCAAACAGCGCGCGCTCGCCCAAGCGCAATGCATCATACCGATAGCGCGTACTGATGTCAGTGCCGACGCCCCGGTAGCCTCTGAATTGACCAGCACTGTCGAATACCGGTTCACCGCGAATGGCCCAGTAGAAGCGTTGCCCCGCTGGGTCGGTGAATTCAAACAAGGTATGCGAGAACGGTTGATGGGCTTCGAGCAGCGCACGGTGCTCCTCCCAGGTAAATCCAATCGGTCGCAGCCAGGGGTTGTCCCAGCGCGCCCGCCCAACGGAAGCAGAGACCGGCCTGCCGTGTTCGCCTTGCAACTCGCCCACGTGCGTGAACAGAAAGTGTTCGTCCTGCGCCCACTCCCAATCGGACGAGAGGCTCACCAAACGGCGCAAGCGTTCCTCGCTCTCAAGCAAGGCCTCTTCGGCGCGTTTGCGCGCGGTAATGTCGAGCGCCATGCCGATGGAACCGACAAATTCGCCGTTGCTCCCCGTAATGCGCGCGTTGCGCCACTCGCAGAGAATTCGCGCGCCCGATTTGGTAATGTTGCTGACCACCAGGGTGGTGTTCTGAGTACCCTCGCGTATCGCTTGGTGCTGCGCGCGCACCGCGTCACGCAACTCAACTGGCAAGAGTAGCTCATTGGACTGCTTTCCGATTGCTTCCGTGCTGGAAAAGCCAAACATGCGTTCCGCCTCAGGATTCCAACTGATGATGCGGTGCTCCGCATCGCGCACCATAAACGCGACCGGCATGCTGTTCACGGTCAGATCGCGATGGTGCAGGACGATTGCGTTTGCCGCGGCGAGGCTAACTGCAGTCTCTTCGCTGCGGCGCAAACGCTCCAGAGTACGAAAACGCTCGGTCACGTCGCGCCCGACGCCGCGATAACCCACAAATGCCCCCGTTGGGTCCAATATCGGATCTGCGGCAATTTCGAGCACTCTGCCTTCTTCTTCGTGCATGCCAGGCTTCCGGTACCGTATCGTCTGGCGATAAGGTTGGCGCGCCAGCTGTGCAGTTCGTACTTCTTCCCAACCCAGATCCAACGGCACGAAACGCGCAATGTCCCACGGAGCGCGGCCAATCAACACTCGCTGCTGCGCACGTTGTTCCTCGCCGCCGCCATCAATCAATGTAAAGCAGCTGCTGGCGTCCGTCTCCCAGTACCAATCAGCGGAGATGTGTGTCAGATGGCGGAAACGCGCTTCGCCGGCACGCAGGGCAGCTTCAGCGCGTGCGGCTGATTCGCCCAGTTCATCTTGCGCGGTGAGGTCGATCAGGCTGACGCGGAACAGCCCTTCCTCGCCGGGCAGCAAAAGGGCGCGCACTTCAGCGTTGATTTCCACTCCGTCGAGGCGGCGCAGGCGCCAGCGCCGCACCGATTCACGGCCAGCCATCACCTCGCGCTCCATCAATACGAGAAGCGCCTGCGGATCGAGGCCGCCAGGCTGGGGGTTGACCGCCGCTACAGTGATGCGCTGCCCTGGCAGACGTGCCGCATCGGCACGCAGCAAATGCGCCGCCGCACGATTGGCGTAACGAATCAAATGGGTCAATGGTTCCACCAGCACGATGCCATCGGGCGCGTTGTCGACCAGGGTTCGAATGCGCGCCTCGGCGCTTTGCCGCGAAGCCTCAAGCGTCACCTCCACGGACAAGTCGGAAATGCTTACGCGCACCAGGCTTCCCTTGCCCGGAATGCGCGTCAACCCCAAGCGCGCAGGAAACTCGGACCCATCGGCACGCCGGAATCGCCAGTCAGCCTGCACATCCTCGCCAGCCAGCGCGTGGCGCAGCAGACGGCGGCTTTGCACCAGTGCGGACTCGCCGTTGGCTTGGGTCGGCACATTGATGCTTTCCATCGGTACCGACTTCAATTCCGCCACCGTCAAACCGAACAGGCGCGCAGCAGATGCATTGACATAGAGCCGCCGCGCGGTTGTTGCGTCGAGCAGCACAATGCCATCGGGCGCACGGTCGAGCATACCGCGCAGCCGCGAACTGCTGTCCTGTGCGCGCCACTGCGCTTGTGAAGCACGGCGCAGCAGCAGTGCGCCGGACAACAATCCACCCGCTGCAATGGCCAATACTGGCAGCAGGGCTCGCGCCGTCACGTCCACCGTCATCAAGAATACCGAGAGTGCGGTAATCGCCACCAGCACACCGAGCGCGAGCAGCACTGCCTCGATCAGCCAGGCGGCAAACGACGGCTCGTCCTGCCCGTCTTGCGCCAGCAACTCGTCCCGCGCTACGGCCATGTTTCCTCCACTTGCGGCATACGGAACACCGCACGCAATAAAGCGGGGCGCCGCCAGACCCACCAGACCTGCCAGATTTGGGCAGCCGATAATTCTAAGCCAATCTTGCAGTGTGCTTGCGCGACTCACGCTTGACTATCTGCTCGCGTCACCAGTCTTTCAAACGCGTGCGCAGGCGCGCCACCGACTGGCTGTGCAGTTGGCACACCCGCGACTCGGTCACGCCCAGCACCGCCGCAATTTCGCGGAAGTTCAGTTCCTGCTCGTAGTAGAGGCCCATCAGCATTTTCTCGCGCTCCGGCAGCGCGTCGATGGCGTCGATCAGCGCCGCTTTAAAGCGTGCGTCGCCAAGTTGTTCGCCCGGATCGGCGTCGTGAACGGCACAGTGACGGTCGAGATAGGGATCGCTGCCTTCACCATCGCCGTCGTATTCGGAGTAATAGACCAATTGGCCGCCGCGTGCTTCGGCAAGCATTTCCTGGTAATGGCGTACATCAACGCCCATCTCTGCGGCAATCTCGCTCTCGCCCGCGCTGCGCCCAAGGCGCTGTTCGACGCGTCTGAGCACCGCCTCGATTTCACGTTGTGTTTTGCGCACGCCGCGCGGCAGCCAATCGTTGTGCCGTAGTTCATCGAGCATCGCACCACGAATGCGCTGCGAGGCATAGGTTTCAAATTGCGCGCCCTGCCCGTCTTCAAAGCGTCCAAGCGCGTCGAGCAATCCAAGCATGCCTGCCTGGATCAAATCATCGACCGCCACCGACGCCGGCAGGCGCGCCTGCATGTGATGGGCAATCTTGTGCACCAGCGGTGCGAATTGCTGCACTGAGTGGCTGGGGTCGTGTTGGCTGTGCGCTATCGAGCCGGACGCGGTATACATGGAATGACTCCTTATTCAACGCCGCCCGTGTCGGGCAATTTGTATTCGGCCAGGTGCCAGGAACGTGCGGCTGTCGTAAGCCGCGCCAGGGCAGCGGCGCAGGCCGGTGCCGGCACGTGGCGATTGGTACCGAATGGCATGCCGCCGCGGTCAGGCGGCAGAAAGCCCGCGTATACGGGTTCGACATCCAAAAAATTGCGTGCGGTGTCAGCCAGCACGCGAAACACGCGGCGCGCATCGGCGTAGTGGCTCGCGCCGTTGACCAGCACGCGAATCGTGGCGGGTGTGCACGGCAAACCGTCGCTGCGGCGCGCAGCATCACGGCCCAATGCCTTGATGCGTGCGTAGGCAGCGGTTATCGCAGCCTGTCCAGGCGTAGTGACGAGAAGCACTTCGCCGCCACTTGCGCCCACCGGCAACGGAGCATGCGCTTGATCGTCAAGGTTGACCAACAACAGCGACACCGGATCGTGCAGACGCAGAAACGCGCAAAGCAATTCTTCTTCTTTGGTGCCCGCCTCTGCCAGCTTGCGCAATCCGCGCTGCGCGGGCAAAAGCCTCCAGTTACCGCTTGACACCGCCACTGCGTCAAAATCAAGGCGGCCGCTCAGCAGATCAAACAGGTCGTGCCGCGTTGTCACACCCGCATGGCGGGCAATTTCATTGGCAGTCTGATCGAGCACCAGGACGCGCTCGGACACAGAAGCGTGCTGCGCCAACTGGGCCACGATCGCACTCTTGCCCGTTTGCGCCGCACTACCCGTCACCGCCAGTACGCGCAGGTGCCGCTGTGCCTTGACGAAAGAGGGCAGTTGCGGTGAGGCACCACCAAGGAGGTGCCGCAATCCTGTGGCTTGGTCCAGCGGCGGCGCCCTACGGTCAACGGGCCGGGGCCGTGCGAAAGCGGAAGTTGCCAGTGCGCGATTCATGCTCAATGCATCTCCACAGTGCCAGCGGGGCGTGCGGTGGCGGGCAGTTCGTGCGCTGCCCACTCGTGCTCTGTAACCATGAACGCGCCGCTGGTCACCGCATGCAACGAGCGGTGCGCCAACGCACGCGCGTTGGCCTGATGAATGTCTTCCGGTACGCGCTGCCCGCTGGTGATGTACTGGATCTCCAGCGCGTGCCGCGTGCAGGCGTCGAGTACGGGCGCAAGCTTCACCGCCTCGTCGAGCTTGGTGAGAATCACCGGCTGGCGCGCCCCAATGCCTGTGCTGGCAAGCTGAGGGGGATGTTGGCCGCCCGCCTGCGCCATCTGCCCGACTTGCCCCACCTGCCCCACTTGCAAGTAGGCCCGCACAACATCGTCAAGCGTCTCGGCCTGCGCCACTGCATTGAGCAACAGCACGCGCCGCACCCCCGCGACATTGAGCAAATCCATGTGCGCTTCGAGCCGGGCATCGCGCTGGCCCATGCCCACGGTATCGATCAGCACCAGCCGCTTGCCGCGTAACGCGGCGAGCACGGCTTCCAAGTCAGAGGCGGTCTGCGCGGCATGCACCGGCACCCCTAGGATGCGCCCGTATATTTCAAGCTGGTCGAATGCACCGATGCGATAGCCATCCGTCGTCACCAGCCCGAGAGATGCTGCGCCGTACCTGACCACGCAACGCGCAGCGAGCTTGGCCACAGTCGTGGTCTTACCGACCCCGGTTGGGCCGGTGAGCGCGTAGATGCCACCGCGCATGACGAGATCATTTTCCGGCAGCGCGCAATGCAGATTTCGCGCAAGCACGTCGCGCAACCACTGACGCGCCTCGGTTTCGCCAAAATCATCGGGCACGCGGCTGCTGATTGCCCGCGCGATGCCCGGTGAATATCCAGCCAGCGTCAATTCGCGCCACAAGGTCACCGCAAGCGGACGGGGCGCAGCAGCGGCGTGGCCGGCAATCGCTGACAAACGTGACTCCAGCAGGTTCTTCATCGAACGGAATTCGTCCAGCAGGCGCTGTTCGCTGACCGGCGCAGCTACGCTTGGATCGTTGCGAATTGCGGTTGCGAGCGTTTCTGCAGGCCCGTCTGCAGTGGCAGCCGCAGCCGCTACCCGCCGTGTGTTGGCACTGGCAGCTTGCACCTTTTGCGCGGTCATCGCCGTTCGCGGCGCTTGTGCCGAATCCAATCGCGCGGCCAGCGCAGCGGCTGGAATGCGCACAGCGATGTCGCGCAAGGTCTTGTGCGGTGCCGCCAGCGCGCTGCCTGCTGCCGGCATGGCCTCTTGGGTGCGTACCGACGCACGCGGCGGCGCACCCTGGGCGCTCTGAGTCAGGTGCTCCATCGCGTTACCGGCCATGGCGAGAATCTCGATGCCTTGTGCAGTCTTGCGATTTGAGATCACGTAGGCCTCGTTGCCGAGATCAGCCTTCATCTTGCGCATGGCCTCGCGCGCCGTGGCGGCGATGAACTTTTTCATCTGCATGGAAGACTCCCTCTTACGTCGAGATGTTTCATGGACTCGTTTCGATTGCGTGATGATTCATTGGCACGGCGATTGTTTGGCAATGCGGCATCTCAGTGTTCTGGTGTGTTGCTTGACAGCGCGCGTCGCTCACGCAGGCAGTGGTGCACGCGCGCCCACCGTGGCCGAGACACGAATCGAGCAGGCTTCCGGAATTTCGGCATGCGCCAGCACTTTGAGGCGTGGCATCGCGCGCCGCGCCAGGCGTGCCAGCGGTACACGCAGCCGGTCCGGCACCAGCAAGGCCGCAGGCAAGCCAAGCGCCTCAAGACGCTGTGCCGCGGCGCCGAGCTCGCGCATCAGGTTTTCGGCGAGGCCCGGTTCAATCACCAACGCACCGTCATTGCCCGCGTGCTGCGCCAGCATGCGTTCGAGCTCCGGGTCGAGCACCAGCATTTCAATATCGCGGTCGCTGCCGAAATGGGTCTGGATGATCGCGCGGCCGAGCGCAATGCGCACGCGCGCGCTGAGCGCCGCCGCGTCCGGCGCGGTGGCCGATTCAGATACCGCCTCAGCCAAAGTCTCGGCGATGCTGCGCATATCGCGGATGTGGACACCTTCTTCGAGCAGGTTTTGCAACACGCGTTGCAGCACCGCCAGCGACACCTGCTTGGGTACCAGATCGTCGATCAGCTTGGGCGCGATGCGCGTGAGATGGTCGATCAAGGCCTGCACTTCGCCGCGTCCGAGCAGGGCCGCGGCATGGGTCTGCATCAGGTGATTGAGGTGGGTTGCGAGCACCGTGCCGGCATCGACCACGGTGTAGCCAGCGGCGAGCGCCTGATCGCGCAGCGCTGCCTCAATCCAGGTGGCCGGCAAACCGAATGCCGGGTCGGTGGCCTGCATGCCGGGCAAGTTGGTGGTGACGCGGCCAGGATTGATCGCCATATACATGCCCGGATAGACCTCGCCTTCGCCAGCGATCACACCCTTGAGGCTGATGCGGTAGGCACCGGGACGCAGCTCAAGGTTGTCGCGGATGTGAATTTGCGGCGGCAGAAAGCCGGCTTCGCCTGCGAACTTTTTGCGGATCGCCTTGATGCGCTTGAGCAAGTCGCCATCCTGATTGCGGTCGACCAGCGAGATGAGGCGGTAGCCTACTTCGAGACCCAGCACATCGACTGGCGCGAGATCGTCCCAAGTCGCTTCACCTGCATCGGCAGCAGCCGCCACTGGCGCAGGCAGCACCGCGCTTACCACCGGATGCTGCGAGCGCCACCATCCATACCACCCGGCAGCCGCGCCGAACAGGATGAAGGCAAAGTGCGGCATGCCGGGAATCAACCCGAGTGCGGTGAGGACGCCGCCGGTAATCATCAAGGTGTGGGGATGGGTGACAAGCTGGCGCACGATCTGCGAGCCAATGTCTTCGCTCTCCCCAGCCGTTCCGTCGCCGCCGCCACCGACACGGCTGACCACAAGGCCCGCTGCAATCGAGATCACCAGCGCAGGCACCTGCGCGACAAGACCGTCGCCAATGGCGAGCAGGATGTAATTGTTGGCTGCCGTCGCGGCGGAGAGATTGTGTTGCAGCATGCCGATGGCGAAGCCGCCGATGATGTTGATGAACAAAATCAGGATGCCGGCGATGGCGTCGCCGCGCACAAACTTTGAGGCGCCGTCCATCGCGCCATAAAAGTCGGCTTCCTGGCCGACATCGGCGCGGCGCCTTTTTGCCTGCTGCTCGTTGATCAGGCCGGCGTTGAGGTCGGCATCAATCGCCATCTGCTTGCCGGGCATAGCATCGAGTGTGAATCGCGCACTGACTTCGGCGATGCGCCCTGCGCCTTTGGTGATCACCACAAAATTGATCACCACCAATATCGCAAACACCACGAGGCCTACCGCGAAATTGCCGCCCACCAGGAAATGGCCAAAGGCTTCAATCACCTTGCCTGCAGCATCAGGGCCGGTGTGGCCATTGAGCAGCACGATGCGGGTGGAGGCAACGTTGAGCGATAGCCGCAACAGCGTCGTCAACAACAGCACTGAGGGGAACGCCGCAAAGTCAAGTGGCCGGTTGGCATACACCGCCGCCAGCAGCACCATCAAGGAGAGCGCGATGTTGAACGTAAACAGGAGGTCGAGCAGGATCGGCGGCAGCGGCAGAATCATCATGCCAATAATCATCACGACCAGAAGGGGCGCCGCCAGCGTGCGCCACGGGAAGTGACGCCAGGCCGCCGCACCGGGCAGGCCGCCAGCAAGACTGCCCGTAAAGCTGCTTGTGAGACCGGTGGCAAGACCGCCGCCCGGCGCGTCTGCAGCTACGATATCTCGACTCAAGACTGCACTCACGCTTTGGCTCCTGCTGAAAGCATGCCACGCATCTGCCGACGTTCATCATGCGCCGCGCTGTAAGGATCAAGATCAGCCGGCACCTCAATTTCGCCTGGGGCTGCGGGCATGCGGTTCCCCACGGCAGCACGCAACTGATAGACATAGGCAAGTACCTGTGCCACTGCGTTGTACAACGCTGCCGGGATTTCCGACTCAATTTCGGCGTGTGCATAGAGTGCGCGCGCCAGGGGCGGGGCTTCGAGCAGCGGCACGCCGTGCTCTGCGGCGATTTCACGAATTTTCGCTGCCACCTCGTCACGGCCCTTGGCCACTACCCGTGGCGCACGCATCGACGATTGGTACGACAGAGCTACCGCATAGTGCGTCGGATTGGTAACCACCACATCCGCTTTCGGTACCGCCGACATCATGCGGCGGCGTGCGCCTTCGCGCTGACGCTGACGGATGCGCGCCTTCAGTTGCGGGTCGCCCTCAGACTCGCGCGCTTCGCGCTTGACCTCTTCCAGGCTCATGCGCAAACCGCGCCCATGCCGCCACAACTGGAGCGGCACATCAGCCAGCGCCACTGCCAGCAGCACAGTAGCGATCAGCACAAAATCCTGCGCCACCAA
This sequence comes from Burkholderiales bacterium, assembly GCA_031430015.1. GTDB lineage: Bacteria > Pseudomonadota > Gammaproteobacteria > Burkholderiales > JAEUOS01 > CANJDH01. Next base: position 40,211 of record JANPAR010000342.1, read on the forward strand.
ATCGCCCATGCCCGCCAACGCGGCTGACGGTGCCATGCCCGGATAAGCCATGGTCTCGGCCTGCTGCCCGCTCAGTACGAAATACGCAGCCAACCCGATCAGACTCACCTTCGCCAAGGCCTTGCCCAATTCGGCAAGCGCCTGCCATGACACCAGATTGACCAAGCCCTTGAGCGGGTCCAGCCGCGAAAAGTCTGGCAGGGCCGGTTCCATGGTGAACATCCAGCCACCCATCAACAGTGGCGCCAACAGCGCAATCACAAACAGCAGCAAAAGCAGCGGTGCCGCAATCAGCAAGCCGCTCGCACCAATCTCCGCACTGCGGCGCATGGCGGCAGCGGTGTCAAATGCCAGCGTTGGTGAAAGCGTGAGCGCGTTGCCCAGAAACTCACTGGACGTATGCATCATCAGCGGGCCACCGGCAGCGAACATGGACGCCGCGCCGAGCAGCAGCACGGCGGTGGTCATCTCGCGTGAGCGCGGCACCTGCCCGTGTTCGCGGGCGTCGTCGAGACGCTTTTGCGACGCCGGTAAGTGCCGTTCCTGATCCTGTTCTTCGGCCATGCTGGGCAATGCCGGGAAGGCGCTCCGCTTGGGGTGGCAAGGGTTCGATTATTCAGGCCGCCCCCTGCATCCCTTCATTCAAATAGCGGCCGATTGCCTCGACTGTTCACCGCATTGGGTCGGTTGCGAGCCTCCTACATTGGAACTGTTGCGGCGCTCTGCCGCCGCGCCCCGGAGCGGGCCAGCGTCTCCCACTCGGACTCCCTTAAGTTACCTATCAGATCCGCGTCAGCAAGTCTGAGTGATCCAACCGTCAAGGAGATTCAAATGGAACCGTTTGACCAGTCTGGCTATACCGGAGAAACACTCGACGACTTCTACGCCAACACCGCGCTCGCCGAGGCGGCGGACTACGCGCAGATCAGTGAAGACCTTGATGCCGCTGACGAGGAGCTGTTCGAGGATGATCTGATTTCGCTGATCGCCAGTCGGCCAAGCCGGCAGCAACGGCGGCACGCGATGCGCTAGGCAGTCCGCCACCACCCTCTCCCATCAACGCTCTTCAGAGCCTTCGGGCTTTGAGGAGCTTGCACCAAGGCTCTTGGCGCATCTGTCTGGCGCAAAATGTGCTACGCAGCTCTAGCGGAGCACTTCCTCAATGCGGCACAGGCTGCCAACGGAAACCTGCAATTACGCCTTCACGCATATCGCCAGCCCATTGAGCTTGCCCGCTTGTGCGTCCACTGCGCCTACTGCGCGATCGTTCTTCTGTGTTGTGCGCGAAATGCGTTCAACGCTCTGCGCCAGCACCGAGGCCTTCATGGTCTGTTCGCCCGGCGCATCTGATATTCCCGCTACCGCAGCGGCCACCTAATGCGAGCTGTTCTTGGCCAGATTCATCCGCTCAACTGCGCCGCGCGGGGAGATGCCGCCGGTGACCCCGGGCCGGGCGTGCGGCGTGCGTAGCAGCGGCATCGTTGCTCAGACTTCGCGCACCTTGAACGGGTTGATACCAAACGACTCGTTGCCGCCGGGCTAAAACATCAACAGTTCCATCCTGCTCGAGCCCACCAGCTTGACCTTCTGCTCAACCATGATCATCATCTGAAGGTCAGGGTGACCCATGGTGATTCTCCAGATCAGTGCGAGGGTGATGACGCCGGCCCGGCAACATCAGGATGCGTGATGGCCTGCTCGGCCCGCTTGTTCATGACGATGATGCTGATGCGGCGGTTGCGCGCATCAAGTGGATCCTGCTCGATCAAGGGTACCGAGGCAGCCAGGCCCACCACGCGCAGCATCTTCTGTTCACTGACACCGGCAGCGAGCAGTTCGCGCCGCGCCGCATTGGCGCGGTCGGCTGATAGCTCCCAGTTGCTGTAGCCACGCTCACCTGACCAATACGGTGTGGCGTCGGTGTGACCAGCCAGCGAAATGCGGTTGTCTACTCCGTTGAGAGCGCGGCCAATTTCGCGCAGGATGTCGCGCGTGTATTCCTTGAGTACGGCGCGCCCGCTGTCAAACATGGGGCGGTTTTGTTCGTCGAGTATCTGGATACGCAACCCATCGTTGGTAAGATCAAGCCGGATCTGGCTTTCAAACTGTTTGAGTGCCAAATTGGCACCAATCAAATCTTCAATGCGCTTTTTCAGGCCGCTCAACTTCACCTTTTCTGCGCGCGCCTGCTCTTCCCCGGCCGGATCCGCGTCATTGGGCTGGCGCTTGTCTATCGGATCCGACTTTTTGACCTGACCGGCGTCACGCGTGATGTCCTTGCCGCCACCCTTGATGATGCTGGTCGAATCACCACTGCCGGAGCCGCCCGTCAACGCCACCTTTAGCGGAGTACTGAAATAGTCTGAAATGCCCTTCAGGTCGCCCTGTGTGGTCGAGCCCAGCAGCCACATGAGGAGAAAGAACGCCATCATCGCGGTCACGAAGTCGGCGTAGGCGATTTTCCAGGCACCGCCGTGGTGGGCGTGGGCAGCCTTCTTGATTTTCTTGACGATGATGGGCGCTAGCGCCTTGCCCTTTTCAGCCATGGTGCGCTCTTTCAGCAGGCAACCGCCAACTGCCGCCAAACACCGTGGAGTGAGCGCGCATCACTTTTTGCCCTTCACATGGGCTTCGAGCTCGGCAAAGTTGGGCCGCTCGGTCGAGTACAGCACCTTGCGCCCGAACTCCACTGCCACTTGTGGCGCGTAGCCTTGCATGCTCGCTAGCAACGTGGTTTTGATGCATTGCATCTCTTTGCCGGCTTCTTCTATTTTTTGTTCCATCAGACCGGCAAGCGGCTCGAAGATGCCGTAGGCAAGCAGGATGCCGAGAAAGGTACCCACCAGGGCCGAGCCGATCATTGCACCCAGAACGGCGGGGGGCTGCCCCACAGAACCCATCGTGTTGACCACTCCCAGCACGGCGGCGACGATGCCGAAGGCCGGCAGCCCGCCCGCAAGACGCGTGATCGCAGCCGCCGGCGCGTGGGCTTCCTGATGATGGGTTTCGATTTCGCTGTCCATCAATGATTCGATCTCGTGCGCATTCAGGTTGCCCGACACCATCATGCGCAGATAGTCGGTGACAAATTCAGTTACATGGTGATCGGTGCCCACCGCACCGTGTTTCTGGAACAACGCCGAGCTGTCCGGGTCTTCGATGTCCTTCTCGATCGACATCAGCCCCTCCTTGCGCACCTTTTGCAGAATGTCAAACAACAGAGCCAACAAATCCATGAATCGTGCCTTGGTGTATTTGCTGCCCTTGAAACAGTCCGCCAGTCCCCTGACGGAGGCCTTAAGCACTTTCATCTGATTGTTGGCGATAAAGGCGCCGATCGCTGCACCCATGATGGTGACCATCTCGAACGGCAGTGCCTTGAGCACAACGGAAATGTTGCCGCCGTGGACGATGAACACGCCGAACACGCATCCAAGCGCGAGAACCCAGCCGACAATGACAAACATGGTTTGGTCCGGAGAGGAGTGAAGCCTTGCGAAGAGATGCCCGCAAGGGCCGGGTCTATTCCTGTGCCTGCAAAACCGGGCGCAGCGCGTGCATCAATGACCCGCCCAATGTAGCAACGCGGACGCGCGCAGCATTGAACAAACAAGCCGGTAAAACCGGCTCTATTCAAGCATGTGCGTGCTGCCGCTCTGGCCGCCGGGCTGTTATTGCCGTGCTGGCCAAGGGCGCATTTTCGTGACCGGCGCAGTCGTCTTCATGAAATTGGCCATGCGCACACACTTCTGCAGACTGCGTGACTACAGACGCGTCAGGCTCCGCGCTGCGTTCCGTATCGCGAATGGCCTCCAATGCTGCCTCGCGTGTTTTGCCGGCACGCGACGGCATGTCGCACAACCCGCACACATAGCCTTTGGTCAATTCATAGGTGTGGACCACAAAGTGCCCGGTGCATTTGGTACAAGGTGTCAGTGTGAGCATGCCGGCATCAAAAAACTTCAGCAGCCGCCAGGCGCGTGTGATCGACAGCACTTCGGGCATGCCGAATTGTTGAATGTGTTCGCGATAGACGCGGTAGGCGCGGATCATCGCTTCCACTTCGTCCAGCTCGCTGCCGTTGATCAGGGACTGATACAGATTCATGTACAGGCTCGCATGAATATTGGGCTGCCAGGTCATGAACCAGTCGGTTGAAAATGGCAGCATGCCCTTGGGGGGCGACACGTGGCGAATCTCTTTGTAGAGCTTGAGCAGGCGCTCGCGTGACAACGCGGTTTCAGATTCGAGCACCTGCAGGCGTGCGCCGAGATGAATCAGTTCGCTGGCGACACGGATCTCGCGTACCTCACCCAACACCGTGCGGGCTTTTTTCATGCTGCCACCTCAGCGGATTTTCCCGCCATCAAGATGGCAGCATGCATGCCCCCGGCCGGTTTGCCGTCACGCGAGTGGGACAGCAGCAAATTCCAAACCATGCTGTCATCGAAGCGAAAGCGGCACATCAACATGCTGGACGTAGCCACTTTCAATATCTGGCCGGGCGTGAGTTGCGCCACGACCTCGGCAACTTCCTCAGATAAACCGAGGCGCAGCAGAGCTTCGGCGCGGTCGGCGCGGATCAGATTTTGCGCCAGCATCAGATAGGACAGGTTGGCTTCGCGAATTTCCTGCGCCAGGTGCTCAATATTCATGGTGTGCCTCCGTTAAGTGATTGACTGGTTGCGTTTCCAGTGACGCCATAGTGCGGCGCTGGCCGGTTTTTCTGAATCGGAAGTCATCCTAAAAACCTGTTGCCTGCAAGGCACTCTGCGGTATGCCAAGCAGGGCGTGTACAACCGCCGTCAACGGCGCGCCCGTGTTTGCGAACAGCAGAAAGCGGTTGTAGGCCGCATTCCTACAGCGCCCGCGGAAAAATCCCATGCATTCATTGCAGCCCATGCAAAATCCTCCGTAACTGTTTGTCTCACAAGACCGGCACCAAACACCGCCAATGGCACAGGTGCCAAGCCGCCACGCCTGCCGCACCGGCAGCAACCGCAGAGCAGGTTGCGTTTGAGATTGTGCAGAGGGCGATTTCCCTCGCCCAAATGACCGCATCAACCCGGATTGAATCCGCCTAGATGCCAATTCAAACGCCTGAACACCGCGGGCGCGCTGCCGCTATTCCAGCGATATGCGCGCGGTAGGCGCTGGTAACTTGGTCACCGCATGCACATTCAGGCGCGCCGTCAAGCAGTCCTGAACGAGGCATCCCGCATTACTAGGTCAGCCCATTCCATCTGATTGCATCTGATTGAGGAACCATCACATGTCACAAGTCATTAATACCAACATCTCGTCACTCAACGCCCAGCGCAACCTCAACAGCTCGCAGGGTGCGGCCAGCACCGCGATGCAGCGCCTCTCGTCCGGCATGCGCATCAACAGTGCCAAGGATGACGCGGCCGGGCTTGCCATTGCCGAACGCTTCACCGCTCAGATCAAGGGTCTCAACCAGGCGGCACGCAACGCCAATGATGCGATCTCGTTGACGCAAACGGCGGAGGGCGCGATGACCTCGGTTACCGATAATCTCCAGCGCATTCGCGAACTGGCGGTGCAATCGGCCAACGCCTCCAATAGCGCCTCTGACCGCGCTGCGTTGCAAACCGAGGCCGCCCAGCTGAAGTCTGAGATCGACCGGGTTGCCAATCAAAGCCAATTCAACGGCATTAAATTGCTCGATGGTTCGTTCACCTCGGGGGTGTTTCAGGTTGGGGCCAACGCCGGTGAAACCATCACGGTGTCAGGCTTGCAGAACTCGACTCTGGCAGCGCTTGGGTCGGTTACGTCAGCAGCCACCCAGTCGGCTGTGGTCTCCGGTCTCACAACCACCGCCACGGTGGTAGCCGACTTCACCGTCAATGGCACAGACATCGGCCCGCTCGCCGCTGTCGGCACAAGCCAGCAGCGTGCGGCTCAAGTTGTCGATGCCGTTAACAAGATCTCGACCACCACCAACGTCAATGCCTACCTGGACGCCACCACGAGCCGGATTGTGCTGACCTCAAACGCAGCCATTACGCTTGCAGGGTCGGGCGCCGGCCTCGCAGCGACCGGATTCGCAGCCGCCACGACAGCGGCCGCCACTGTCACCGGACTGACCACGCTCGACATATCTTCCTACGCCGGCGCATCACAGGCGATTACGCAAGTTGATAGCGCATTAGGCCAGATCAACACCTCGCGTGCCACGCTCGGCGCAATGCAGTCGCGCTTTACGGCGGCCGTGACCAATCTGCAAACCGCTTCCGAGAACCTGTCAGCTTCGCGCAGCCGCATCCAGGACACCGACTACGCCGCGGAGACCGCTGCTCTCACGCGTTCGCAAATTTTGCAGCAAGCCGGCATGGCGATGCTGGCGCCGGCCAACCAATCGCCCAACCAGGTCATGACCTTGTTGCGCATTTGAACATCTGACACCGCAACACTCATTTGATCCATGCCTAAAGTTTGTGCAATACGCATCCGTTAAGCGAACTAACGGCGGTTTGAATCCTCGTGATCCGAACCGAAGTTGCGGAGCTTGTGGCCGCGCCAGTTGACCCAATCAGCTGGCAAATCCGCAGGCTGCCCCGGACCCCCGGGCCCGCTTCAACCCACTTTGGATTTCAACCCGTTTGAAGGAGAAACACCATGTCACAAGTAATCAACACCAACGTATCGTCGCTCAACTCACAGCGTGCTCTGAACAGCTCGCAAAATGCCGCCACTACCGCAATGCAGCGCCTGTCGTCGGGCATGCGCATCAACAGTGCCAAGGACGACGCAGCCGGCCTCGCCATTTCCGAGCGTTTCACGTCGCAAATCAAAGGCCTCAATCAAGCCGCACGCAATGCCAACGACGCCATCTCGTTGACGCAAACGGCTGAGGGCGCAATGACCTCGGTCACCGACAACTTGCAGCGCATTCGCGAACTGGCGGTGCAATCGGCCAACGCCACCAACAGCACGACTGACCGCGCCGCGCTGCAAACCGAGGTCACGCAACTCAAGGCCGAGATCGACCGCGTTGCCAACCAAACCAATTTCAACGGTACCAAACTGCTCGATGGCTCGTTCAGTTCGGCACTTTTCCAAGTCGGTGCGAATGCTGGCGAAACCATCGCGGTATCGGGTCTGCAAAACTCGACCGTCGCAGCGCTCGGATCGGTCACTTCTGCGTCGACCCAGTCTGCGGTGGTATCAGGACTGACCACCACGGCCACTGCCGCGGCAGCTTTCACGGTCAATGGCACCGACATCGGCGCGTTGACCGCAGTAGGCACCAGCCAGGAACGTGCGGCACAAGTTGTCGACGCCATCAACAAAGTGGCCACCACCACCAACGTCAACGCCTACCTCGACGCCACGACCAGCAAGATTGTGCTGACGTCGAACGCCACCATCACGCTGGCCGGTACAGCTCCCGGCCTGGCGGCCACCGGTTTTGCTGCTGGTGCCACCGCTTCGGCAACCGTCACCGGCCTCACCACCCTCGACATTTCGTCGTATGCCGGCGCGTCACAGGCCATTACCCAGGCTGACAGCGCGTTGCAACAGATGAACACCTCGCGTGCGACGGTTGGTGCCCTGCAATCGCGCTTTACGTCAACCGTGTCCAACCTGCAAAGCGCTGCCGAGAACATGAGCGCTTCACGCAGCCGCATCAAGGACACTGACTACGCAACGGAGACTGCCGCGCTCACCCGCTCGCAAATACTTCAACAGGCAGGTATGGCCATGCTGGCGCAAGCCAACCAGGCACCGAACCAGGTGATGACGCTGCTGCGCGGCTGAGCAAGAAGTTTCAACGGGCAGTTCGCATGGCGCGCTGTCCCGGTTCACCCGGGACGGCGCGCCACAGTTTAATTAAAGGGGCAACATGGTCACCGCTGCCACCTCGGCCACTTCCACCTCCGGATTGGACGTCAACGGCATCGTCACGCAGTTGATGCAGGTGGAGCGCCAGCCTTTGCAAGTGATGGCGCGCAAGCAGTCCGCGCTGCAATCCAAAATCTCGGCCTACGGAACGCTCAAAAGTACCTATTCCGCCATCGGCGATGCCACCGCCAAACTCGCCAATCCAGCCGCGTTCAAGGCAGTGACGGCCAGCACCTCGGATGTAGCCACTGTCAATGCCAGCGCCAGCGCAGGCACTGCTGCAGGCAGCTACAGCATTGAAGTCACACAATTGGCGCAAGCGCAAAAGCTCGCATCTGCTGCCTTTGCCGGCACTGACAGCAGCATTGGCACCGGCACGCTCAACATTCAACTGGGCACGTTTGCCAGCGGCAGTTTCACCCCCAATGGCAATCAGCCGGCAGTCGCCGTGACCATCGGCGCCGGCCAGAACACACTCACCGGCGTGCGCGACGCCATCAACGCCGCCAACGCTGGCGTGCGCGCCAGCATCGTCAATGACGGCAGCGGCTACCGCCTCGCGATCAGCAGCGGCAGCAGCGGCGCGGCCAATAGTTTGCGCATCACCGTCAACGACGGCGATGCCACCCACACCGACACCAGCGGTCTGTCGCAACTGGCGTACGATCCCGCAGCCACAGTCGGCGCCGGCAAAAATCTGGAACAAAAGGCCGCAGCACAAGACGCCTTGCTCAAGATCGACGGCATCAGCGTCACCAAACCGGCCAACACCATCGATGACGCCATCAGTGGTGTCAGCCTGACACTGGCCAAACTCACCGCAGGCACGCCGGTCACGGTCACTGTGGCGCCCGATCCGGCCCAGGTGAAGAATGCACTCGACGCGCTGGTGGCCACTTACAACAGCTTTCAGTCCTCGATCAGAACACTCACCGGCTTCAATGCGCAGACCCGCACCGGTGGCTTGTTGTCTGGCGATGCGACGGCACGCGAACTGATGACAGCGTTGAAGAGCGCACTCACCAGCGCAATTCCTGGTTTGACCGGCACTCCGTCGTCGCTCACGCAGGTCGGCCTGTCGTTTCAGCAGAATGGCGCGCTCGCACTCGACCCCGCCGTATTCAACAAGCAGTTCACCAATCCCAATGCTAACCTCGCACGCTTGTTTGCTGCGACTGGCGTGGCAAGCGATGCGCGCGTGCAATTTGCCAGCGCCACTGACAACACTCCCGCTGGCAGCTATGCGGTCAACATCACACAAGCCGCGACCCGCGGTGCACTCACCGGCAACGCGGCCGCCAACCTCACGATCAGCAGCGGCGTCAACGACACCCTCGGTCTCACCGCCAACGGAGTCAGCGCCACCGTTTCGCTCGCCCCAGGTACCTACACCGCATCCGCGCTCGCTGCTGAGTTGCAGTCACGGCTCAACGGCAGCGCCGCGTGGCGTGCAGCCAATGTCACAGTCACAGTCAGTGCCAGCGGCGGCATACTCACTGCGCAATCCGATGCCTACGGCAGCGCCTCCAGCGTCACCGCGCCAAGTGGCAATGCAGCCGAGGACTTGTTTGGTGTGGCACCGGTCTCCGACGCTGGGCTCGATGTTGCGGGTACCGTTGGCGGCAGCAGTGCCACTGGCAGCGGGCGCACCCTCAAGACAACGGCAGGCCTCGCGCTCAACATCACTACCATCGCTACTGGTGCGTTAGGCCAGGTCGACTTCAACCGTGGTTACGCAAGCCGGGTCAGCAGCCTGGTCACCGCCAGTCTCAAAAACGATGGTGCCTTCGCCAGCCGCAGTGACGGCCTCGCGCGAACCGTGCAGGACATCACACGCCAGCAAGACCGCTTCAACGAGCGCTTGACGCGTGTCGAAACTAGTCTACGGCGCCAGTACACCGCGCTCGACAGCATGCTATCGAGCATGAACACGACAAGCACCTATCTGACCCAGCAATTGGCTGCGTTGCAGGCTCAACGTGCTGCGTAGATCGCAAACCGCCGAACCATGCTGCCGCAGCACTTGTCCACATCCCGGACGCCGCCATCAAGCTTTTGCACCGCATGCCGTTAAGCAAGACAAGCCCACTACTGCGAGACACGCCATGTTCAGCGCTTACCAAAATGCCACCCGCACCTACCGCGATATCGGTCTCGAAACCCGTGCGGCGGCGTCCGATCCCGTGAGTTTGATTCTGATGCTCTACGACGGCGCGATTGACGCGCTCACCCAGGCGCAGGCGCACTTCAAGAGCGGTGACCGCAGCGCGCGGCAGGCCGCGATTTCACGCGCCGTGCGCATCGTTGACGAAGGTCTCTCTGCTGCGCTGGACGATACCGGCGGCGAGATCACCCAGCATCTGCGGGAACTGTATGGCTACATGACGCGCCGCATCCTGTCCGCCAGCCTCGCCCTTGACGCCGCACCGCTAGCCGAAGTGCAGGGCCTGCTAAAGGATTTGCGCGGTGCATGGCAAGAGATCGCCTATCGCGCTTCCGACAGCCCGGTTACCGGCATCGTACCGGCTCTGTCGCCGGCAATGCGGGCAGGTGACATGCGTGCCACTGTGCTCGAAGGAGCACGCGTATGAGTCCATGCGCACGCCCTGGAGCACACGCATGAGCCCGCGCGCGCTGTTGCTCCCACGCTACGAAGCAATTGCCACGAGCAGCGCAAGCATGCTTGATGCTGCCCGCTCCGGCGCCTGGGAGGATTTGGTGCGTGCCGAGCAGGCGTGCGCGGCGCAGATTCGTGAATTGCAGGCAATTGAAACGCAAGCGCAGTTGCGCGGTGACGCTGCCGCGAATCGCGACCGCATCCACATTCTGCGACGCATTCTTGCCCACGACGCCGAAATCCGCTCCCTCACACAAAGCTGGCTGCGTGGCCTCGAACAATTGCTGCGCAGCACTGGCCTTGATCGCATGGTACGCAGTACCTACGGCAATCCGCATTCGCCCCCGCCGCCATTGGCTGGCTAGGCAGCATCGCACGCCGCCAACGTCACGCCTGCGCAACCGTCATCATGCCTGCCTCCGCCAATGCACTCGCTGCGCTCACTTTCGCAGCGCCGTCGCGAGTGGAAGCAGTGCAAGCGCTGATGCGCGATGCAGTCGCCAACCTGAATGCTGCCCAGACTGGCACACTCGCCGCGCCAAATTCACAAGCGAGCACGAGGCACGCCGCCGGTGCGGCCAGCATTTCCGCTGATATGGCGCTAGCGAAGCGATCTGCCGGCATACTCTCTGCCCCCGGGGCGGCTGCGACATTGACTGATACGTTGGCAAGCGGCGCCCCGCAGGGCAGCACGGTCAGCATCGGCGCGCTCGGACGCGCGCTCGCGGCGACCCTGCCCACCACCCCATCGTCGCGCACGAATGCCCCGTTTGCACTACCGGAAGTCGATGTGCCCGCATTGGATACCGCCCGATTTGCGTCCTCGCTTGCGCAGGCGGTGACGCAAAGCGGTATTTCGTATGAAGCGCATTTGCTTGAGTGGGTAGAGGGAAGGCGCAGCGTCGATCAAGTGCGGGCCGAACCGCGTGCGCAGATGACGGCGCCAACTGCAGCCACCCTCGCCACGACACAGGCTGAGCCTGCGACTGCGTTGACAATGCTCCCCAATGCCCTGCCCTTGCCCCTGCCACCCGGCGCCGTGGCGCATATGCAACCAGCCAGTGCGAATGCGGCAGCGCCTTCCGCTTCGGCCACAGCAGCGTTCCCAATGCACGCGCTCACAGATGTTGCACATGCTGCTGAATCGCCTGCAGCCGCGTGGACCGCAGCCCAGCAAATAACCGCCGCACAATTGCGCTGGATCGAAAGCGGTGACCTGCGCTTTGCGCTTCAAGCCTGGCCAGAGCAGGTATGCGAACTTCACCTGCGCCCCGACGACCACTTCACTGCGCCAGCGTATGGTGAGGCTGGCGCACCGCAGGGTGATGGCACGCTGGTACTCACCCTGCCGCATCTGGGCCGCTTGGAAGCCCGTCTGCGCACCGGTGGCGACAACGTGCAGGTCGTACTGCGCCCCGAAAGTGAGGCGGCAGCAGGCCATTTAAGCCGCGCCACCGCAGCCCTATCCCATGGACTCGGCCTGGCCGGCCTCAATCTCCTCGGTATGGTGGTGCATGCACCGCGCCCATGACACCCTGCCGCGTGCGGTGGCGCTCGCCTACGCACAAGCTTCGGGCGATGCTGCGCCGCGCGTACGTGCCAAGGGCCAGGGAGCGATAGCCGAGGAGATCATTCGCCGCGCGCGCGAGGCGGGTGTGTTCGTTCACGAGTCGGCCGAGTTGGTGAGTCTTCTGATGCAGGTCGACCTGGACCGGCAGGTACCGCCGCAGTTGTATCAAGCTGTGGCCGGCTTGCTGGCGTGGATCTATCGCATCGAAGAAGCGTGTCAGCCGCCGGCGTCCACACGGTTCAGCACGCAACATGAGAGACCATCATGAATGAAGCGCGCCCCACCCTGCCGCCCCCGGAAGACGACAGCCCGGCCAACGAGCCATATCAGCACTACTCGCGCCGCGAGATACTCGTGATTTTGCAGGATGTGATTGACCGCCGCGCGCTGGTTACGCTCTATTTCAACCAGGGTGAAGAACACGTTGTTACGACCTTGATCAACATCAATCCGGAATTTGAAGAGCTGGTATTTGACAGTGCCGTACACGACGACATGAACCAGCGCATCGTGCAGTCTCGGACCATCACCTTTGTGGCGTTTGTTGACCAAATCAAGGTGCAATTTCGCACGCAGGCGGCGGAACTCACGACCTTCGAGGGGCGCAGCGCGCTGCGCATTCGCCTGCCAGAATCAGTATTGCGCCTGCAGCGGCGTGAGTGTTTCCGCGTCAACGCGCCCAAGGCGGGGCCGCTGCATTGCGAATTTGATTTGCCCGACCTCGGCAAGACGCGTTTTGTGGTGAACGACCTGTCGGTGGGAGGAATGGGCATCCTGGCCGGTCCGGCCACGTTTGAATTCAGGTCGGGGGCTGTGTTTGAAAACTGCCGCATCGACCTGCCCGGCCATGGCTTGCTCACTACCTCCATCGAGATTCGCCACGGCACCGGCTTTGTCAAAGACGCACAAGGCAGGCCGCGCTATCACTACGGCTGCCAGTTTCTCAACATCGCGAGCCCGGTGGTCAACCTGATTCAGCGCTACATCAACCAGCTTGAACGCACCCGCCGCGCCTTGATGTAGACACTCTGCCTGCTGCTCAATGGGCGCGTTGCCGCGCACTCCGCTCATCCAAGGTGCTTGGGCACCTAATGCACCTTGGCCTCGCTACTTCTGCGCCCCCTTCCAACCCGAGTGGGTGATGTCAAAGATGATGCCGTCTGGGTCGGTGTACTTTTTCTCGTAATACTCGGTGGTCTTGCCGGGCGCGACATCCTGAAAAATTGTCGCACCGCTTTGCTCCACCGCGCGGCTCTGCTCGTCGAGGTCATCGCACAAGAAACCGACGTGGTGCAGGCCGACGAAGTCTTTGCCGCGCGGCCCGGCGGGCGCATCGGTGCGGTATTTGAGCAATGCAAGGCTGACCATGCCGTCGGACAAATACACGCCGGTGGCAGTCGCCGAGTTGGCCTCACCGACAATCTCCATGCCGAACGCCTCGCTGTAAAATTTGGCGGACTTGTGCGGGTCGGGTACCGACAGCGCAATGTGTCTGAGTTTGGCCATGCTTTACACCTCCCCTGTATTCCCTGTATTAGATCGGCCGCGTTCAATCCGGCTTGGCACCGGTGTCGCGCACCACTTTGCCCCACTTGGCCACTTCCGCGCGAATGTATTCGGTAGTACGTGCCGGCGGCTCGGCGATCGGCTCGAACGCGAGGCCTGCAAGGCGCGCAGCGGTGTCGGGGTTTTGCGCGCCGCGCTGCACTGCTTCATAGAGTTTTTGCACAATCGGCGCGGGCGTGGCCACTGGCAGGAACACGCCAATCCAAGTGTAGTCGGCCATACCGGGGTGACCCAACTCTGCCAGCGTTGGCACGTCAGGCAATTGCGCGATGCGCTTGTTGCTCGACACAGCCAAAGCGCGCACGCGGCCCGCCTTGATGAACTGCAAAGGCGCGGTAATCGCCATCGAACCGACCGGCGGCTCACCGGCAACCACTGCGGCAGCGCCCGGCCCGGCGCCACGAAAGTGCGCTGCCGGCATGTTGAGCTTGCCCACCAGGTTGAACAGGTTTTCGCCGGTGAGGTGCGGTGTGGTGCCGCTACCGGGCGAGGCGAACGCAAGCTTCGCGGTCTTCGCGTACACGAGGAACTCCGCCAGTGTGTTGGCCGGCACACTCGGATGCACAAAAATAACATTGGGCTGTGCGGCAACGACCGTCACCGCAGCAAAGTCACGCTCGGTGTAGCCAGGATCGGGAAAGCTCACGTTGACCGCAAACGCAGACGAGGTCATCAACACGGTGTAACCATCGGCCGGTGACTTGGCGACCGCCACAGTACCAATGTTGCCGCCCGCGCCGGGGCGGTTGTCCACAATCACCGGCTGCGCCAGAATTTCGCTCAACTGTTGGCTGATCAGGCGCGCCACCACATCGGCCGGCCCGCCGGGGGCAAAAGGGACAATTGCGCGCAGGGGTTTGGAGGGCCAGTTGGCGGCAGCCTGGGCCGCCGCGCCGGACTGTGCCGCAACGCTGCTAGCCCCGCCGAGCATTGCCGCACACGCGAGTGCCGGGAGTGTTTGGCGTACGAAATGGTGAAGTGCTTTTTTCATTTTGTGCAGTCTCGTCAGGGGTTCGCTGCGTATGGCGAAGGAAACTCATGCTTGCGCGAACCAGTTCAACGCGCGCCACGTGAATAGTGCTTGAGGCTATCACACCTTGCAAGGCGCGTGCCGCTTAGAATGCGTCACCTTGCTGCGGCGGCACGCGCATCAACGCCAGTAACCATTTGCGGAGCAAGCATGGACCAAGAGATTGGCTTTATCGGGTTGGGCAACATGGGCGGGCCGATGGCCTCGCGCCTCATCGCGGCGGGCTATCAGCTCACGGTCTACGACCTGCGGCGCGAGGCCGTTGACGCCATGGTGGCCAAGGGCGCGCGCGCCGCGGCATCGCCAGCCCAAGTGGCTTCTGCTGCCACGACGGTACTGGTGAGCCTGCCAGACCCGGCGATTGTGCGTAAAGTCGTGCTCGGTACGGATGGCGTCATCGCCGGTACCAGAGTAAAAACAGTTCTCGATCTCTCAACCACCGGTGCCACCGCCGCACGCGAGATTGCCGCCGCACTCGCGGCCAAGGGCATCACCGGCATCGATTGCCCGGTCAGTGGCGGCGTATCAGGCGCGGTCAACGGCACGTTGGCGGTGATGCTGGCCGGGCCGCAGGCGCTTTGCACCACGCTTGAATCCTTGGTGAAAAATTTCGGTCGCGTGTTTTTCGTGGGTGAACAAGCGGGCATGGCGCAGACCATGAAGCTGGCCAACAATCTGCTCTCGGCAGCGGCGATGGCCGCCACTTCCGAAGCCGTCGCCTTCGGCGTCAAGGCCGGGCTGGATCCGGCGCTGATGATCGAGATCATCAATGCCGGCAGCGGCCGCTCCACCGCATCTGAATCCAAATTCCCCAAATCAATTTTGCCGCGCACGTTTGATTTTGGTTTCACCACTGGCCTGATGTACAAGGATGTGAAGCTGTGTCTCGAAGAAGCCGGTGCGGCCAATGTGCCGATGCCCGTCGGGCAGGCCGTGCGCGGGCAGTGGCAGCGCACGTTTGATGAATTCGGTGGCGACAAAGACTTCACCAACATTGCACGAATGGTGGAGCGCGCGGCGGGTGTCGAAATCAAAAAGCGATAGTGCTCCCCCGGCAGCCGCGTCACCACCTTTCTTCCCATGAACCAAGGAACGCGGACTGAGCTCAGCAATCGCGTGCGCGT
Source organism: Burkholderiales bacterium (assembly GCA_031430015.1). Taxonomy (GTDB): domain Bacteria; phylum Pseudomonadota; class Gammaproteobacteria; order Burkholderiales; family JAEUOS01; genus CANJDH01. The sequence continues at coordinate 55,984 of JANPAR010000342.1, forward strand.
GCGGTGCTTGCCGCCGCTCTGACTGCCATCACGTTTGGAACAGCCATGAGTAATGCAGCCGGCATCGAGGTCATGTCGACCGTCGCCTACAAGGAGGCCTACCTCGAAATGATGCCGCACTTCGAGCGCGCCTCCGGGCACAAGGTCAACACGCAGTGGGTACCAACAGTGGAAGTCCTGCGCCGTATCAAGGGCGGCGAAACGGTTGATCTGGTGTTGATGGCCACCATCGGCATTGAAGACCTTACGCGCGCGGGCAAGATCGCGGACGGCAGCTTGACGCCATTTGTCAAGTCGGGCATCGGCATCGCCGCGCGCACGGGTACGCCGCGCCCGGACGTAAGTTCCGCCGAGGCATTCAAGCGCACCCTGCTCGCCGCCAAGTCGATTGCGTACTCCACCGGGCCGAGCGGGAACTATTTGGCCGGCTTGTTCGAGCGCATGGGCATTGCCGCCGACATCAAGGCGCGGACGCAGATCATTCAAGGCATTCCGGTGGGGGATGTGGTGGCACGCGGCGATGCCGAGATCGGCTTTCAACAGATACCTGAAATCCTGTCGGTCAAAGGCATCCAATATGTCGGCCCGCTGCCCGCCGAGCTTCAATACACCACCGTGTTCGCTGCGGGGATTCATACATCGGCCAAGCAGGCAGAAGCGGCGCGTGCGCTGGTGCAATTTTTGAACATGCCGGAAGCGGCAGCGCCCTACCGAAAATTTGGCATGGAGCCGCCGTGAGTCACTTGCGTTTATTCAGCACGCCGGTGATGGCGGTGAGGCGCGGCGATGCCGAGTGACATGATGCCGGATGACAACTACTCTGCCGGACAGACAGTCTGGACGACGTATCGACCCACGTTGATCGCTGCCACAATCGCCGTACCGCTATTCATCGCGGTATTCGTGTTTGCGGGAGGCGGCCACTGGAAAAAACTTCCGCTGCTGCTGCTGTTCCCATGGGGGCCGCTGGCTGCGATGGCAGGTGGCTTTTCGCACCTGTCTGCGTTACTGAGCATCGGCGGTGCGCTGGCGCAATTCCCGGCTTACGGTCTGGTGCTGCGCGCCGCCGCCAGGGCGGGACAGTTTCGCCTGGCTGCGGCGATCCTTGGCTTGACCCACGTAGCGGCGACTGTGTTGGTCGCAATACGGATGCTGTAACAAGTCCAAGCCACGCGCTTGTTGGCGGCATAGGCTCCAAAGTCGATGTCCCACAACGCTTTTCCATGACCTGCAAAATCGCATCGCGCAACACGCCGTGACAATGGAATAAAGCAAATGCGGTGCAGGAACGGCGCGTTGGATGAATCATAGGGGCCGCGATTGAGTGCGAATTTTATTGGCGTGGCTGCGCAGCGCGCTGGTTGCGCGCCCGCGAAGCTGTGGCCGTACATCAGGGCTGACGCCGCTGCAGCGTGGCGTATGGCGCGGCGGTGCATGGCGGGTGCAATCAGCATGAAAACCTTCTCCCCGAAAGGCTACGCGCAGCGTTGCGGGGTGGCATGCCGCAGTCCCTTACTGGAGCACTGGTAGAGCAATGGCACCGCAGGAACGATAATGGATCCATTATGAGCGCCTCCAGAAAAACACTCACTTCGCGCCTTGCGGCTGCATGCATTGGCGTGGCAGCCCTCATCCCTCTGCTGGCACGCAGTGGATACATCCACGCCGCCGAGGTCAAGGTACTCAGCGGCAACGGCGCGAAGGCAGCGATCACCGAACTGGCTGCGCGTTTTGAGCAGGCGACCGGACACAAAGTGTCGCTGCATTTTGAAGTCAACCCGGCGGTGCGCAAACGTATCGAAGGTGGGGAAGCCTTCGACGTGGCCGTACTCAACCCGCCCGTGCTCGACGCGCTCATCGCGCTAGGCCGCGTGACCGGTGGCTCACGCGCCGTGTTTGGCCGCAGCGGAATTAGCATGGCAGTGCGGACGGGTGCGCCCAAGCCGGATATCACAACAGTGGAAGGGTTCAAAAGCGCGTTGCTGAACGCCAAGTCAGTGGCCTACCCCGGTGAAGGCGCGAGCGGAAAATATTTCGAGAAAGTGGTGGAGCGCATCGGCATTGCAGCGCAGATGAAAGCCACAATGCGCCCGATGCCGGCTGAGACTACCGTCGAAGTGGTGGCGCGTGGCGACGTGGACATGGTGGTCGTTGTGGCGTCGCGTATCGCTGGCGTGGATGGCGTCGATGTCGTCGGGCCGATTCCGGAAGGATTGCAAACATGGATCGGCTTTGCGGCGGGCGTGTCGAGCGGCACAAGAGAGCGTGAGGCCTCCAGCGCGTTTGTGCAGTTCCTCGCCGCGCCAACCGCCACACCTGTGCTGAAGGCGTTCGGCGTTGAGCGCTGACAACATGACCGGTAACGGCCCTAAACCCGGGGCGCACGCAGCGGCCGGCACGAGCATCACCCCCTACGCCGGCCTCACGCCCGACGTGGTGCTTGATGCCTTGGAGAGTCTCGGCCTGCCCTGCGGCGGCGGCCTGCTGGCACTCAACTCCTACGAGAACCGCGTGTATCAAGCCGGCCTGCACGGCGATGCGCCGGTGATCGCCAAGTTTTACCGGCCCGGGCGCTGGAGCGATGCGCAGATTCTCGAAGAGCACGCGTTTGTGGCTGAACTCGTCGAGCAGGAAATCCCCGTGGTGGCAGCGACAACCTTCAATGGCAAAACGCTCCACGACTTCGCCGGATTTCGTTTTGCGGTGTTTCCGCGCAAAGGAGGCCGCGCGCCGAATCTGGATGACAAGTCCGTACTCGAATGGCTTGGCCGTTTCATGGGCCGCATCCATGCCGTCGGCGCCCGCAAGATCTTCATTGCCCGGCCCGTACTCAATGCGGAGACGTTCGGCATTGAGCCACGCGACTGGCTGCTCGCACATGATTTCATTCCGCCGAATTTGAAGAACGCCTGGTGCAGCGTGGTGGCGCAAGCGCTCGATGATGTGTCGCGTAGTTACGAGCGCGCCAGCAGTGCAGGATTCGCCAGCGGCAACGGCGATACCGGCGCAGGCAGCGGCATCCGCACCATCCGTCTGCACGGTGACTGCCACATCGGCAATGTGTTGTGGAGCGAAGCGGGTCGCGCCGATGGCAACGTGACAGCCGCACCCGGCGGCCCGCACTTCGTCGACTTCGACGACGCCCGCAACGGCCCCGCCATTCAGGATTTATGGATGCTGTTTCCGTCAGACAAGATCGAGCGCAAACCCTTGGTGGATGCGGTTCTGCGGGGTTACGAAGATTTCTGCGAGTTCGATGACCGCGAGCTGCATCTGATCGAAGCCCTGCGCACGCTGCGTCTGTTGCACTACTCGGCGTGGCTGGCACGGCGCTGGGATGACCCGGCGTTTCCTGCTGCGTTTCCGTGGTTCAACACCCAGCGCTATTGGGAAGAGCGGGTCCAGGAACTGCGCGAGCAGATTGCCTTGATGCGCGAGGCGGAACCTAAGCTGACGTAGGGTCCAGAAGCAAGCGGCGACAGGCAGCAACAGGCCGCAACAGGCAGCCTAAGACAGCCTCAACAGCGGATCACTCTGCCTTGATATTGTTCGCCTTGATCACCCGTGCCCAGCGCTCGGTCTCGACACGAATCTGCTCGCCGAGACGTTCCGCTGTGCCGCCCACTGCGCGCAAGCCGGCATCTTCCAGACGTTTTTTGACGCGCGGGTTTTGCAATGCGGTGTTGAAGGCCGTATTGAGTCTGTCCACCACCGCTTTCGGCGTACCCGCAGGTGCCATGAAGCCGAACCAAGGCTCGACTACAAAACCCTTGTAGCCGGCCTCTTCCATCGTCGGCACATCGGGCAATGATGTGGAGCGCTGCGGCCCGGTGACAGCCAATGCACGCACCTTGCCGGTTTTGATTTGCGGCAGGATCGACGGCTCATTGTCGTTGAACATCACGATCTGCCCGCCAATGATGTCAATAATCGCCGGGCCGGAGCCTTTGTAGGGCACATGCACCATCTTGATGTCGGTGAGATACGCGAGCCACTCGGGCGCGAGATGGTTCGAGGCACCAATGCCCGACGAGCCATAGGTGAGCCGGCCCGGATTGGCCTTGGCCCACGCCACCATTTCAGGCATGGTCCTGGCCGGAAAATTGTTGTTCACGGTGAACACATTCATCACGCCGCCGGTGAGGAATACGGGTGTGAAATCTTTCTGCACATCGAAGCCGGCGTTGGCATACAGGCTGCCATTGATCGAGCAAGTGCCGATGGTGCACTGGATCAAGGTGTAGCCATCGGCCGCGGCCTTGGCCACGCGTGCAGTGCCGACATTGCCGCCGGCGCCGGGAATGTTCTCGACCAGCACCGCTTGGCCCAGCGCCTCGCCGGCACCATCCGCCATGGCGCGCGCGACGATGTCGGACGAGCCGGCCGGCGTGAACGGCACCACGATCTTGACCGGGCGCTCGGGAAAACCTTGCGCGTGCGCGGCGAATGCAGCGAGCAGAGATAGAAGCAATGACAGGGCTAGCGATCGTGCAGCAGCGGGGAAGCGCATGGTGTTGCTCCTATTTCAGTTCTGAACGGCGCACCGTGACGTCCGCGCGCTTTTTGAGATTCGGCTGCAACTCGGTACCCAGACCCGGTTTGGTCATCAGATGCGCGAAGCCATTTTCAATACGCGGCAATTCAGTCACCAGCTCGGTATACCAGCCGGTGTAATAGGCGCGCACCACTTCCTGAAAAATCGCATTGGGCGCGTTGAGCGCTAGCGCCAAAGAGGCGATCAACACCACTGGCCCGGTGCAATCGTGCGGCGCCATTGGGCGCTGGTAGGTTTCGGCCTGAGCAGCAATCTTTTTCGATTCGGTCAGGCCACCACACCATGACAGATCGATCATCACGTAGTCGACCGCATCGCGGTCGAGCAGTTCGCGAAAGCCATAACGCGTCGCCAGGGTTTCGCTCGCGCACACCCGCATGCCGGACTGCCTCCGATAGTCCGCCAGCACCTGTGCATTGACCATCTTGACCGGGTCTTCCATCCAGTAGATGCCCAGGTCGCGCATGGCAGCGGCAATTTCCAGCGCGGCCGGCAGGCTCCAGATGGAGTGCAGTTCGCACATGATGTCCATGCGGTCGCCGACAGCGCCGCGGATCGCCTTGAATGGTGCGACACCCTTGGCGAGATCGGCGCGTGCAATCGACGTACCGCGCGTAGCCACAGCGAGCGGATCGAAGGGCCAGATTTTCATCGCCGAGATGCCCATGTCGAGCAGCGAGTGCGCAAGCTCGGCCGGGCGCTTCATGAAGGCAGCCTGATCTTCGTAAGGCCCTTCCGCTGGCGTATCGCCCGACGCGGCGTCGATCAGCCGCCGCCCACCGCGCGCGTTGTAGGTGTAGCCGGCGCAGGTGTTGTAGACGCGAATCTTGTCGCGCACAGCCCCGCCGAGCAGCTGCGTGACCGACTGATTGGTGGCCTTGCCCCAAATATCCCAGAGTGCAATATCAACTGCGCTCGCACCGCGCGTCTCAGCGCCGCTGCTGGCGAAACCGAGATAACCATTGAGCATGTGGTGACTGTGTGCTTCGACATCACGCGGATCGCGCCCCAGCAAGTAAAGCGCAATGCTCTCGTGAATATGCGCCGCCACCGCCTGCGGGCCGCGGAAGGTTTCGCCCAGACCGGTGATGCCCGCGTCGGTATGTACCTCGACGAAGGTGATGTTGGGATAGGCGCCGACGTGAATGGTTTCGATGGCAGTGATGCGCATAAGAGGTCTGGTTGACGATGCAGCGAGCAGGGCTTGTTTGTTATGCGGCGAGAGAGGCTGCATTGTGTCGATCTGGCGCAAATGACATGCCCTCTGCCTCGATGCGTCGCCACAATTCGCGCACCATGTCTTTGAGTTGCTGTGCTTCCTGCCAGCGATCCGACAGTTCATAACCATCCGGCCCGGTCATCGCGTATTCGGCGGGGCCAAGTTCGCACAGGAAGGTCAGCGTCTCGTTTGCCCCGGCCTTGCACTGCCACTGCCGGAAGCCGCGCTCCCACCAGCCCATGAACAGGTCCACCCAGTGCTGATGTTGCGGAAAACCGATCTGCAACTGAATCTGCTCACGGCTGGCAACGCGCCCGTGAAAGCCCCAGCAGTGGTCGATGATCCGGTGCATCAGCGCGTGATCCGCGTCGCTGACGGGGTACCAGAACTCGCGGCCCACCACATAGTGCGAGAGATCGCCGGTCAGGCGCAGATTGGGAAAACGGTCGAGCAGATGCAGGGTTAAGATCAGGTCGGTGGTCATGCGGTTGCGATGGGTTTCGATCTGCATCGTGATGCCCGCATCCGCCGCCAGGCGCTGCCATCCTTCGAGCAGTGGAACGCACTGCTCGATGGTGTAGGGCCGCACATCCGGCTGGACGTTGAGATGGTCGGCACCCAGTTCCAGCACGGACTCGATGATCGGCTTGAGGTCATCGATGGACTGCGGATAGGCTTGCGCCTGCCAGCTCATGCCGTGCGCACGCAGGAAATCGGTGACGGTCCTGGCGTATTCATGGTCAGCGAAACGTACTCCCGCACCATCAAAGCCGGCGTCGCGGATCATTGCCAGCTTTTCATCGAGCGTCCACTCCAGCCCGTCGGGGCGGCGGCGCTCCATCGCCCACAGCGATTGATAGACCAGAAAACGCCGTGCCACGCTGGCGCCTAGAACACCACCACGCTGCGGATCGAATCGCCGGAGTGCATCAGGTCGAACCCCTTGTTGATGTCAGCCAGGGGCATGGTGTGGGTGATGAGGTCGTCGATGTTGATCTTGCCGTCCATGTA
>JANPAR010000343.1:0-11058 GCA_031430015.1 Burkholderiales bacterium
GCGGCGGCGGCGAAGGCGGTGGCGTCGGCCGCAGCCGGCTTCTTGCCGGCGTTGCCCTCGGGCACAAAGGCGAACACCGCGTTGGTCAGCGCGAGGCTTTGCACTCCCGTGCCTTGCAGGCCGGTGAGATAGTCGCCAAGCGGCAGCCGCGCGTGCCAGAGTAGCAGCGTGGTGGGGCCGCCCGGCACCGGGGCGAAGCGCACCAGGCGCGCTGGCAGGCCATTGAGCGTGGCGGTGCCGCTCAAGAGATCGTTGGGGCGCGTCGCATTGCCGCGTGTGATGGTGACGATGACATCGGCGAGCGTGGCGGGCAGCGTGATGCCCGCATCGGCCAGGTCTGCCAGACGTGCCTGCGAGGGCTTGAGCGCCGGCAACTCGGGTTTGGGTTCGGAGGGTGGCTTCAGCACCGCCAGAAGCGGTGCGCGAGCACTGCTGAGCACCCAGGACAGACTGTTGACGCCGAAGGCGCGGCCATCGGGTTCGGCGCTGATGGCGGTGAGCCGCCCCGGCAACAGCGACCACACGCCGGTTTGCGGATGGCGCGCATGCAGGGTGCCGCCGCCCAGCGCAGCGTTGGCCTGACGGCCCACCAGCAGCACCGTGCCATTGACACTCACCGCCACATCCGAGGCGGCGGGCGCGGTGGTGTCGGCGATCCATTGATCGCTGGCGTAGACGAACAGGCGTCCCTCGGCATCGAGCGCCCAGGGGCGGTCTTCGCCGTCGACGTCGATGCGTTGCACACGGCCAGGGACGCGGCTCCAGTTCATGCTGCCGCCGGAAGCGTCGAATGCGGCGTGCATCACCGCGCGGCTGCCGTCGGCTTGCAGTGCATCGGCCAGCCAGATGCGGCCTTTGCCGATGCCGACATCCACCGCGCGCATGCCGGTGGGGCGCCACTCACCCGTTGCCGCATTGCCTGTCACCAGCAGTTCACCACTGCGCGTAATCGCGGCTGCGCCTTCGCGCGCGGCGTCGATGCGCATAAGGTCACTGCGGGTGCCGTACGGAATCCAACGCGCGCCAGCCTCGTCACGGCGGTGAGCGCGGCCGTCGGCGCCGACGTACCAGCGCTGGCCGTCTTCGCTCACTGCGGCGTCGATGCCGCGGGTGCCGATTTGTACCCAGTCGGGGGCCAAGGCTGCGGCTGGAGCGGATGCGGGAGCCGCCTGCTGCGCCGCTGCGGGGAGCGTCAGCAGGGCAGCGCAAAAGACCGCACTCAGTCTCGCGGTGAAGGCAAATGGCATGGAGGCGCGTTCCTGCAAATTGACCCGCTGGTTGACTTGCTGCTTACTCTCTTACTCTGCTGGTTACCCGGCTGCTTGCTTACTGGGCGATGAACACGCGCTGGCTGGCCGGGAAGTTGGCGGCTACCGGCTTACCCTTGGACGTGACGGCAACGCGCGTCACACCCGACAGGCCTGCGTAGACGAAAGTCTTCTGCGCGGCGTCCCATTTCTTGAGGCGTCCCGAGAGATCGACGATGAACACGCTGCCGTCCTTGCCGACGCCGATGTCCTGCGCCTTGTCGGCGTCGAGCACATTGCGCTTCTCATAGCGATCGGTGGCCCTGACGTACTCATACACATCGTTTTCGAACGAGGTCGCCCAGATCACGTCACGCGTGGCGCCGGCGCCGATGCGCGCAAACTTCTGGTCAGCGCGATTGGGGAAGGGGCCGGCCGGATTGAGCGGGTCGTTGGGCCCGATGCCGATGAAGTTGATCTTGCGCTGCGGAAAAATGGTCAGCACCCAGTTGTCGAGCGTAATGTCCATGTCGAGCACGGTGGTGAGGTCGCGGGTGTTGGCGGTGACGGCGCTGGTGCGGTCGAGCGATTGGCCGAAGTCGAGGCCGCCTTTGTCGTAAAAATCTGCGGTCAGATTGTTGAACGTGTTGGCGTGGTACTCGTTGTTGTAGTAGCGCTCGCAGGCACGGGTGATGGTGTACAAGGCCGGCACGCTGGGGGCACCGGCCAGGGCCGGAGGCGCATTGCCATTGGTCAGCGAGCGCGCGGCAATAGCCACCTGCATCTGCACGCGCTTAAGATAGTCGAGGTGCACAAAGCGACGCTGCGCCGGGCTGTAAATCCAGTTGCGTCCCTTCCAGCCGCTGGTGCGGGTGGCGCAGGGAGTGAAGTTGGCAGGATCGAAGCCGGTGACGATGATCTGGTCGTCGAGACCGACGGTGACGTCGTTCAAGCCCGCGCCGATATCGCCGAACGCACCGGCGGCGGTGGGCACATCGACCGGCAGGAAACTGAAGGCGAGCACGCCGCTGCCGGTGTTGGCGGTGATCTCGGGTTGTGTGACATTGGCCGTGGACTCGGAGGCGCGGGCGAGGGCGAGGTCATTGCTCTCGTCGCGCTCGAACAGGCGCGCGGCGAGCACGTTGCCGTTTTTCTCGATGATCCACGGCCGGTCGTTGGGCCCCACTGCCACGCGCGCGGCACTGGCGCTGCTGCTGGCGCGGCGCAGGATTTCAAAATTGCCGCCGTTGACGCCACCTGCGATCGGCCTAAAGCGATGCAGATTGCCAGAGGTGTCAACGGCGAACAGCGTGCCGCCCGGTCCAACTGCCAAATCCGCCGTGGCCAGGCTGCGGCGCTCGCACTGCGCGGCCTTGTCACACTGAAACAACAGGCCAGCGGTGTTGCGATACCAGAAGCCCCCATCAGGTGCGGCGGCCACCTGCTCGACGTTGCCAGCCAGACGCGCAGCGGTGAGCGACTCGCCGCGAACATCGAGGCGGTAGAGATCGCCTTGTGCCGACACTGCCAGCGCAATCGCATTGCCGGCGTTGCTGACATTGACCAGATCATGCTGCGCGGCGAGCTTGCGCCAGGCTGCGCCGTCATGGCGCAGCAACGCGCGGCTGCCGTTGACGCCCAGCGGCAGCCCGGCCTCGTTGATTTCGATTTTCGCGAGCGTGCCGGGGAAGCTGTTGAAACGGCGCTGCGCGTTGGACCAGCGCAGGATGCCGCCTGTCGTGGTGGTGCCGTAGACGCTGCCGTCGTAGCCAATCGACAGGTCAGCGAGCGTGGTAGCACTCGCGACGAGCACGAAATCGGGCGGCGAGAGGTCGGGAATGATCGCGCTGTCCGGTGTGCCGGTGAGGTTGCGCGTGCGCAGCGCGGGATCAACCGGCAGGGTAGCGACCGGAGGGCCGCTATAGCGAATGCCACGCGCATGGAGCTTGCCGTCGGTGTCGGTACGCCAGATCTGCCCAGCAGCGAGCGCGAGGCTTTGGGTGCGCGTGGCACCGGCGATTTCGTTCCAGCGCAACTCGTTCTCTGACCATTCAAACACACGGCCTTCGGGGTCGGCGATGACCACGTTCCCGAGCGCATCGGCAGCAATGTCGCGCGCCCGGCCCGGCACGCCGATCCACGCATCACCGAGCCGCCGTGCGATGCCGCCGTTGGCGTTCACGGCCCACACCAGGCCGCGGGTATCGACCGCGACCTGCACACCGGAGCCGGCCAGCGGCGTCCAGCGTGACTGAGCCGGGTCGTACTCGGCGAGGCTGCCCGCGTTGGTCGCAACGACGATGCTGCCGCTCGGGGTGCTTGCCAGCGCCACCGCCCCAACACCCACACCGCGCCAAGCGCTGCCTTCGAGCCGCTGCAAAATGCCTTGGTTATCGATGGCCCAAAAGTTGGCCGCAGCGTCGATGGCGAGACGCGCCATGTTGCTGCCAACGGATTGCCACGCGCCCGAGACGGTATCGCGCCGGTACACCACGCCGTTGCGGTCGATTGCGCCGACCACGGCGGCGCCAGCCTGGGTGCGCCCTCCGGCAGCGACCAGCCGCGCGCTGCCGGCCGGCGGCGTGACCTCACGCCAGGTGTCCTGCGCCAGTTGAGCACGCAGCACCGGCGTGGTCCACAGGGTCAGCACCAGCGTCGCGAGCAGCGCGCCCCATCGTGTCCAGGGTGCCCATCCTGCAAGTGGTGCGCATCCTGCAAGTGGTGCCGCTGTGCGCGTCATGCATCGCCCCCGGCTATCGATCCGGCCCGCGTCACCGCGTCAATAGAACAGGAAATTGCGGATCGCGCCCAAGCGCTTTTCATGGGTGTCGCGCGCATTCCAGCGCTCGAGCACGAAATCGCCGGTCTTGAACTCCTGGAACAGGCGGTTGCCCTCGACCGAGGCAATCGCTTCGGCCAGGGTCGATTTGGGCGTAAACCAGTTGCGGTTGCGATCCTCGAAGGTGCCCAGTGACTTTTCAAAATCAGACAACGCAGACTCGCTGCGGGTGCGCTCCGCAGCGCTCTGATTGGTGAACTGGGCGCGGCGCGGCGTGATCAGGATCAGCACCGATTTGCGCACTTCGGTCGAGGCTTTACGCGCGAACAGGTACTGGATCAGCGGAATGTCGCCGAGCACGGGCACCGCATCGCGCGTGGACTGGTTGTCTTTTTCGGTCAGGCCACCGAGCACCAGGGTCTCGCCAAAGCGCATCACCACGTTGGAGTTGACGGTCGTCTTGGAGGTGTCGAGACGGAAGTCGAACACCACCGAGCGGCTTGGCGCGGTGATAAAGGTGCGCTCGGCTTCGACCTTGAGCTTGATGCGGTCATCGGCCAGGAACTCGGGCACGATCGAGAGCTTGACGCCAATCTGCTTGTTGATCGAGACCGGCGCGCCAGCGCCGCCCGAGACCGCTGCGCCGACCACATCGGTGCCGGCAAAGAACTCCGAGCGCTCGTTGGCCAGGGCCACCAGCGAGGGGCGCGCGAGGATTTCATTGCGCCCCGACAGCGAGTTGAAGATATTGAGTGAGTAAGTCACCGCCGGGATCGAGATCAGGCGCGTGACCGTGCGCGTGTTGGTGCTGTTGCCTCCCAGGCTGTCCACTACCCGGTTGCCCGCGACACTGAAGCCCGGCGTGCGCGCGAGCGGGTCGCCGAACTGCAGTTGCAGCCCGGAGAGCAGGTTCATGCCCTGGTTCTCGCTGACGTCTTCCTGGGTGCCGACGATGACCACATCGACCACCGTCATTTCATTGCTGCCCGCACCGGGGCCTCCCGGGCCACCAGGACGCGCACTGGCAGCGGCCGGGTTGCCTGCCGCCGGCGTGGCACCGGGGATCAGCGGCACGCCGCCCGGCGTGCTGCGCGGGAGCAGTTGTGCCAGTTGTGGTGCATCCGTGCGCAGCAACTCCTGGCGCGCGGCCGGTGCGTCCAGCAAGGTATTGCCGGTGCCAGTGGGTGCCGAGGCGTAGATGCGCCCCCAGGCGTTGACGCGCTGGGTAAGGTAAGCGCTGTCTTCGGCACTGCCGGGGCGGGCGCTGAAGCTCTCGAGCATTTTTTTCGCAGCGCCCATATTGCCGAGCGCCGCGTGGGTCATGATTGACGCGCGCAGGATTTTGCCCTGGTCCACCTGCGTCTGATTGAGCGCAGCAAGCTTTTGCAACGCGGCCTTGGCAGTGCGGGCATCACCCGCAGCGTAAGCCGCGCGCGCCAGGTCGTAGAGAATTTCGGCGTCACCGTCTTCCATCACGGCGGCGGCAGCGAAAGCCCCCTTGGCTTCTTCAAACTTGCGCTGGTCCATGTAGGCCAGTCCCTGGTAATAGAGCGAGAGCACGCTGGTGGAGTCGAATTTGTAGGCAAGCTCGTAGCCCTGCTCGGCCAGGGCAAATTTCTGCGCATCGCCGTTGAGCGCCATCAGGTGATAGGTCAGGGCATTCATGAACTGCAGATTGGAGTTGCCCAGGTCCAGGCGCAGCGCGGTGTTGAACAGTTGCGAGGCTTCTTCGAGGCGGCCAACGCGCAGGGCATTCATGCCCTCGGCAGCGAGCGCCTGCACATCGGTCTTGACCTTGCCCACCGGAACCGGTGCGCCAATCCTGAGCGGAATGCGCCCGTTGGCCTTGAGTTGTGCGGCGTAGTCGGGGCGTGCGCCGAACCCGCGTTCTGCCTCGGCACTTGCTGACGTTACGTTGCCGGCCGGGTCAGCGGCAGCTGGCACACCGGAAAACGGCAGCCCGAAGCCGGGCAGATTGCCGCATCCGGTCACGAGAAACACACAGGATGTGAGGGAAGCAATGGCGCGTTTTGACATCGAAAAAGTCTCCTTGACAGGCAAGGTGCAGTTGATCGTGGACCGACGCTGTTGGGGCTGGTAATGAGGAACTGGCATGGCCCGGTGCGACCACGAATACTAAACGCAATGGATTGCAGGCTCGCATTGACCAAGACTAAAGTCTCGCCCTGGCCCAAAGTCGTGCCGTGGCGCTGGCGGCGCTGGCTTTGCCTCCCGTGGCCGTAAAATATGCTAATGCCTGAGCCCGAAGAAGCGCATGGATAGGGCGTCTTGAGGCCACGTTGCGCCAATACGCGCTCCTGGAGCCATTCTTGGGCCGCTGCCTGCAGGTGAATCTGCCTGGCCTGGCGCGCCCGCACCGGGACTTTGGTCTGGATGCGGTTTTGCAACGGGGTGCGCTGCTATTGTCGGCGCTTCTTCTGCGCACACGGGCAAGGTGGCCGCGCGCGCCGCGAGTGGAACAGGTTGACGATGACTCGCGGCGCCGCGTCACCACGCCTGGCACGATGCCATGCCGTATGATCTGCATTCCCCGACTGATCCGCTGCGGCACCCGCCGCAAGCTGCAATGCCGCTCAAAATTCTGGTGGTGGACGATCACCCGATGATCTCGGTGGCGCTGGCCGATGTGTTGCGCGGCCTTGCTGCCAAGGTCGATACGCTGATCGCCAACAGCGGCGCGATGGCATTGCAACTGGCTGCCCTGCACCCGGATCTGGATCTGCTGCTGCTCGACCTTGGCCTGCCCGACGCCGATGGTTTTGATTTGCTCGCGCGCCTGCGCGCGCGCTGCCCCGGCGTGCCGCTGGCCGTGGTATCGGGCAGCGAGCGAGAGCAGGACATGCGTCGCGCGCTGGCGGCCGGCGCCCTCGGTTTCATTCCCAAATCAACGCCGCCGGCGAAACTGCTTCAGGCGATTCGCCAGGTGCTGGCCGGCGACATCTATTTGCCGGCGGCCCTCAGTGCCGCACCCGCACCCGCAGTGCACCCGGCAGGTGAATCGGCCAACGAAGCGCTTAGCGAGCGCCAGCTCGACGTGCTGCGCCTGATCTGCACCGGCAAGAGCAACAAGTTCATTGGGCAGGAACTGGCGCTGTCGGAAAAGACGGTCAAGGGGCACGTCACCGCGATTTTCAGGTCGCTCGGTGTCGTCAATCGCACGCAAGCGGCCTTGATGGCGCAGGAGCGCGGCTTGTTTGACAACGCGCGCTGACACGGCGCCGCATCCGCTGCTCCATCTGCGCTTGTATCTGCGTTCTTGTATCTGCTTGTTTGTATCTGCGTCCGCAAGTTACCCCGCCGCGCCGCCGCTGGTGTCCTGAGTTCCCTGAGTTACCCGCGTTCCGTGGGTTCCCTGCGTCAGGCTGCCGATCATGGCGCGCAGCTTGGCCGGGTTAAGCGGTTTGTGCAGGATCGGCAGGCCGCTGTCGCGTGCTTCGACGAGGCGCGCCGGCATGGTGTCGCCGGTGATGATGAGACCGGGGATGTCCTCGTTGTATTCGCCACGCAAGTCGTCGATCACCTCGATGCCGTTTTCTTCGCCGCGCAGACGGTAGTCGCAGATGATGAGGTCGGGCACACGCTGCTCGTCCAGCAGAGCCGCTTTCATCTGCGCCGCGCTGCCGGCAGTGCGCACGCTGCAGCCCCAACTGGTGAGCAGTGCGGCCATCGCGTCGCAGACGGCGGCTTCGTCGTCAATGACCAGCACCAGGCGGCCGGCCAGCGGTGTGACCGGCGCGGGCGCGGCACCGGTGCCACGATCAAGGGCGGGGGGCGTATTGCTGCTGTCCGGGTCGCCTGCCGGCACCAGCACGCGGAACAAAGAGCCGCGTCCCGGTCGCGACTGTACTTCCAGGCCCAGATCAAGCAGGCGCACCAGGCGCTGCACAATCGCCAGCCCCAATCCCAGGCCCTTGCTGCGGTCGCGCTCAGGGTTGCCGGCCTGGTAGAACTCGCGAAAGATGCTGTCGCGCTCGTGGGTGGCGATGCCGATGCCGCAGTCCCACACTTCAATCGCGAGGCGGCCCGCGCGAGGACGCACTGCGAGCAGGATGCCGCCAGGCGGTGGCGCAGGCGTTTCGCCAGCACCCGCTGCGGGGTGCGCGCCGTCGCGCACCGCTGAGCGCACGCAATCGCGCACCGCAGGGCGCACGCCATAGCGCACCGCATTCGAGAGCAGGTTGGTGAGGATGCGGTTGAGCAGCACCGGGTCGGTATAGACCACGGCGTCGTGCACGCGCAAGCGCAGATCCAGACCGCGCGCCCGCGCCAGCGGTTCGAATTCTTCGTGCAGGCGCGTGAGCAAAGGCAGCACGCGAAAGTCGTTGCGCCGCGCTTCGACGATGCCGGCATCGAGGCGCGACACGTCCAGCAAGGCGTCAAACAGCGACTCCATTGCATCAGCCGATTTGCGCATGTTGGTGAGCAGGCCGGTCTCGCGCTCGGGCAGGGTCGAGCGCGACAGGCTCTCGATGAAGAGTGACAGGGCGTGCATCGGCTGGCGCAGATCGTGACTGGCAGCGGCGAGAAAGCGCGACTTGGCAAGATTGGCTTCTTCGGCGGCGGCTTTCTCGACACGCAGCGCTTCGACCAATTCAAGATTTTCAAAGCGCAGGCGCGTTGAATCCACAAACGACTGGTGCAGCACATGCGCAAAGCGCGTCACCAGCGGCAGATAACAGAGAAATGCGATGCCGATCAGAAAACGCAGGTTGTCGTTTTGCACGAGAAACATCGCGATGCCGGGCAAGGCCGCCGGATAAAAGAAGGTGTAGAAGGCCGGCAGATACGAGGTGGCGGCGAAGGTCGCGACCGCGCCAAGCATGATGATCATCGGGGTCCAGATCAATTGCATGATGCCTTGGGCATTGACGAAGCCGAGCACTGCACCGATGCCCCAGACCGAGCCCGAGACCAGCGAACCGACTGCGGCGTAGCGGCCCCAGCGCGTGATGTCGTGGTCGGGCGGGGCGGCGGCGATGAAGCGCCGCCGCAACCACCAGCGCCCCAGCGCCTGCATGTACATGCCTGCCAGCCAAGGCCCCCAGATGTGCGCCGCCATGTCGGTCTGCAAAATCGCCGCGAGGATTGACGCCATCACCGCGCTGCCGATGTAGGAGTTGGGCATGCCGGCGTATTGCACGCGGATGCCTTCGGCGCGAATGGCGCGCGCGCGTTTATCCTGGCTTGGCGCGGGCTGGAGAGCGTTGGCGGACAAAGCGATGGGGGTGGTGATAGCGTGGGCCGGGGCAGCGAGTATAGCGAGCGCGCTCACGCCGCGGCGGTCTGCGCGTGACCGGTTTGCACGCGAGCGGATGCGCGGTCGTTCATGCCGCCACGATCACCCTGGCGAGCGAGCTGGCGTTGACGATCACATCACTTAGGTCACGCCGTTAGGTTGACGTTTACGTAAACGTCAAGTAAATTGCGCGCCATGCCCAATTCATCCAAACCCCTCACTTCCTCCAACCCCGCGTGGGAAGCGCGCATCCGCCACGAACTCGATGTGCAAGGCGTCACACCCTTGCTCGACATCGTGGTCGACCACTGCGCGCCGGGCCGTATCGATCTCTCGATGCCGATCACCCCCAAAGTGGTGCAGCAATACCAGGTGGTGCATGGCGGCATGGTGGCGGTGATTGCCGATTCGGCCTCGGGCCTGGCCGGCATTTCGCTGCTGGCGCCCGAAGACGGCGTGCTGTCGATTGAGTTCAAGATCAACCTGCTCGGGCCCGGACGCGGCGAGCGCATGATTGCGCGCGGCGCCGTCATCAAGGCCGGGCGCACTGTCATCATTTCCAAGGCCGATGTGTATTGCGTGGAGAACGGCGTCGAGACGCATACCGCGATTCTCATCAACACGCTGCTGGTGGCCAAGGGCATCGCGGCGCGGGTCAAGTAAAGCAGCAATCAAGAACCAAGCGGCCTTCAAAGGATGCGTCATGCTTAACCTCAACGCCCTCACCTTCAACCACTCTGAAGACATCCGCGCCCTGCGCGACACCTTGCAGGGTTTCGTCGCCAAGGAGATCGCGCCGCGCGCGGCCGAGATCGACAAGTCGAATCAATTCCCCAACGACCTGTGGAAAAAATTCGGCGACCTGGGCCTCCTCGGCATGACCGCCGAGGAGGAATATGGCGGCACGCAGATGGGCTACCTCGCGCACATCATTGCAATGGAAGAGATTTCGCGTGGCTCGGCCTCGGTGGGCCTCTCGTACGGCGCGCATTCGAATCTGTGCGTCAACCAGATTCGCCGCAACGGCACGATGGCGCAGAAGAAAAAATACCTGCCCAAACTCATTTCCGGCGATCACGTCGGGGCGCTCGCGATGAGCGAGCCGGGTGCGGGGTCGGATGTGGTCGGCATGCGCACCCGTGCCGATTTCAAGGGTGACCGCTGGGTGATCAACGGCAACAAGATGTGGATCACCAACGGGCCGGACGCCGACACACTCGTGGTGTATGCCAAGAGCGATCTGGCAGCGGGCTCGCGTGGCATGACGGCCTTCCTGATCGAGAAGGGCATGAAAGGTTTTCCACCGCGCAAAAACTCGACAAGCTCGGCATGCGCGGCTCCAACACCTGCGAGCTGGTGTTTCAGGACTGCGAAGTGCCGGCCGAAAATGTATTGGGCGGTGTCGAAGGCGATGCGATGGCCGGTGTCGGGCGCGGCGTCAATGTGCTCATGAGCGGCCTCGACTACGAGCGTGCGGTGCTCTCCGGCGGGCCGCTCGGCATCATGACCGCCTGCCTCGATGTCACCGTGCCGTATCTGCACGAGCGCAAGCAGTTCGGTCAGCCGATTGGCGAGTTTCAGTTGATGCAGGGCAAACTGGCCGACATGTATTCGACCTGGAGCGCGTGCCGCGCCTATGCCTATGCGGTGGGCGAAGCGCTTGACCGCGGCACCCTGCAAGGCACGGCAGCGCGCAAGGATTGCGCGGGCGTCATCCTCTACACCGCCGAGAAAGCGACCTGGATGGCAGGCGAAGCGATTCAGGCGCTCGGCGG
>JANPAR010000344.1:0-41151 GCA_031430015.1 Burkholderiales bacterium
CACAATAACGTCATAGGCACCATCGCTCTTGCGATGCTTGTCACATAACTCACGTAGTTCACGGTCCCGATCAACCCAGTTGACATGGCTGCGCTTGTACTCGGCATAGTTGCAGGCGCTGCACACGCCGTGCTCGTCAAATGCAATCCGCGGCCTCTGATTGGAGACAGTACATTTTTTGCAGTATCTAACGTCAAGCGGCAGGTTGTAGCGCTTGGCCACATCATGTTTCATCAAAGTACCCATCTTTGGATGCCTTCATATTCGCAAATAAGTTGAGATCAAATTCTGTATCAATATCGAGAGAGCGTTCCTGCGGCATGACGTATGCCACGGTTTCTTCATTCAAGAATCCCCCGGTCGAACGCAACCAGTGGCTGCGCGCTGCATAGACCGCTCCGTTCAGGACGTAGGCGTTTGGCAGATCCTGGCGGCGCGTGGCCACCCCACCCCAGCCCAGCACCGGAGAGACAGTGCCTGCTTGATCGATCCGAAACATCAACTCAGGGGGCGATGCCATCGTCATCGTGACGCATGCAGGGGCGTTGCGCTCTATACAACTGTCCAGGCAGGCATCGATATCTCCAGACCTGCGCAATGGCGATGTCGGCTGCAACAGCACCACCCAGCCATAACCTGGCAATTGATCAAGCGCATGCAGCAGCGGCGCAATACCCGGCGTGTCGTCGGCAGCCAGGTGTGCTGGTCGCATAAACGGCACTTCGGCACCGTATGCGCGCGCCGCTTCAGCAATTTCATCGCTGTCCGTTGACACGATAATCCGGTCGAGATATTTTGACCTCCGCGCCGCAGCAATAGTCCACGCGATCAACGGTTTGCCATGCACCTCCCGGATATTTTTCCGGGGTACACCTTTGGAACCGCCGCGCGCCGTAATCACGGCCAAGACTTGCTCCGTGCCGATCACCTGAACACTCCGGCATACTCGCCGCTCGCACGTTTAAAGTCGTCCAGCCTACCAATGTCAAGCCAGTATTCACGCACCGGGAACGCGGCGGGCGGACGCCCTTCTTTGAGCAAATGGTCGAACAATGCGGGCATGTCATATTCCCGGTCAGCCGGCACATGCCTCAATACACCCGGATCCAAAACGTAGATGCCGGCGTTGACAAAAAAACGGTGCAAGGGCTTCTCATCAATCGCCGCAACCCGCTGGCGATCCAAAGTAACGACCCCAAACGGTATTTGAATATCGTACTCCCGGACACAGATGGTGGCAGGTGCGCCTTGGGTAGCATGAAATTCCAGCAAATGCTGAAAATTGACCTTGGTGAGCACATCGCCGTTCATAACAATCAGCGGCAGCCCGGGCACCTCAGGTAGCAACGACAAAGCACCCGCAGTACCCAACTTGGTGGTCTCTTCAAGATATCGAATCGAGACTCCCCACTTTTCGCCATTGCCAAAATAGTCCTTGATGATCTCCGACTTGTAATTCACCGCCAGATAAAACCGCCGTAAGCCGTGATCAATCAGTGATTCAACAATGGTTTCGAGGATCGGCTTGCCGCCTATGTGCAGCATCGGCTTGGGTGTGTCTTCGGTCAACGGCTGCAAGCGGCTGCCGAGACCGCCGGCCATGATGACGGCCTCGTTCTCCCGCGGTTGACTAGCCAGCATGCTGTCCAGCACCTCGATCCCCACCACCTTGCCGTCATCGTCCACCATGGGAATCTGATGCAGCAATCGATGCCGCATGGTCGCCATGATCTGTTCGCGGGGCTCGTTGCGTTTGGCTACGGTGGGCCGGGAGTTCATCGCCTGCTCGGCCGGGCCATCAAGAGAAACGCCCTTGAGTATTGCGCGGCGCACGTCACCGTCCGTAATGGTACCAAGCAGGCGGCCGTTGCCATCTACCACGAGCGCAATCTGCATCGAACCGGCGTCGATGCGCGCAATGGTCTCCCGAATGCTCGCGGAGGGTGAAACCAGCGTATTGCGCCACTCAATCATGTTTGCCTGTCAGCCAAACCCGGGAACGACCTTGAAACAATCGCATCCACGGCTGTGAAGGGTGTTCAATGCATTATTCGATCAAGTCCCCAGCAGCATAACTCCGCGCCGCTGGCTTGCCGAGAAAATCCCACAGTCTGTCCGGTGCCAGACCGCTGCCGGGGCGTCTCGTTCCCAGATTGTCGCCGGAAAACAAATCGCCCCGATCAATCTGCCGAATTGCTGCCAGGCTGCGCCGGGCAACCAGGCGATTCGGCAATTCAGAAGCGGTGGGCGCTTTTTCCGTCGTCCCCAACGCGCTTTCGATTTGCCTGATCGAACGAATCATCATGCCGAATTCATCCGGCGCGAGTGAGGCTTTGTGGTCCGGTCCGGGCAAACCCGGGTCGAGTGTGAAGTGCTTTTCGATCACTCTTGCGCCGAGCGCGACAGCGGCCCCGGCAACCGTAATCCCCTGAGTATGGTCCGAGTATCCGACTGGTAAGCCGAACGTGTCGCGCAATGTCTGCATGACCCGCAAATTGACCTCCTCAAACGGGGCCGGGTATTCGGTCGTGCAATGCAAGAGTGCCACCCGCTGCCGGACCATCCGGGAACCCTGCTCGCTGCGCCAGGCCGCTTCGAAGGATTGCGGGCCGGGAGGCGCAGTACCGCCAGCATATCCATATGCCAACACTGCGAGGGCGTTGTGGATCTCGTCAAGGGTACTCATGCCTGTCGACAGAATGACCGGGCGCTGCAACCGTGAAATGTGCAGCAACAACGGCGCGTTGGTGATCTCGCCTGAACCTATTTTCAGTATCGGCAATTGCATGTCGCGCGCCAGAAAATCGGCGCTGCCCGCATCGAACGGTGTCGATAAGAATTCCATGCCGTGCGATTGCGCTCTTGCTTGCAATTCCCGCAAGACGGTTTGATCGAGCTCAAGCGCACGAAGCATTTGCCATTGTGAACTCTCACCGGTGGCATGTTTCTGATAGGCCGCCGTGGGTGCGTTCTGCGTCACAAGCTCGTCGGCGCGAAACGTCTGGAACTTGATCACGTCGGCCCCAGCGCCGGCAGCGGCATCAACCAGATCGTGCGCCAGTTTTGGGGAACCGTTGTGGTTGACGCCAGCTTCAGCGATGACCTTTACGCGCGGACCAAGCCAGTCAAGCATCGAGATCATGAAATCTCTTTCGAAGCAGCACATCGGTATCGGGCAGGTACTTGAGCACCTCTACAATCCGCTCGGATGCAGATCCGTCGCCATAGGGATTTGCCACCGGACCGCGTTGCAGAGCCAGCGCCTCTGCTATGGCCCGCCCGATAGCTCCAGCCTCAGCATCGCAATCAATGACCGAAACGGCTTTTGGGCGACCTCGTTGGCGGTCACCAATGTTGACCGTAGGAGTTCCCAGTGAGGGCGCTTCGTACAAACCGCTAGATGAATTGCCAATCACCACCGTCGCACAAGCCACCAGGCTGAGATATCGCTCGGAACCCAGCGTGTCGAAACATGCGCAATTCGCGCGCTGTGCGGCAAACCCCTCGACCATGCCGCGCATCGTCCGAAAACCATTGTCTGCGTTCACGCCAGTAAAAAACAAACCCCACTGAGAGTCGAGATGTCCCAGCGCATCAAGCAGGGCCTGCAACTGCTGTTCTGAGCTCCGCTGCCCCCACGTGACGGGATGGAATGTGATGACCGCATTGCGCTCGCGCAAGCGCACTCCAATACTTTGCTCCAGTGCTGCCGGCGGGAGTAATCGTACATGCCGCAAATAGTCAATTCCCGGGCTACCAGTCAGATGAATCGCCGCCGGATCTTCGCCGAGCTGCCGCAACCTTTGCGCGGCCCGCTCATGGGTGACAAAATGAATTTGCGCCATCTTGCTGATGGCATGGCGGATGGCGTCATCGTAGGCACCCTCAGTCACGTCGCCGCCGGCGATATGCGCCACTGGAATCCGCATCACCAGCGCCGCCTGAACGGCAGCCAAAATTTCGTAGCGGTCGCCCAAAACCATTACCACATCGGGCTGCAAGACCTCATAGGCCTTCGCCATTTGTTTGACACCTTCGCCAATGGCCCATGCCATGTCGACTCCTGCGTCGCCGGGCGGGGTGGCGTCGGCCCGAAAATCTATGCCAAACCCATCTTGTTCGATCAGGCGCCAGGTCAGTCCATGCGCAGCAGAGCAGTGCGCTCCAGTCACCACCAACTGGAGACGCAGCGCCGGCGCGTTGGACTGTATGGCTTTCATCGGCCAGAAGAGCAATCCGTAATCGGCCCGGCTGCCGGTAACCACACAAATTTTCCGGTCAGGCATGGCTTGGCTCAAGGCTCACGCTACTGGGAAGATTCACCAGGCTCGCAGCTAATCGCTGGGCGCAGGACAAGTCCATGCCCGGGCATTCGCTATACATCGGCAGGGAATTCATGAGCTTCCATGCAGGTCTGGCCAAAATGCCGTTCTGGTGCAACTGCGCAAGCACGTCATCGCGAGCGGCCATGGATGGCTGGTCGAGGATGATCGCGTTGAGCCAGTAGTTGCTCTTCGCATACGCGGGTTCAACAAAAAAATGCACTCCTGAAACCGCTTTAAGCGCCGCTTCATAGCGCTTCGCCAGCCGCCGCTTTCTTTCTACGAACCCGGACAGCTGTTCCATCTGCGCGCAACCAAGCGCGGCGTTGATGTTGGGCATCCGGTAGTTATATCCAGGCTCGTCGTGGGAGAACTCCCACGCATGCGCCAGTTTTGCGGTGGTTGAAAGATGGCGAATCCGCGTGGCGAGGTTTTGGTCGCCGGTAATCAGCGCGCCGCCGCCGCCGGTGGTCACAATTTTATTGCCATTGAAACTGAGGGCTGCAATCACTCCATGGCAACCGGAATGGCGGTTTTTGTAGTAACTGCCTAGTGACTCGGCCGCATCTTCGATCAGCGGGATGGCATATTCCGCGCATAATGCCGCCAGCGGATCCAGGTCAACGGGGTGTCCGAAGGTATGCATCGCCACCATCGCTGAAATGCGCCGTCCGGTTTGTCGATTGACCCACCCACCGCCGGAACGCGCCAGCGAGTTTGAGAGGTAGTGCGCCAACTTCGCGACATCGACGCCAAGCGATGCTGCATCGCTATCGACAAAGTGTGGAACCGCGCCACAAAAGCTGACCGCATTCGCCGTTGCGACAAATGTCAGCGCGGGCACGAGCACCTCGTCACCCGGGCGCACACCTACCGCGAGTAGCGCCATGTGGAGGGCGCTGGTGCCGTTGACCATTGCCACCGCAAACGCCACCCCGGTATGCTTGACCAAGCTGGCTTCGAACAAGCCTACATACTCACCGGCAGATGACACCCAGCCGGTATCGATGCACTCCTTGACGTAGCCCCACTCCTGCCCCGCAAACAACGGCTCATGCAGAGCATAGGGCGCAACACGCTCGGGCAGCACCGTGCGCAATGCTGCGATCAGGTCTGGGATGTGCAAGCCGGCCATCAGAGGTTGTAGCGGTCGGCTTTGTAGCGGGCAAGATTGGCAGGGTCGGCAAACCACTCAATCGTCTTCTGCAATCCACGCTTGAATCCGTCAAGACCGCCGTGCTCAGGGCGCCAACCAAGCAATTGCGCAGCTTTGGCATTCCCGGCCCACAAGCGCTCCACCTCGCTATTTGCCGGGCGCAGGCGCTGTGCGTCAGTTTCAATTTCAACGTCAACCTGCATCAATTGGGCAATCAAACGGGCGGTGTCGCCGATGGACACCTCGAAATTGCTGCCCACGTTGATGACCTCCCCTGCGATCGGAGTTGTAGCAGCCAACGCGTCTCTAAACCCCTGCACCGTATCCGCAACATAGTTGAAATCACGCGTTGGGTGCAGTGCCCCCAATTTGATCTTTCGTTTGCCAGTGGCAAGCTGCGTGATGACGGACGGAATGATGGCACGCGCAGACTGACGAGGCCCGTAGGTGTTGAACGGGCGGAGGATGGTCACCGGCAATCCAAAAGAGGCGTAGAAAGAATAGGCAATCTGGTCCGCACCAATCTTGCTCGCTGAGTAGGGTGACTGCCCCTGAAGCGGGTGGTCCTCGGTGATGGGTACAAAGCGGGCGGTCCCGTAGACCTCACTGGTGGAGGTATGTATTACACGTTCCACGCCAAGCTCTCGCGCCGCCTGCATGACATTGAGCGTTCCCTTGATGTTGGTGTCAACGTAAGTATCGGGCGAGTGGTATGAGTAGGGAATTGCAATCAGCGCCGCCAGGTGAAGCACCCTGTCGCACCCCAGCATGGCCTGCTTGACGCCATGCGGATCACGAATATCGCCGGCGAATACATCGAGGCTATCGCGCACTGGTGCTGGGGCCGAATCAAGCCAGCCCCAGGAGTTGAACGAGTTGTAGAGTACGAATGCTCTAACCTCGTGGCCCGCATTCATCAAGCTTTCGACGAGGTGCGATCCGATAAATCCATCGGCACCGGTTACGAGGATTTTCCCCATAGTTCTCACTCTTTTGGGATACATCGCTTGCGCTGGCTACACCCCGAAGCGCCGCTCAAATCCGGTGCAGTCAGTGTCAATGCATAGTGGCTGCTGACCACTACTCGCGCAACGCCCTACACGCTTTGCCAATTCGGGCACACGCGTCCTTTAGTACTTCCATATGTGCTGCAAACGAAATTCGCACATAAGGCGACATGCCAAATGCCGCGCCATGCACCAACGCCACTCCCACACTTTCCAAAAGATAAAGTGCGAACTCCTCGTCGGTCAGTATCTTTTTCCCTGTTGGTGTCTTTTTCCCGAGAATGCCCCCACATCCCACGTAAACATAGAAAGCCCCTTGGGGCATATGGCACGAAAGCCCGGGAATTGCATTTAGTGCGGGCACAATAAAGTCGCGCCGACTCTGGAACTCTCGGGTGCGCTGCGTCACGTACTCCTGATCGCCCGTCAGCGCCGCCAACGCAGCCGCCTGACTTACTGAACTGGGCGACGTAATTGATTGCGACTGCAACTTGCTCATCGCCCCTATCAATTCGCGCGGACCGGCGCCATAGCCAATACGCCATCCGGTCATCGCGTACGTCTTGGATACGCCGTTCACGGTTAGCGCGCGCTCGCGCAGACGGGGCTCAATTTGCAATGGGGTAGAGAATTCAATCCCGTCGTAGACAATGGCTTCGTAGATGTCATCGGCAAGCACCCACACGTGAGCGTGCCGCATTAGCACATCCGTTAGGCCCTGTAGCTCTGTCTGGCTGTAAGTGGCTCCACTTGGATTGCACGGAGAGTTGAGCATGACCCACCGGGTCCGGTCCGTAATAGACCGCTCCAGTTGATCCGGGGTTAGCTTGAAATTCTGAGCTTGACCGCAATTGATTACAACCGGTTTGGCGCCGAACAAACGCACCATATCAATGTAAGAAACCCAGCATGGTGCCGGAACAATAACTTCATGACCGTCTTCTACGGTTGCCATCAACGCATTAAATATAACTTGTTTCGCGCCAGCGGAAACAATGATTTCATCTTCAGCAAAATCGAGCTGATTGTCACGCTTAAATTTTCGACAAATCGCCTGCCGCAATTCAAGAGTTCCCGTCACACCGGTATATTTTGTCTGCTCAAAATTAAGGGCAGACATAGTTGCCACCTTGACATGCTCTGCCGTTGGAAAGTCCGGCTCACCCGTAGTCAGCAAGATGATGTCACGCCCACCAGCCGCGAGTTGACGGGCGAGTTGCGCGGCGCGGATACTCGCCGACTCTCCAAATCGATTCATACGTGCCGCAAACATGTCCATCAACCTACTATCGAATTTGGTCCACTTGCCTGCAATGACATAGAGTTGCCAATTGCGATCAAGCAGCCCAACTGCGGTGCCTCTAACGCCGCAAGTTATGGGGGCGATGCGGAAAAGCTGCTGGCGCTTTGCATCGTTTCATCGGAAGTACCTTTTTCGCCAATAATTCTATTTCTGTGACATCTCGAATATGAGTTTGGCGATATGTTGATTGCGCCTGACGAACAGAACGTAAATGTTCTTCGATATTTTGCGCATTCAATTTGACTCCAAAATCCGCGGCAAGACCATGCCGATTTTGGTCGCCAGCCAGCATCCGTTCGATTGCCAAATCGCCGGCGACTGGTTTGAAATGGGAGGACTCCCAATACCACGTCATGCGATCTGATTTTTCGTGAATATCCGGAACCGCTTCTGTCGATATAGAGCTATAGCCAGAAAAATCCCAAAGCGGATACGGCTCTTTGGCAACAAGCCTGGCTTCCTGTTCATTGATTCCAACCACCAGTCGCTTCCATATCTCAAACTTCCCCCATAAGCCGGCCACGCGCAATGTCTCCCATTGTCGCGCATGTGATGGGGTAATTAGCAGATACAACTTGATCCCGTGGGAATGCGAGATTCGGATGAGGTGCCTCAAATCTTCAATCGGCCCCCCGCCGATATCATTGAAGAATGAGTGCATGCAATATGGTTCCGGTTTATAGGTTTTCGCGAGATATGCCTCTTCCTGCCAATGGAAAAGTTTCCTGTGCCCGCCATTTGAAACCACAAAGTCATCCGCAATAATGTGCATCCCGTCAAGCCGATATTCTAAACCGGCTTGACGATATTTTGAATCATGCTGTTGCAGCAATGTCTTCCAAGAATCAGTAAAAGCGGAAATGGAAAACAGCAATCTCCATTTCCTGTCCGCGTCGAAATTGTCAACGACGAAATCCGCAGGGGATTCCTGATAGACGTTAGACATCATGAAATCCAAACCCAACACTACTGTTGTGAGCCTGCGCTCAGGGACACGGACTAGGGCTTCCAATAGCAATCGGGATTCGCCAATAGTTTGGCTGGGCAGGGCAGCATTAAACCCGGGTTGCGGCAACAATGGGTTTCGGGGATCAAGCCCTCTATCTGACCTCGAAGTCCCTAAAATTACGGTCGCGGGTCTGCCCTCCATTACTCTTACCGTCTCGAATACCCTCTGATTTGACGTAATCGCGGGCTTGCGCATATTGACGCCGGCAATTTGCCAGCTGGAATATATCCAGTAGGGATCGACGACCCAGTTTGTCCCGGCAGCAAATAACGCGGGCAGGCTCGCTGCCAAGAGAAGGACGGCGACATAATTGCGCGCCTTAAAATTGGAAATAAAGAAATTCACTCAGCCGCGTAATTGACATAATTGTGAAGCACAGCAACAACCCTGCGCCGCAGGCAAACATGAAGTTGGGCTTCCATTGCATTAAAGGTGGATTCGGTTGTATGTCCCCGCGTGCTTCAGGAGCCTGAAGGAAGCGGTTGAATATTTCCTGAGTATTTGGCATGAGCCATACCGTCGCTAGCCCCGCCGCAATCCAAGCCGAGGCTTCCCCTCCAGGAATTCTCGAAATTGGCGCTAGTCCGTTGAACATGATTCCGAAATTGGTCAGGGATTCAATCTCAGGAAATCGCAGTGCGATCCTTTCTGGCAATGAAATTCCGTGCATCCCCACCATTCCAGACACCATTTGCATCGCGGTGGCAATGCTATCTGCGCGAAAAAAGACCCACGCGACGACGACGCATACAAAAGTTAAAGTGATCGAAATGAATCGAGCGAATTGGCCCATGCGATAGTCGGGCCAGATCGCCCCCCTTAGTGATCTGAATGCGTGGTTGATCAGCAAAAATAAACCATGCAGACCCCCCCACAAAATAAAAGTCCAGCCGGCACCATGCCATGCCCCTCCAAGAACCATGGTAATGAATAAGTTAACGTATCTTCGGAAATTTCCTCTTCGGTTGCCGCCTAGTGCGATGTAAAGGTAGTCTCGCAGAAATGCAGATAGGGTCATGTGCCAACGGTGCCAGAATTCTATTATCGACGCGGCCTTATATGGTGAAGCGAAGTTGATCGGAAGATTGACATTGAACAACTTCGATAATCCGATAGCCATGTCTGAGTATCCAGAAAAATCAAAATAGAGCTGAAGCGTATAAGCCAATGCGCCAATCCAAGCCTCACATACAGTCGGCTGATGCCCCATTTTTGCCACTTCAAAAATGGGCGTTGCATACTGTGCCAAAGAATCCGCGACCAAAACTTTCTTAGCCAAGCCGATAGTGAAAATCGTCACGCCAACAGCAATGTTTTCCCAATTGACGTGATAGCCATTTTCATGCTTGAACTGCGGCATGATCTGGGCATGATGCAAGACAGGTCCAGCGATTAGGTGCGGGAAATAGCTGACGAACAGGACATAGTGAATGAAGTTTTTTTCGCCCACCTTTCCTCGATAGCAGTCGACCAGAAAAGCAATTTGCGTAAACGTAAAAAACGAAATCCCGAGCGGCAAGATTATTTTTTCAGCTTCCGAGGCGATCCCCGACTGCCCCCCGTACAAATCGACCAAGAACCCCAAGTATTTGAAGTAACACAAGCCTCCAAGGTTTGTCAAAACTGCGACCAAAAGCAGCGCGTCATTCCGTCTATGTTTGAGAGCCCGATGTGCAATTGCCGCGCCGAAACTAAAGTTGAACGCGATTGAAGCAAGAAGAAGGACAAGATAAACTGGACTCCACCACGCGTAAAAGCCGAGCGAGGCTATGGCAAGCCATGTGGCCGCCGCCCATTCGCTCGTTCTTCCCAAGAAAAAATAGATTGAAACTGTGAGGGGTAGAAAAACGAAAATGAATTCAAAAGAGTTAAAAAGCACCCGATGCAAGCACTCGTAGAAGCGTCATGGAATTCAGGACAAAGATGCGCGAAAAATTGGACGGCTGCTGAATATTTTTACGACCTCCGCTATGAGGCCGTATCTTTCATTAATACACGGTGCCAGTCGTGAATGTATGAATCACTTGTTCTTGCAAACTGATCTGCAAACCGATTGAACGCCCGTTCCTTTTTTACTTTTCGCCACCACTCCTCCGGAGTATCGGCAATTTGCTCAAGTTTCATCGCGGCGGACTCAACTGAATAGTGCAGCACTCCCATTTTTTGCAGTTCGTCAACATAGGGTTCAGCGCCAGCCTCCAGATCGAACCAGCGAGGATGCCAAAACAGCAGAGTGGGCACGTCGGCAGCGATCGTTTGCGCATAGATTGTTGAAAGATGATCGCAAATCAAAATACTGCATGACTTGATGCTTCTCTCCAACGTTGACTCATCGTCAGTTTTTAGATCGTCGAAGCGCCGCGTCATGCTCTCCTTCACTTCCCAACTCTGAGCGCCCGGATGTATCCGGAGATAGATTCTCTGCCTCAAGTCGCGGCTGCAAAGGGCAAGAAAATTCACTTGCCAACTCAGATATTGGTTAAATTCCGCCGGCTGGCTCAGATTCAACAGATCAATGGGATATCTTGGACGTGCGGTCGTTACATACAGTATTCGCGAACCCGGACGTCTCCGATTTGTCCGGTCTCGCCGCACATTCCATTCAGCAAGCTTGATCGCGGGCATGGGTTCAATTTTCTGACAGTGCTGACGAGCCCATCCCCAAGAGTAAAACTTTTTTGCTACGCTTATCTCGTGTTGCATGCCGTCAAGGCGCTTTTCAACGCCGTAGTTCCCGCCATGCTGAGCCGCAAGCAACGTACGTCCTTGCATGACGCACCTCCCCGCCCAGTCTTTAAATAGCTCATCGTAAAACAGTGAATTCGCTGTCAGGATGGAGCGCGGCAAAACCGGGAACGCGCACCTCGATTGCTCGACCAAAGCTGAAAAATCTTCAACGTAACACTTAGGTATTAACCAGGGAATGATCTCACGCAAGACAGCGCCCTCTCGGCCTTCGAGGAAATCAAGCAGTATGCCAATCCTGACACGACAGTCGGCATCGACCTTTGTGTGTGGTGGCTCATAGGTCAGGTAGACCGCAGGTCTAATTGCTCCCTTGGAAATCCATGCAAGTCTCAGCAGGTCCCTTCTGGAAAACGTGCTTTGATGCAAGACAATGGCATCCTCAAGGCTCGGTCTCGACAGAAAATTCAATATCAATCTAGCCGTCTTTTTCCAACCCTTCGAGGGGGGTGAGGTTGAATTGTTGCTTATCGAAACAATCGGTGCGTCATGCGCCAATGACGGAGACATCGAGCGGAGCAATTTCGAATAAATTGTCAGATTGAATACGTCGCCAGTGCACCACACCACAAATTCTTGTGTAGTCGCAGGTACAGGCTGGTATTTCGGGGGCGACAGCCCGATCTTGGCGTCAGGATGCTCCCGCAGCAGACTTTCGAGATTACGAAAACGCTCCACAATAATGCCTACAGCAGCGTTTAGCCAGGGGCCGAGCATGATCTCCCAGTAATGCGCAGAATGCGCCACGCTATGTAGCCCATTAAGAATGCGGGTCAATGCGGGTAGAAGTCTTTCGTAGTACTGACGTGAGACCGCATGCGTTTCCGCTAAGTCGGCCCCGCCGCTTTTTGACCATTCGTGAATGGATTCGATTTGGTGTTCCCAGCGTCTGCTTATTCGTGGAGGTAATACGCCAGCATGCGCAAGCACCAGCGAATTGTCCGGGAATAACGGCTCCAGACTAGCTGAACAGACGAGCAGCTGTGGCCTCATCGTCCGATTGGAAAACGTTCGTCGATGCCTCGAGTGCTGCCAGTTGGGACAAACATCACGGCATCAAAATGCGTCCAACCTTGAACGCTTCGGCAGCCTCAAACCCCGCAGTCGCCCCTCGCCAACGGGCAAGATGCTCAACCGATCGCAGAGATCTAGGGTGAGGCCATGACCTTAGCTCGGATTCGTAAGCCCTCAACGCATCCATTTTCAAGCCTACTTGCATGGATACGTCGTTAAACCAGTCTGGAATGAACGCTTTTCTGCTGTCTATTTGCCACTCAGTGCTGGAGGGGGTCTCAAAGAAGAGAAGCGCTCGCACCGGGTGCCCTGGTTGAGCTCGGCAAGCCACGCCGACAGCTTTACTCACGACTTCATGATCCTGATTCACATCGCCGCAATGATGCGTATAAACAATCTCGGGCCGTAATTTGGCTATTCTCTGTTCAATCACTTTTACAACCTCCAGTAACGGCATGCTGTCCATGCGATTATCCGGAAAATTGCAAAACTCAACTGATTTCACGCCAAGCAGCTTACTCGCCCTCCTTGCGGCAACGCTGAGCGCCGCCAGACCTGAGCGAAAATTCCTGCGACTACGTTTAGGCTCGCGGCTGGTGACCCCCTCGGCAAGAATCAGCACATGCACCTGATCACCGCCAGCAGCGTGTTTGGCCATGGTTGCACCACAGCCAAGCACTTCGTCATCGGGGTGGGCCGCAACCACTAGCACTCTATTCATCTGCGAAGCTTATCCCGCGTGCTGTCCGCTCGATCAATTCATCAGAGGGGTTGACGCAATCAATTCTTGATACATCCATGATCAGCCGCTTTAGGTCTACATCATGCTTATCGAGTGCCCGTTTAAATCGAGGCAGAAAGCTTGAATGGAATTGTGTCATCCCGAACAACACCTCCATTGGCGGTATTCCTTGCTCGTAATTCATAATCGGCTCCAGGAACTGGGTCAACGTCTGAAATACGGCAACCGGATCCACGCCAACGTCGTACCCCGCTTTATCGAGCACGTAGGCAAGAATTTCAGTTTGCGCATTTCCTGCGCTTCTGCCCATTCCGCGCAACGTGCCGTCTACGATATCTGCTCCTGCTTGCACTGCCGCCAGGCAGTTTGCATTGGCCAATCCCAAATTATTGTGTCCATGGAAGCCAACTTGCCCATCAAAATTCTCGCGATAGGCCTTGGTATATTCGGCGACCGCTTCGGGCAGCATGCATCCCGCCGAATCGACCACCGCGAGCATGTCCATTCCCCAATCGCGAATTCGCTTTGCAAGCGCGCCAGCGTCAATCGGTGACACAACATAGGTCTTCATCGGATTCAGGGAAACCTGAAGCCCAAGCTCCTTCGCATACTCAACATACTCGCGCGCGACGTCGATACCCGTGATATCCGCGCCGATCCTTACAAAATCCATACCAAGCGCGCGCGCGCTGGCGAGATTCTCGCGTTTTCCTATGCCGGGTATAAAGAAGGCACCAAATTTGGCTTTACGCAACGCAGATTTAGCGGAAAGCAGATAGTCCTCATCCGTCTCAAGCGCGATGCCATGATTGTGTGAGGACGCGCCAAGTCCAAGCCCATGACCAACTTCAATCATCGAAATTCCCGCCTTTTCCAAGCCTGCGGCAATGTTTCTCGTATCTCTAGCAGAAAATTGAAAATCGATGGCGTAACTGCTGTCTCGCAATGTGCAATCAATCAGCGTAACGCGGCGATTAATCACGATTGCCATCCCAAAAGTCTTAATGCGGTGCCGCCCATGATTTGCTCGATTTGGTATTCAGAAAAGTCATGTTTGAGAAAAAAGTCGCGGTGCGCGGCAAGTGCATTTCCCATCGGAACAAATGGAGCATCGGAACCAAACAGCCATCTCTCCGGACCTAATTTACGAATGGCAAAAGCGATATCGGTTTCCACACTGCTTCCCATCCAGTATGGCAACGTAAAGGAGGTCTCGAGAAATATATTTGCGTAGGCATCCGCCAACAACATGGCTTCGACAATTTTAGCGCCTCCACAGTGAGCCAGAACGACTGGACAATCAACTTCTGCCGCTACCGCGGCCGCTAACGGAAGCGATTGATGGCTATAGATTTTCCGACTCCCATACGCGGTACACAAGATGACGAACATTCCCGCCTCTGCTGCATGCCGCGCAAGGTCACAAACCAAAGCCTCATCTGACAATTGAATGTCTTGCAAATACGGATGCAGGACTATTGAACAAAATCCTGCTTCCGCCGCCCGCCGAATTCGATTAGGCAACGCGGAAGATCGCAAATTTGGCAGCCAAGAAAAGGCCAGTTTATTCGCGCTTGAGTAAATCCTTATCTGGGCAAGCCAATCTGCGTTGTCGATCACGTCTGAATCGAAGCACTGCACTATCGCTGAACTCACCGAATGAGCAGTCAGTTGACTCTCGATGGACTGGAGTTGCTTTTTTGCCCCACTCGATGCACTAGAAAATAGTGACTGTTCATCAGCCGTCGCGACAGGGTGAAAAAAACCATCCATTAACCGCACGGCTGTTTTCTCATGACAATCATGAATTCCCGTTGCGGAATGGAGGGGTAATCATGAGAAATGGATACATACGGAGTCAAGGTCAAGGCAAAGCGCAGCATATCGTCAGGCTTGTAGTAGTAAACGAAATTCTCTACCGGATACGACGCATCAGTTAGTTCACTAAGCATGTCAACGATTAAGGTATCTCTAGTCAGCGAGAAAGCTTTGACAATCATTTCCCGCGCGAAATCGATATTTCCAAATTCAGAAAATCGCAGATTGAGCAACCCAAACATCGTGACAACGTCCCACTTAGCGCCGGGCGTGAGGTCCAGCAGGATGTTTCCAACAGAAAAAGGCTTGTGCGGGAAGCGAGTTTGGCACGCTTTTATCAACTCCGGATTGATGTCCAAGCCCGTGTAATCAAGGGGACTCGAAAATATTCGCCGCTCAAGAAACTCACAAAAATCTGCCAGGCCACAACCCACATCGAGCACACTGCGACCTTCAAATTCAACCAAACGCACTGCCTTCGCAAACCGCGTGTCCTGGCTTGCTGTGCTATCCCAACCTAGAGTTTTGGGGTCATTTCCGAACAGATTCAAGCGCTCTGAGTACCGGGCAATCAGCAGCTTGTCCAATCGCCTAATCGATTCATGGTCTATAGCCATTGGTCCCAGGTCCTAGGAGATGTCCCGAGTTGCGCCGCTTCGCTTTTCATAGCGGACTTTGATCGTCGCTGCCGCCCGCTTGTATAGCTCACGAACTTCTTTCTCGGTATCGCCCGCGAGTATCGCAAACCCATGCCGCTGGGCGCCTGACTGTGGAGATGTCAGCATACGACCCTGCTCGACCAGCAATCGAAAGTGAAGCACGCCCGGCATTTTTTCGACGAGGTTGACTCCAGAAATTTCCGCTGCCCACCCGGGTTCAAAAACAAAAAAGGCCAAAATGACGACAGCACTCTTAAACGTAGGACGCACGAAAAACTCCGCTCCTGCGGCGTTCGCTATCAACAGACCCGAAGTATCGACACCACTAATAAGCGGCACTATTTTGCTGGACGTAAGCACACCACCACCCCGATTCGCTGCCTCCACTAGAAAACAGCGGCCCCGTCGATCCACGATATATTCCGCATGGGTCAGACCGGAGTCTATCCCGAGGGTGTCAATCACCTTGGAATTGGTCGCCAACACATGATTGCGAATGTCGTCCGCAATTTTGGCCGGATAAAAAACCTCCGTTATGATCGGCTTCGAGCCAGAAGTCACGGTTTTCGACGCAATGGCCAGATTATGATGTTTTCCACTCTGATCCACGCAGCCATCCACTGTTATGTGGGTTCCCTCGATGTAGGTCTCTACTAGCACTTCGCGAGAGTGTGCATTCATCAACGCATCAAGGAACGCCTCCTGTACACCGTTGATATCGTCCACTTTGTGAACACCAATACTGCCTCGATTGTCTACGGGCTTGATGATTGCCGGAAACCCAATGATTTCGATTGCGGCATGAACCTCTTCGATAGTATGGCAGGCGAAAAATCGAGGTTGTAGCACCTGATTCTGCCGGCAGCGCTCTCGCATCCAATGCTTGTTCGTGGTTGATTGCGCGGCTGCCAGATTACCGTCCCGAAACCCGAGGCACGCGCCGACAAAGAGCGCAGCATATCGTGAGT
The DNA here is from genome assembly GCA_031430015.1 of Burkholderiales bacterium. GTDB lineage: Bacteria > Pseudomonadota > Gammaproteobacteria > Burkholderiales > JAEUOS01 > CANJDH01. Next base: position 16,744 of record JANPAR010000344.1, read on the forward strand.
AATCACACTGGTCGGACGTGACCCCGGTAATTTTGTATTTCCGCGCCAGATCTAGTGCTCCGGAGAGGTCGCGGGGATCGAGTTGTTCTTGCGCATCCGCCAGACTCATTCCATCTGCGTGCTGATCGGAGTCGGTTGCCAATACAAAATGACCACTTTTCTTGGCGGCCTCCAGCAGAGGAATTTGCTCCCATTTCGCGCCGATAATCATCAGGCGCCTTGCGGGGGAATGTGATGTCATGACGCCATATTATTGAAGAGGGTCGGCGAAGCTAACTTGCAGGGGCTGCTTCCGCCGTTGAGTTGAGTTATGCAAGAGTAACGGCAGCCCAATTAATTGGACTGCCTTTCTCAAGTGCAGAGTGACAACGCATCCGCGGGAAATATTTTTGCTCGTCCCACGTCAACGCATCTCCAGAAAATCGCCGAAATTCAACGTCCGAGTCGCTCAGGCTGCTCCCGGCGGCAATTCCGCGTTTTGCAAAAGCCTTGAGAACCACTTTTTCGCGGAAACCATACTCCTCGGGAAGCAGACTGACGCGGGCGCCCGTCCCAAGTCCAACCTCTATTTCCCTAATTTGGACGATCATGGTTGCCAGTTCCGAAAACGTGGCGGCAAAATGATGGTCCGGGCCTGGGCGGCCTCGATCAGTAGTGACATGTTTCTCGACGATACAAGCCCCCAATGCCACCGCTGCCAACGCCATGTGCAGGCCCAACGAATGATCCGAGAACCCCGTTGGCAGGCCGGTCATTGCGGAAAGAGTATTCATAAATCGAAGATTGGCTTCCTGCGGCTCGATCGGATACTTTGACACGCAGTGCAAAAGCGCGAGTGCGTCATTGCCCGCGAGGCGACAGACACGCAAAGAATTGGCGATATCACCATACTCCGCGTATCCAGTTGACATGATCAAGGGCTTTCCAGTCGCCGCAGCCTTGCTAAGCACTGGCATCGAGCCCTGGAATTGCGGGGATGCAATCTTGTACGCTTGGACTTCGTGCCGCTCGAGTAAATCGACTGCTTCAGGATAGGTTGGTGCGGAAATAAACTCTATGCCCTCTGCCTTGGCGCGCCTAACAAGCTCCGGATACCAAGCCTCATCCAATTCAATTGCCTTGAACCAGTCCGCGAGTTCCCTGGATTCCAGCGATGGATGGTGCAATTTCTCAAATTGAATGGATTGAAATTTGACAGCGTCCGCTCCAGCTTCGGCAGCCATCGAGATCATATCAAGCGCCAAATTCAGGTCTTGATCATGATTTGCACCAATCTCTGCGATGACATAGCACGGCTCTGACTTGCCGACGTGACGCTCGCCTATACAAATCGTATTACCCATACGAATCACCCAGAATCTGCGCCGCTCGTTCGACGATCCGCCGCGCACCGAAGCCATCCACAAGCATACCGGCTCCCAACCCCAATTCTCGGCGGCGCGCCTCACTCCCCATTAATTCATCAAGTCCCCTAACGATCGCGTCCAAAGCAGCGTCGGTATTTCCCCAACCCGCATAGAGTACGCAGCCAGCATCTACCATCGCCAAGATGTTTCGCTCTTGATCGCCACCGGTACAAACTGCAATAGTAGGGCACGCACATCGCGCCAATTCGTACAAAGTCTGTCCGCCGGCACTAATCGCGATATCCGCGCTCAACATTAAGGTCCGCATATCTGGCGGTGCATCATGCGCTATCTCGTTGGCACGCCATTTTCTTTGAGATAAGCGCATGAATGGGCCGATAACATAGTGAAGCATGACCTTCGGATGATATCGGGAGCAGTGTTCGCTGATGCGATCAAACAATCGAACTGCAATCTCCATCAGATCATCGCCACCAATTGTCACCAGAACATTTTGCAGCGGGCCGCCAAATTCGCGGACATGATCAATCACAAATTGAGGGCGCACCACTTGATAGGCAGGCCCAGACAGCACAATTCCAACACGATAATTCAGATCGCGGGCGGACGGGGAGCCATTTACGACCACACTCACCGGATAGGTCATGTGAGCACCATCATCAAAAACCAATACTCGTATGCCGTCTCTCTCAAATACCCCAAGAGCCTCCGGCTCGAAACGATAGCTATCAACGGTCAGGAATGTAGTGCCTAAACTCTTCGCGAGATCCAGTAGCGACCCCACGGCCCAGTCTATTTCATGCACTGCGCACGCCGCGCTATGGAACAACGTCCGCAATCCACATCCCGCAGGAATAGCAATGTGGACCCCCTCAAAAGCCGCCTTGGCCGCATCCATCAGCCCAAGCCCTCTACTGATGTGACCAAGTCCAATTCCTTTGCCGCCATCAACACATATCAACATCTCACGCATGCCGGATATCCGCCAGTTCCATGCTTAGTAAGCTGTAGGAAGTCTTGAATCCGACTTGTTCGAACATGTGCAACGACGCCAGATTGTCTCGAATTACCCGCGCGGTTAGACGGCAGACGCTACGATTCTTGCGAACCCAAGTTATTCCGGCCCTCAGGATGGCGCTGCCCCAGCCCTCACCTACTCTGCCGGGATCAACAAAAATACTGATTTCTGCAGCCGATTGATTGCCAGTGAAATCAAACCGAATCACACCCACACGCAACAGGTCGGGGCCGACTGCGATCAGCAATGCGGTTGCGGGGTCTCTCAAAGTCGCCTGATACCATTTTTCATGGTTCGCGCGGGACAGGGGTTGGGGATCGAAAAAAAATCGTCGCGTTGATGGATTATTTCTCCAATCAAACACGCAATCGGCGTCATCAGCTTCCGCATTACGCAACGCTACAGCGCGAAGAGTGCGCAGATCCCCCACTTTTCAATGCTCCCCGCAAACCCAGGTCAGAGATTCATGAAATTTCAATCGACCGACCTGTACAACCGGTTGAATATGGGAATTGATCAAGCGCAGTCCTGGCTGCCGCTCGAGATGCTCGCAAATGTCGGCGTAACTGGCGATGCGCTGGTCCAAGTCCATACTTTGAAAAAGTGCCAACATAAACTCATAGTCTTCACGCGTATCCAATGTCCAGCGATCACCAGAATGGTCCACCGAGCTACGGTAGTTACACAAACGAAATCTTTCAGGTTGCCGATTGACAAATGGCATCACATGCTCCCGGTCAAAGTCGGTCGATGCCTCCGATTGCGCTATTCGCAAAGTATCAAATGAGAAAACCTCCAGATCCAGCCCCTTAGGGAAACTCGACTCCAGCATGTTGGCAAGGTAATGATATGCGTGCGACTGTTCACGCTTCGCGTTAAAACTCATCACCATTTCATCTATGACACTGGGGTCGACCAACGGACAATCCGACGTAATCCGCACCACTGTGGTCGCTTTTGCTTGTACCGCACACTCATAATACCGAGACAACACGTCATGTTCATCCCCCCGAAAACAACTCACTCCATGCCGCCTTGCTTCCTCGACAACCGGTGCATCGCGCTCCAGACGCGTGGTGGCTATGACAATCTCATCAAGCAGGCGCGCGCAGCGCAGGCGCCGGATAACCTGCCCCAATACGGTTGTCGTTCCTAAAGGCAGCAATATTTTCCCAGGCAACCGGGTAGACCCCATGCGTGCCTGAACGATTGCAACAGTTTTAGTGCTGTTCACTGATACTTTTGACCCTACAAGAAAATGCGGACTGCACGCTAGAGATAACGTGACGCTGATCAGTTTCCGTCAACCCAGGATACAAGGGCAACGAGATCGCCTTGGAGTAATACTCCTCTGCGTGAGGAAAATCACCCTCCTGAAATCCAAAGCGTCGATAAAAGGGTTGCAAATGAATCGGAATGTAGTGCACATTCACACCAATCCCGGCCGCACGGAGTTCCCCATACAGAATTGGCCGCATCTCGGGTCGTTCGGTTCGAATGACAAACAAATGCCATGAAGACTTGGCGTCATCCAGTTCTTTCGGCACCGATAGCGGCAATCCCTCAAGGTTAGAAACATATTCTGCGAACAGCTTACGGCGCGCTTCCACGAATTCCTCGAGGCGGCTCATTTGACTGATCCCCAACGCCGCTTGAATATCCGGCAACCGAAAGTTATACCCCAGCGCAATTTGCTGGTAATACCAAGGCCCGTGTGGCTTGCCAAGCATTTCCGTTGAATCGCGGGTTATGCCATGACTTCTCAGCAAGCGCAAACGGTTCGCCAATTCGCAACTGTTTGTGAGTGCCATTCCGCCCTCACCGGTTGTAATCATTTTGACCGGGTGGAAACTGAAAACGGAAATGTCGGCAAGACGACCGCACCCAATCGGCTGATCCTGATAGTAAGCACCCAACGCGTGGGACGCGTCCTCGATAATTTTGAAGCCAAACTCATCCGCCAACCGCCGAATTGCTGAGAGATTGCAAGGGTGTCCCGCGAAATCGACCGGGATAACCGCTTTTGGAAGGCGCCCGGTCAAGGTGGCCTCCCTCAACTTAACCGCCAATGCCTCGGCGCTCATGTTGGCAGTCAGCGGATCAATGTCGACAAAGTCAATTTCTGCGCCGCAATAGAGGGCACAATTTGCCGACGCAACAAAACTTATTGGGGACGTCCAGACGATATCGCCGGGTCCAATTCCAACCGCCAGGCAAGCCAGATGCAAGGCCGCAGTCGCATTGCAGACCGCCACTGCATGAGAGGCCCCGCAAAATTGAGCTACTCGCCGTTCAAACGCCGGCCCAGCCGGCCCTTGCGTCAGCCAATCCGAGCGCAATACCTCAACGACGGCCTCGATATCACTTTCATCAATCGACTGCCGCCCGTACGGAATCATGCCACTTCCATTTCTCGGAGCTGCTCCACGGTAAGAAAATGCGGATTGCCCCCTGAGACATATTCGAACCCGTCGGCAACCGCCTGCCCCCGTTCACCCGCCAAATTGGTGAAGTAGTCAATCACGTGCGCAATCACGATTGATGGCCGGATCACGTAATGAGTATTGAACTCGATTGTCAGATGGGCATCATCCACCGGACACATCACCTCGTGCAGCTTCTCTCCCGGCCGAATACCGACAACTTTGGTCGGCATTCCCGGCGCTACCGCCTCGGCCAGATCGGTAATCCTCACCGAGGGAATCTTGGGTACAAAGATCTCGCCGCCGTGCATGCGGCCGAAGCTTTCCAGCACAAAATTCACGCCGTGTTGCAGGCTGATCCAAAAGCGCGTCATGCGCGGATCAGTGATTGGAAGGGTTTGTTCGCCTTGGGCGATCAGTTTGCGAAAAAACGGCACAACTGAACCGCGCGACCCGACCACGTTGCCGTAGCGCACCACGGAAAACCGCGTGCGACGGAATCCCGTCATGTTATTGGCCGCGACAAACAGCTTGTCCGAAGCCAGTTTGGTGGCGCCATACAGGTTGATCGGGTTCGCGGCCTTGTCAGTCGACAATGCGACCACTTTCTCGACCTCATTCTCAAGCGCAGCGGTAATGACGTTCTCGGCACCGTGAATGTTGGTCTTGATACATTCCATCGGATTGTATTCAGCGGCGGGCACCTGCTTCAAGGCAGCTGCATGCACCACATAGTCAACACCACGCATGGCTTGGCGGAGCCGCTCCAGATCACGCACGTCGCCGATGAAGTAGCGCATTGGCGTAGCGTCAAACTCCTGCTGCATCTCGAACTGCTTGAGTTCGTCCCGCGAAAAAACGATCAACCTTTTTGGTTTGTAACGTGCCAGCACGGTTCTGACAAACTCTTTGCCGAAGGATCCGGTACCGCCGGTGATCAGAATTGTTTTGTCATCAAACATGAACGGGCTCACACGGCATCACTGGGTTAATCGGGATCGGCAACCGCTCGGCAAACAACCCCAAGCACAACGAAAGTGAATTCGAATTTTAACTTCTTCGCCACAGCTTGCCGGGTATCCGGGCCTAATCTAACAGGTTCGCTTCCCGTCAGCCGGAGCGGGTTCGCGGTCACCCACGCTGGGAAATTGGGGCGTTCAAATCCGCCCTTTCCATCCACAGCCGCTATTGCAATCGCAACACCCGCCCCGGGTTGCCTGCCACAACCGCACGGGGCGGCACGTCTTCGAGCACATTCGCCCCCATGCCAATGAGCGCGCCATCCCCCACCGTGACGCCTTGATGAATGCTGCTCGACGCCCCGATATAACAATTCCGCCCGATGGTGACATTGCCCGAAATCGAGACATGCGCGCCGGTCATGCTGTGGTCACCGACCACACTGTCGTGGGACACGACGGTGTGCGGCAGCAGCACGCAGTGGTCGCCCACCCTCGCATCAACGCCTACGTAACAAAAAGCTTGAATCATGGTGTTCAAGCCAACCTGGGCAGAGCGGGCGATGCGTGCCGATGGATCGATGATGGTGGCCCAGTCCGCCGCAGTGGCGTCAAGCGATGCAATGATGGCGGCGCGTTCAAGGTAGCTCTCGGGACCACCTGGCGCAGCCAGCAATTTTGCGCGGCCCCGCCATTGATGCCAGTGTCCGCGCCCGCCCAACATGGGGTAGTGCGCGCGGGTGATGGCCGCAAATTCATCGTCCAGAAAACCGCAGATCTCAATCGATTCGCCGTTCGCGATCAGCGCCTCAATCGTGGTCACCGCTTCACGCGCGTTACCGCCGAATGGAAAAAGGACTATTCGCATCGCGGCGCGTTACTGCTCTGGATGCTTCGTTACCCGGCGGCGGCATGTAACTGCCTTGCCACAGCGAGGCGCGTGGGCAATGACCATCTATAGCCGCCAATAGACCGAAGCCGCGCCAGTCGCAAGCTCGGCGCCAAGCACGCCCTTAACGTCAGCAATCACGCCGCTACCGCGCAGCCGCGCACGGTAGGCATCCGCCCCAATCGCCACATATTCCCGATGCGCCACCGCGATCACGATCGCGTCGGCAGGCGGCAAATCGTCCCATGCGCTCAATGCGATGCCGTATTCGTGCGCCGCCTCGACCGCATCGGCGGCGGGATCATGCACCGCCACCTCGATGCCATAGCTGCGCAATTCACCGATGATGTCGGGAACCCGCGAGTTGCGCAGATCGGGGCAGTTTTCCTTGAACGTCAATCCGAGCACCGTCACCCGCGCACCGCGCATGGACGTGCCAGCCGCAATCATCAACTTCACGGTTTTCTCGGCAATGAACTTCCCCATACCGTCGTTAATGCGACGGCCGGCCAGAATCACCTGCGGGTGATATCCAACCGTTTCGGCCTTGTAGGTCAGATAGTAGGGATCCACGCCGATGCAATGCCCGCCCACCAGCCCGGGACGGAATGGCAAAAAATTCCATTTGGTGCCAGCCGCGCGCAGCACATCGAGGGTATCAATGCCAAGACGGTCAAAAATGATCGCCAGTTCATTCATCAGCGCGACGTTCAAATCGCGCTGGGTGTTTTCGATCACCTTGGCGGCTTCCGCCACCTTGATCGACGCGGCCCGGTGCACGCCCGCCTCGATCACCGATTCGTACACGGCGGCGACCCGCTCCAGCGTCGCGGCATCATCTCCCGCCACCACCTTCACGATCCTCGTCAGCGTGTGCTCACGGTCGCCCGGGTTGATGCGCTCTGGGGAATAGCCAACATGAAAGTCCGTTTTCCATTTGCGCCCCGAGTGCTGTTCAAGCACGGGAATGCAGACTTCCTCGGTCGCACCGGGATAAACGGTTGATTCGTAGATCACCACCGCGCCGGGCTTGAGATTGGCCCCCACGATACTTGATGCACCGATCAGAGGCCGGAAGTCGGGCTGGTGCGCGGCGTCGACCGGCGTCGGTACCGCGACGATCACGATATCTGCTTGTTGCAAATGGACCGGATCAGCCGTGACTTCCAGATGTACCGCAGCCCGCAAATCAGAGGCCGTCAACTCGCCGGTCGGATCCTCGAAGCGCCGGTACGCCGCAATCTTTTGAGTTGACAAATCGTAGCCGATAGTGCGCCGGGTGCGCCCGAACGCGACCGCCAAGGGCAGCCCGACGTAGCCCAGCCCGACCACGGCCACCGTGTCTGCCATCGCGCGCTCACTCATGCTTACCATCCATGCTCATACCCGGTAGTAGTCGCGGTACCACGCGACAAATCGTGCGATGCCGTCCGCCACCGGCGTGGCGGGCGCAAAGCCGGTCCAGTCATGCAGCATTTGCGTGTCCGCGTTGGTCGCGGGCACGTCACCAGCCTGCAGCGGCAGAAAGTTCTTTTGGGCGGTACGCCCGAGCGCCTGCTCCAGGGTCTCGATATAGGTCATCAGCTCCACTGGCTGGTGATTGCCGATGTTGAACACCCGGTACGGCGCGTTGCTGATCGCCGGATCAGGTCGCGTCGCATCAAATGCTGGATCGGGCGTGGCCGGCTTGTCGAGCACGCGCACGATGCCTTCGGCGATGTCGTCAATGTAGGTGAAGTCACGCTGCATGCGCCCATGATTGAACACGTCGATGGCACGGCCTTCGAGGATCGCCTTGGCAAACAAAAACAGCGCCATGTCGGGCCGGCCCCACGGCCCATACACGGTAAAAAAACGCAAGCCGGTGGCGGGCAGGCGGAACAGGTGGCTGTAGGCATGCGCCATCAGCTCATTGGATTTCTTCGTGGCCGCGTAGAGGCTCACCGGATGGTCAATATTGTCGTGCTCGGAAAACGGCAGCCGGGTATTGCCCCCATACACGCTCGAACTGGAGGCATACACGAGATGTTGCACGCCGTTGTGGCGGCATCCTTCCAGGATGTTGACGAAACCCGCCAGATTGGCCTGTACATAGGCTTGCGGGTGCTGCAACGAATAGCGCACGCCGGCCTGCGCCGCCAAATGCACTACGCGGTCAAAGCGCTCGCGCGCGAACAGCGCCGCCATACCGGCCTGGTCAGCCACATCCAGGCGCTCAAAACGGAAGGCCGGCAGCGCTGAGAGACGGCTTAACCGCGCCTCTTTGAGCGCCACGTCGTAATAATCATTGAGATTGTCCAGGCCATGCACGGCATCACCACGAGCGAGCAGCCGCTGCGCCACATGCATGCCGATAAAGCCGGCAGCGCCGGTCACCAATATTTTCATGGGAAAGAAAACTGCTGGAGAGTTGTCGCAGCAGGAGGGGCCGCAGGTGGTTCACTGCCTATAATTATACGGTTGCTGTATCTGATCCTGTCGTCGGAATTGCGCTTTGCCACACCAGCCCCCGCCCCCTCCTCCTTAATGTCGCTCAAGATCTGCCAACTGTGCGCCGTCGATTTCACGCTCAAGCATTTCCTGACGGCGTTGATTGACGGCATGCGCGCGGAGGGTTGGCAAGTCACCGCGGTTTGTTCGGACGGCCCGTTCGTCCCGGCGCTACGCGCGGCAGGTTATGCGATCGAGACGCTGCCGATTGCGCGCAGTCTCAACCCGTTCAAAAGCGCTGTCGCGCTCTACCGCCTGTGGTGCCTGTTCCGGCGCGAGCGCTTCGACGTGCTGCACGCGCATACCCCGGTGGCGGCGCTGCTGGGGCGCATCGCGGGCAGGCTTGCGGGGATTCCAATGATCGTCTACACCGCGCACGGATTTTATTTTCACGATGGTATGCCGCCGCTGCGTCGCGCGGTGTTTACGTGGATCGAATGGTGCGGCGCCAGACTTACCAGCCTGCTGTTCACGCAAAGCGAAGAAGATGCGCGCACCGCCATTGAGAAGCGTTTTTTGCCGGCGGCGCGCGTCATCGCGATCGGTAACGGTGTCAACATCGCCCACTTCGACCCGGTACGCGTCGCCCGCGCAAACGCTGGCCCAGCAGGCACCGCGCCGGCGGGGGCCAGCGACGCCGCAGGTACCAGTTTGCGCGCCCGTCTGCGCGCCGCTTGGGGTGTGCCACCCGGCGCTGTGTTGATCTGCATGATCGGACGCATGGTGGCCGAAAAAGGCTATCCGGAATTTCTTGATGCCGCCAAGATCGTTGCGGCACATAGCTCTTCGACGTTTTTTGTGGCGGTTGGTGAGCGCTTGACCAGCGATCACGCCGCCGCGATTGACGCGGCTTTGGCCGCCGCCAAAGCCGCACTGGGCGCGCGCCTGATCCTGACCGGTTTGCGCGACGACATCGCCGAGGTGCTCGACGCGATTGACATCTTCACCCTGCCCTCGCATCGCGAAGGCATGCCGCGCACCATCATCGAGGCCATGTTGATGGGCAAACCAGTGGTCGCCACCAACATTCGCGGTTCGCGTGAAGAAGTGGTCGATGGCCAGACCGGACTGCTCACGCCGGTGCGTGACGCCGGCGCACTGGCGCGCGCGCTCATGCAGTTGAGCGCAGATGCAGCGTTGCGCCAACGGCTGGGTGCGGCCGGACGCGCGCGCGCCTTGCAGCTCTATGACGAAACCCGCGTAGTGGCGCGTCAAATTGACGCACTGCGCGCGCATCTTCCAGCCGCCTTGCGCGCCCGCGCCGCAGGCACCGGACCGGCCGCAGGCAGCTGATGCTGCCCCTGCTGACATGGTGTGTTACGCCTGCGCTGGCGGGGTGCCTGTGCGCGGCGCTGACCTGGCTGATGGTGCGCAGCGGCTGGAACTGGGCGGTCGATGTACCAGGCGAGCGCTCCCTGCACAGCGCGCCGACCCCACGCAGCGGTGGCCTCGCCGTCATGACGGGCGTGTTGGCGGCGGCCGGCCTGTTCCAGATCCAGACCGGTGACTGGCTCTGGGCGGCCACGCTGGGGGCCGTTCTGCTCACCGCGGTTTCTCTCGCGGACGACCGCCACGGCCTGCCCATCCGCTCGCGCTTGCTCACGCATCTGGCGGTGGCAGCGCTGTACTCGGCCTGGCTATTGCAGATCGGGCAGCCGGCGCAGCTCGTACAACCCGGGCAGTTCGGGCAATTCGGGCAACCCGAGGCCGCCATCTGGGGCAGCCTCCTGACGCTGGTGGTGATGACCATCGGCATCACCGCGGTGACCAATTTTTTCAACTTCATGGACGGCGCCAATGGACTCGCGGGCGGCATGGCGGTGAGCGGATTCACCACCTACGCGATGGTCGCGTGGCCTCTGGACACGACGCTCGCGGCGCTGTGCCTGGCCCTCGCCGGCGCCGCAGCCGGGTTCCTCCCCTTCAATCTCAAGGGGCGCATTTTCATGGGCGATGGCGGCTCGGTGCCCTTGGGTTTTCTGGCGGCTGCGCTCGGTTGCCACGGCTGGCTGGCCGGCCTCTGGCCGCTGTGGTTTGCGCCTCTGGTGTTCGCCCCCTTCATCACCGACGCCGGCGTGACCCTGCTGCGGCGCATCGCGCGCGGCGAAAAATTCTGGCAGGCCCACCGCGAGCATTACTTCCAGCGCCTGGTGCGCATGGGCTGCTCGCACGCGCGCCTCGCGCTGATGGAATACGCGCTGATGCTGGCCTGTGCCGGCGCAGCCTGCTGGGCGCTGCGTCTCCCGATGGCCGGCCAGGTGGCCTTATTTGCGACAATCGCGCTGTTGCTGGGTACCTTGATGCGGGTGATCGACCTGCGCTGGCAAGCGTTTTGCAAAGCGCGCCAGGAACCGTAAGCAGCGCGACCACACTGTGGCGTGCAGTGTCTGGCAATGCCGCATTTCCAAGCATCCTTATAAGCTGCATCCCCATGGTCACATTCCCGTCAGTTAACCCGCGCTCGCTTCTTGCATTCGGCCACGATCTGGCAGCCGCATGCGCTGCCTGGGTGCTGGCCTACTGGCTGCGTCTGAATCTTGACATCCCCGATGCATTTACCGCCAGCCTGCTCACTGCGATGGCGATCTGCATCCCGGTGCAGGCGCTGGCGTTTCACTGGTTTGGCCTCTACCGCGGCGTCTGGCGTTTTGCCTCACTGCCCGACTTGCGGCGCATCATGCTCGCGGTCATCACCGGCAGCCTGGCCGGGCCGTTCGTACTGCTGATGAGCGGCAACATCGCCGGCGTGCCGCGTTCGGTATTTGTGCTCGAACCCTTGCTGCTGGTGCTCATCATGGGCGGCAGCCGTTTTGCTTACCGCTCGTGGAAGGAGTACCGCTTGTTCGGGGCCTTGCAGACCCAGGGCGCGCCAGTGCTGGTGATTGGCACCGGTGACGCTGCAGTCAATCTGCTCAAGGAACTGGCGCGTTCGGCCGATTGGCGCGTGGTCGGGCTGATTGACGACGATCCGCTGATGGCCGGGCGCGTGGTACAGGAGGTGCGTGTGGTCGGCTCGCTGCCAGGACTGGCGGCAGCGGCGAAACGGTACGCGGCCAGCCACGCCATCATTGCCCGGCCGGAAGCGAGCCCGCGTGAGCGGCGGCGCATCGTCGAGACCTGCCGCCAGGCCGGCCTGCATACCCTGACGGTGCCATCGTTTGACGACCTGATGAGCGGCAAGGTGCAGGTATCGGCGATTCGCAAAGTCGAACTCGACGACCTGCTCGGGCGCGACCCTGTGGTGCTCGACAACGCCGGTCTGACCGCACTGCTGTCCGGCCACACCGTGATGATTACCGGTGCCGGTGGCTCGATTGGAGCCGAACTGGTGCGGCAAATCACACGCTTCAAGCCGCAAAAGCTGGTGCTGGTCGAGAGCAGCGAACTAGCGCTGTACACCATGAGTGAGGAATTGCAGCGTCTCGCGCCCGCGCTGCCGCTGGTGTGCGCGATTGCCGACGTGCGCAACCGCGCGCGCATCGCGCCGCTGATGGCACTGCACCGGCCGGTGGCGGTATTTCACGCTGCCGCCTACAAACACGTGCCGCTGATGGAAAACGAAAACGCTTGGGAGGCGCTGACCAACAACGCCCTTGGCACCTATGTCACCGGTCGCGCCGCGATCGATGCAGGCGCAGCCAGGTTCGTCCTGATTTCGACCGACAAGGCGGTCAATCCAACCAATGTAATGGGCGCCTCGAAACGGCTTGCCGAACTGGTGTGCCAGGCGCTCGATGCGCCGGCCGGGACGCGGTTCATCATGGTGCGCTTCGGCAATGTGCTCGGCTCCACGGGCAGCGTCATTCCGAAATTCCGCGAGCAGATCGCGCGCGGCGGCCCGGTCACGGTGACCCACCCGGATATCGTGCGCTATTTCATGTCGATCCCGGAGGCGGCGCAGTTGGTGTTGCAAGCCGGGCTGATGGGCGCGGGCGGCGAGATCTTCGTTCTCGACATGGGTGATCCGGTCAAAATCGTCGACCTCGCGCGCGAGATGATCCGTCTGTCGGGTCTCGCCGAAGAGGAGGTGCGCATCGAATTTACCGGGCTGCGTCCGGGCGAAAAACTGTACGAAGAATTGCTCGCCGGCAGCGAATCGACGCTGCCCACCCCGCACAGCAAGTTGCGCATAGCGCGGCCCGGTGCCGTGCCAAACGGAGCGTGGCTCGCGCCGGTGCTGGCCTGGCTTGAAGGGGAGGGGAGTGGCGGCACTGAAAGCACAATCAAACGCGAGTTGCAACGCCTGATTCCCGAGTATGTGCCGCAACTGGACGGGCCACCGCCGACTGGCCCGGGTGTTGTGCCTGCCACACCCTGAAGCCTGGTCAAGCGGGCGCAGCGCACCACTGCGAACAAGCACGCTCGACCACGCGAACATGCGCGAGCAAGCGCACGATAGCCCGAACAGCGTTGGTGCCAAGGCTTTTTCGCGGCTATGCCGCCAACACCCTTGGTGAGAGCCGCTCCCAGGCCTGCATCACATCCAAAACCGTCACATCGGTGACATCGCCGGTCGCGGCCTGTACGATTTCATGCTGCGCCCGCCAAGGCCGCCAGCGCGCCACCGGCGAGTCACCGAACAAGGCGATCAGCGGTTTTCCCAGAGCCGCCGCCAGATGCATCGCACCGCCGTCAGCGAGGATCACGGCGTCACATAGTGACAGTCCGGCAATCAGTTGCTCGAGCCGCTGGGTGGGCAGCGGCACCACCGGGAACCCGGCAGGCAGCAAAGACCGCACTGCGCGCGCGCGCGCGTCATCGCCCGGATGTTGCGGGTCATCCGCCGCGCCGGGCGACCAAAACAGCGCAAAGCGCACCCCGGTGCGGGCATGCAGCTCACACATCAGTTCGGCAAACCGGCCTGCGGCCCAGCGTTGTGTGACGCGCCGCGCACTCAGGTGCACGCCAACCAAGGGTCGCTGCGCGGAGGCCGCGTCGGGCGCGCTGGCCACAGCATGCCGCAGGCTCGCAGCCACTGCTGCATCCGGCAGCAGCACGCAGGCCGGTGGCGTCCCTTCGATGCCAAATGGCGCCAGCAGGCGAAACACGTCAGCGGCTTCGTGCAACAGGGCACCGTCGCCATACACCACTGGCTGGTTGATGCCGCGCGGCGCAAACTGTTCCGTGGTGAAACCCGTCACGCGGCGCGCGCCCAGCCAGCGCACCATGTGCCACGCGTGGCGCTGCGCGCCCGGCCCGGCCATGATCACATGATCAATGCGCGCCGCGCGCAGACGCCACAACAGGCGCGCCGTGTTCGCGTACACCGGCAGCCGCGATTCCTGGGGCCGATGCTTGGCTTTGTCGTAGGCATAAATCGCGTCGAGGTCAGGATTGCCCTGCAACACCGGCGCGTTGTAACCATTGACCAGCGCGCCAATCCAGGCGTCAGGATGGTGTTGACGCAACGCGCGGATCAAGGGCGTGGTCAGCACCAGGTCGCCGATGTTGTCGCGGCGGACCACCAGGTAGCGCGTGCGTGGACTCACCGCTCAACCGGCGGGCTGATGGCGCGCCGGCACCGGTGGCAGCGCCGCCGTTCCCTCCGGCAGCGCCAACGATCCTTGTGACAACGCCGCCGGCCCCGGTGGTCGCACCAGCCCGGCAGACCCCATCCACAGCGCCAGCGTCAACACCGCCAGCATGGCGTGCTCGTGGTGCATGGTGGTGTTGACAAATCCGATCGCGACCGTCACGAACCAGCCCGACAGCGCCGCACACCAACACGCCAGCACGAGCGCAGCATCGACCGCGCCGGCCGGTGTGGCAGCAGCCGGTGCGGCGCGTGGGCGCAGACGCCAAAGCGCGTGTCCCCATGCCGCCAGTACCGCAAGCAGCACGGCCAATCCTGCCACGCCGCGCTCGGTCAGCGTGTTGACGTAAAGACTGTGCGCGTGCGGCGCGCGTATATATGCGGCGGCATCATAGGAGTTTCCCTGTGCGGCAAGCCATTCCTTCAGGCGGGCATCGGTGATACGGCTGAAATTGTCCATGCCCACCCCAAACAGCGGATGGGCGTGCACCGCCACCATGGCGCGGTTCCAGATCAAGTCACGCTCGGTGAGCACATTGCCGGGCGCCATGTGAAAGTGCCGCGTAAAAGCACTGATGCCACCGAATCCAAGCGCAGTCACCAGCAGTGCGCCGGTCAACATCCAGGCACGCCACCCCATCGGCAGTGCACGCGCCAGCGCAGCGCCGACCAGCAACAGCAGGATCACCGCCACCCCGGCGGCGGCGCGGCTGTCGGCAATGAAACTGCCCGCCCCCACCAAGAGCAACGCGAGCGTGAGCACGGCGGCCGTGACGCGGCCATAGCTGCGCCAAAACGCGGGGAGCGCGCCGAAGCCCGCGCCCAAGCAGATCACCAGGTAAATCGCACTGTGATTGACATGCCCCACCGACACCAGTTCGAGCTTGCGGCGCAAACTCAGCACCTTCCAGTTCCACCACCCCTCACAGGTAGCCAAAGCCGCGGACGCAACCAGCATGCCGAGCACGGCAACCGCCTGCGCGCGCGTGTAGCGCGCACGGCGGACGCACCAGGCGAGCGAGATATAGCGCACCAGATCGTTGACCGCGCCCCACTCGTTGCCCTCCGGTGTGCGAATGCCGGCCATCAGGGCCGCCAAATAACCGGAGCCGAGCCAGGCCAGAAACAGACTGTCCCAGCGGTCCCAGGGGCCACCCCAATCACGCACTTCACGCGCAGCAAATGCGCGGTTGACGAACCACGTCACCACATAGGCGAGCCACAGCAGGTTTTTCGGCGCTTCACGCAACGGCAGAAAAAACGCCAATGCCAGCAAAAGCGCAAATTCGACGGGGAAGCGCCATTCGCGCCAGATTTTTGCAGCCATGAGAGCGCCTGTGAGACGTGCTCCGGTATTATACGGGTCGCTTTTGACCCTCTTCTCCCTCTGGCGCAAGCCGCGCGGCAGCCATGCCCTCCCCGCAGTCCCGCCGCATTCTTTTCGCCATCCGCAGCAAGCTCGGCGACACGCTGATCAGTTACGCGTGTGTCCGCGCCTATGCGGACGCCCATCCGCACGAAACGGTGACGCTGCTCACTCGTACTGCCTACGCGCAGCTGCTGCGTGCAGAAACCGGCCTGCGTGTGATCGGCTTTAACAGCCGCGTGGAAATGTTTTTCAAACTCCTGTGGCTGCGCCTGACCGAGCCCACATTTGACGTTCTGGCGGTGCTGTGGGGTTCAGGCGCACCGGTGCGCCGCATCGGTCAATGGGTGAAAGCGAAGCGCAAGATCGCGTGGAGCAAACGTTTTGCGCCAACCATCTTCGAGGAGCCCAATCTGCCTGCCGACCCTTTGCTGGTTCAGCCAGCGGCATGCACTGTGCGCGTGTTCGACCCCGCATTTGTGACACCGCAAACGCTGCACATTCCCAGTCTCGCAAGGCGCTATCACGTCAGTGACAGGCTCGGTCACAAGCGCGCCATCGGCATCGCGCCGATTGCCGATGAACTGCGCCGCAACCTCGATCTGCCGGCGCTGACTCAGTTGGTCGCCGAAGTGCAGCGCCGCCATGCTGGCGCCGCCATCCGCATCTTTATCAATCCCGGTAACGATGGCGCGCAAAGCCTCGTCCACCAACACTTTGAGGGTGATGTCGCAATCTGCACCTTTACCCGGCTCGATGAATTGCTCGAACAATACATGGGCCTAGATGCTTGGTATGGTACCGATACCGGCCTCTATCATCTCGCGGTGTCGATCGGCATTCCGTCCACTGTTTTCTTCGGCCCGACCCAGCCGCACAAGATTGTGATGCCGGCGCAGCAGGGCGTGACAGTGCGGCGGCTGACGGTACTCGGTGACACGCATTGTGACGAAAAGGATTGCGCTCGGCCACTTTGTCTACATTTGAACGCCGCGCAGTTTGCGAACGCACAAACCGCCACTCGTCTTGACGAGACCCCGGCAGCTTGTCCCCTGCGGCAATACCCCAGCACGGCGCTCACACAAGTAAGCGAGTTGCAGCGCTCAGCGGCCAGCGCATGAAAGTCGTCATTCTCAAGCGCGACAAGGTCGGCGACATGCTGCTCGTCACGCCGATGCTGGAGCACTTGCGGCGCACGCTGCCGCAGGCCGAAATCCACATGCTTGCCAACGACTACAACGCCTGGGTGCTGGAAGGCAATCGCAACATCGACCGCCTCTGGGTCTACCCGCGCGTGCGCCACGGTGCCAGCTTGCGCCCGTGGGCCGTGATTGAACAGTTGCGGCAGCTGTGGCAATTGCGCCGCGAGCGATTTGATTTCGCGATTGCTGCCGGCGGCGTGGTATCACCGCGCGCGGTTCAACGTATCTTGCGGCTCAGCGCCACGCGCACCATCGCTTACACCGGACACAACAAAGACAATCGCGCAACGGACGCCGCGCTGTTCGCCCGGCTGACCGACGCGCTGCCCTACGACAGCGCGCTGCACGAAGTCGAATCCAATCTGCGCTTGCTGACCCCACTTGGTGTGGCCATGCCCGCTGTGCCGCCGTACCCTGGCTACACGCTACCCGAGCAGTGGATCAACGATGGCCGCACGTGGCTTGATGGCCAAGACCTTGTGCCGGGGAAGTTCATTGTGATTGGCCTCAACGCGCGACGCCTCAAGCGCAAGCCTTCAGCAGATCAGATACTGCGCTGGTCGCAGCACTTCAAGCAACACCTCGGCCTGGACAGCGTGCTGATCTGGCAGCCCGGCGCGGCAGCTGACCGCGTCTATCCTGGCGATGATGCCATTGTGGCGCCCTTCATCTCCACGCTGCCCGCGCATCTCAAACCGTTTCGCAATCCAGCCGACGTGCGCGCGGCGATGGGCGTGGTGTGGCAGGCGGCCACGTCAATTTTTCCCGATGGCGGCATTGCGCATTTGGCGTCGGTGTCACCCGGTGGCGTGCTCGCCTTGTTTGCCGAGACCGGCGTGTCGCCGCACCCGGACAACTGGCGGCCTTTTGCACCCAAGGGCGCGTACCTCGAAGCACCGAAGGCGGTCACCGAATTGAGCGACGCAGCGGTGTTTGCCAAAGTGGCGTGGCTGCTCGGCCAAGCGGTCAGCTTTGTGCAAGACGGCAGGACCAACAGCACATGAGCACTTACGCCATCGGTGACGTGCAAGGATGCCATGACGAGCTGGTGTTGCTGCTCGACAAAATCAACTTCGACGCGCGCCGCGACCGCCTGTGGTTCACCGGTGATCTGGTCAATCGCGGCCCCAAATCGGTCGAGACCCTGCGTCTGATCCGCTCGTTCGGCGACGCGGCTGTAGCCATTCTCGGCAATCACGATCTCTTCATGCTTGGCGTCGCACACGGGGCAGGTCACGCGCACAAGGGCGACACCTTCGCGGACGTACTCACCGCACCTGATGCCGCGAGCCTGCTCGACTGGCTGCTGCATCAACCAATGGCGCACCGCGAGTCGATTGATGGCAGCGACTGGCTGATGGTGCACGCCGGCGTGCTGCCCGGCTGGGATGCCGCACAGACCATCGAAATGGCGCATGAACTCGAACACGCGGTGCGCCATGATCCTGACTACTTCACCCACATGCGCGGCAATCTTCCTGCCGCGTGGAGCGCGACCCTCGGGGGTTACGAGCGCCTGCGCGTGATCGTCAATGCCCTCACGCGTCTGCGCTTTTGCACTGTGAACGGCGTGATGGACTTCACGACCAAGACCGAGGTCGCGCCCGCCGGACATCTTGCGTGGTACGAAGTGCCGGCACGGCGCACGCGGGACACCAGCGTGGTATTTGGCCATTGGGCCGCACGCGGGCTGACGCTCGACGCACATCTGGCCGGCATCGACACCGGCTGCGTATGGGGACGCCAATTAACCGCGCTGCGACTCGAAGATCGTGCGCTGTTTGCGGTCGAGTGCGCAGTGGGTGCGGGCGGATACGGCGGGGATTGAGCGGCTCCTCGGTCCATCACCCGGAGAACTGCATGGGTCAACGGTCCTGGCGCGTATGCCCCTGCAATCGTTGCTGCACAAGGGCTTGCGCGGCATGGGCCAGTTGGCGCCGGTCCCGGCCCGCCGTGTCGAACGGGGCGAACAGGGTCAATTCGCAATGCAGCGAGCGCTCACGCAGGATGCGCTTGAGCGACTGCCACAGCGTCATTTCGCCGACGAACGCCGCCGCATCGGAATAGTGGCCACGGCTGTCGGTGTAACGCAGGCAAAACGGCACAATCGCCGCGTCTGCATCGAGCGCCGCCTGCAGCAGGTTGGCGTGGAATTTGTTGACGCTCCGGCCATCGCTGGTGGAGCCTTCGGGGAACACCGCAATGATGTCACCATCGCGCAGATGCTCACACAGGGTCTCGTTGATGCGGCGCGTGTCGGCGCGGCGCGTGCGCTCGATGAACACCGTGCCTGACTCGCGAATCAGACGGCCCACGAGCGGATCACGCGCAAGCTCTGACTTGGCGACAAAGCGCGCCGCCGTCACCGCCTGCAGGGCGAAGATGTCGATCCAGGAAATGTGGTTGCCGATGTAGAGGCGGCGTGCGCCACCGCGCTCAAACCCTGCTGGGGCATCCACCGACAGATGCACGCCGAAGATGCGCAACAGCTTGCCATCCCAGGCGCGGATCAGGCGTTCGCGCCGGGCGCGTGGCGTGCGCGATGACATCCACGCCAGCGTGGATAGGCCTTGCACGAGATGCGCAGCCATGCGCGTGAGACGCCATGCACGCAGCCACAGCGGTGTGGGGGACGACTTCACGGATCAGGCGGCGAGTCGGGCGCGGTCACGCAAACATCGCTTGGGATTTGAAAATTGACTCCCGGCCGCAAATGCTAAAGACCGGCGCTGAGCTGGCGCTGAACCCACGTTGATCTACGCGTTGAACCATAGTTGAAAATGGCCACCGTAGCGTGAGTGAGCACAGCACGCGGCAAACGTGGCCACGCGCGGTGGCCACGCGCCGCTAGGCAGTGTGAACTGTGGCACCAGCCACCACAGTGTGGCGCACGCGCCCTTGCAATTCGATGCCGGTGAACGGCGTGTTCTTGCCCTGGCTTGCGAGTGATTTGGCAGACACCTGCCAATACTCCCGCTCGTTAAACAACACCAGGTCGGCATTGCCTCCCGCAGCGAGCTTGCCACCGGACAGACCCAACACACCCGCCGCACGCGAGGTAATCAGCGCCAGCGCCTGGGCAAGACCGACACCTTCTTCGCGCGCCCACTTGAGCGTTAGCGGCAGCAGCAGTTCGACGCTGGTCACGCCAGGCTCCGCTTCAGCGAACGGCAATTGTTTGGAGTCATCATCTACTGGTGCGTGATCGGAGCAGATCGCGTCAATCGTGCCATCGGCCAAACCGGCGCGGATGGCAGTACGATCCGATTGGCTGCGGAATGGCGGTACCACGCGGCAACGCGCATCAAAAAAACCGATGTCCATATCAGTCAGATGCACGTGATGGACGGCGACATCGCAACTCACCGGCAGGCCTTCGTGTTTGGCAGCGCGCATCAACTCCACCGCGCGCGCCGTCGACAGCCGCGCCACATGCACGCGCGCCTGCGTCATGCGCACCAGTTCGAGGATACGCAACAGGCCAATCGTCTCAGCTTCGGACGGCACCACGGTGAGGCCGAGGCGCGCAGCTATCTGGCCTTCGTGGGCGACGCCGTCACCCGCCAGATGTGCGTCTTCGGCACGCAAGATCACGGTGAAACCAAAGGTCGAGGCGTATTGCAGCGCGCGATACAGCACCTGGGTGTCGATGAGCGGTGCATCGGCTTGTGAAAACGCGACGCAACCGTGGCTCTTGAGTTCGGCCATCTCCGTCAGGCGTGCGCCCTGCAATCCAACCGTCAACGCACCGGCCGGGAACACGCGCGGGCCGCGCAGATTTTTGGCGCGGTAACGCAACATCTCAACCAGCCCCGGCTCGTCAAGCACCGGGTCAGTGTCGGGCGGACACACCAGACTGGTAATACCGCCGGCCACCGCCGCGTGCATCTCGGAGGCGAGTGCGTTCTTGAATTCATTGCCCGGCTCACGCAAGCGTGCGCACAAGTCAACGAGGCCGGGCGCCACGATCAGGCCTTGCGCGTCGATGGTTTGATCGGCACGAAAGCCATCAGGCGCGGTGCCGATGGCAGCGATTTTTTCCCCACTGATGAAAACACTGCCCTGCTGGTCAAGCCCCGAGGCCGGGTCGATGACGCGACCGCCCGTGATCGCGATGTGATTTTCTGCTGCGGCCATGTCTGTTTTCTGCTCGATATTCTGCTTGGTTTTCTACCCGGTTTTTAGCTCAGGTGCCAGGTCAGTTTCCCGCAGTGATACTCATCACCGCCATGCGCACGGCAATGCCGAACGTGACCTGCGGCAGGATTACTGCCTGCCCGCCATCAGCGACAGTCGAGTCAATTTCCACGCCCCGATTCATCGGGCCGGGGTGCATGACGATGGCATCCGGTTTGGCGCGCGCGAGTTTATCGGGCGTAAGGCCGTAGCTCTTGTAAAACTCCTGTGCGCTCGGCAGCAGCGCACCTTTCATGCGTTCGCTTTGCAGGCGCAGCATGATTACTACATCAGCACCTTTGAGGCCCTCGGCCATGTCGTGAAACACACGCACACCCATTTTCTCGATGTGTGCCGGCAATAGTGTGCGCGGCCCGATCACACGCACTTCGGGTACACCGAGTGTCGTGAGGGCATGTATGTCGGAACGCGCCACACGTGAATGCAAGATATCACCGACGATGGCGACCGTGAGGTTGGTGAAATCTTTTTTGTAGTGCCGGATCGTGTACATGTCGAGCAACCCTTGGGTGGGATGTGCGTGCCGCCCATCGCCGGCGTTGATGACATGAATGTGATCCACGCCCAGGTTGTTCAGATGCTCGGCAATCAAATAGGGCGCGCCCGATTGCGCGTGACGCACCACAAACATGTCGGCCTGCATTGCCGAGAGATTGTCAATCGTGTCGAGCAAGGACTCGCCCTTGCTTGCTGACGATGCATTGATGTTGAGGTTGATGACATCGGCCGACAGGCGCTTGGCGGCAATTTCGAAGGTGGTGCGGGTACGGGTGGAGTTTTCGAAAAACAGGTTGAACACCGATTTGCCGCGCAACAGAGGCACTTTCTTCACTTCACGCTCACCGACAATCGCGAATGAGTCGGCGGTGTTCAGAATGTTTTCTAGAATGGCTTTGGGCAGCCCTTCAATCGACAGCAGATGGGTGAGTTCTCCATTCTTGTTCAGTTGCGGATTGCGCACTTCACGTGTCCTATGTTTTCTTTTCGACCAGATGAAAGCTGAGGATTCCCTGCGCATCCTGTGCGAGGTTGAGGCTTTGGTGCTCCGGCAGATCGAGCGATCGTGCGGTGAAGCGCGCAGCTACCGGCAGCTCGCGGCCACCACGGTCAATTAGTACCGCCAGATCAATCCTCTTTGGGCGGCCGTAATCGAACAATTCATTCATCGCAGCGCGTACCGTGCGGCCGGTGTAGAGCACGTCATCGACCAGAATGATCTCGGCATCCTCGACATCAAACGGGATGGCGGATTTTTTCACCTGCGGGTTAAGGCCAACGCGCGCAAAGTCATCGCGGTAAAACGAAATATCCAGTGAGCCAAGTGGTGTGGTCAAGCCCAGCGCTTTGTGCAGTTTGGCCGCAATCCACGCGCCGCCGGTGTGCACACCAATCATCACCGTGGCCGGCGACACGATTGGCACCATCTGGTGGCGCAAGGTT
This sequence comes from Burkholderiales bacterium, assembly GCA_031430015.1. Taxonomy (GTDB): domain Bacteria; phylum Pseudomonadota; class Gammaproteobacteria; order Burkholderiales; family JAEUOS01; genus CANJDH01. The sequence goes on from JANPAR010000344.1 coordinate 39,628, forward strand.
TCGCACAGGGCTTCAGCATCAGGGAGGTACATTGCGGGTCTCATCAAGCCAGGCTTGGAGGATTACGGCAGCGGCAGCAGCATCAATACTTGCCTTGTTTGCGCGCCCCGGTTTGAGCGCATCTTCTGCGACGGTGGAAGAGAATCGCTCATCGCAGAATTTTACCGGCAATCCAAAGCGGCCCGCGAGCTGGCGGCCAAACTTTTCCGCGCGCGCCGTCATGTGAGTGGCATGGCCTTCGATGTTGAGAGGCTTTCCGACAATGAGTGTGTCAGGGTGCCATTCCTCAATCCAGGCTGCGATGGCAGCGAAACGCACTGAATTGGATTCGGCTTCAAGCGTCCCGAGTGGACGAGCCGCGCCGGTAATCGTGTTGCCGATGGCAACGCCGATACGCTTCAAACCAAAATCAAAACCGAGCAGCGTTTGCGCAACGGGCGCAACGCCCGATTCAGGCGTGACCGGCAACATCCATCAAGTTCGCAAAATTCGCGCCGATCAACGCCATAGCCGCTTCGAGCCGAGACTCCACTGGCAAGTCAAACATGACCGATGGATCCGCCTCGACCGTCAGCCAGGCATTCTGCGCAATTTCGGATTCCAGTTGCCCCGCAGACCAGCCGGCATATCCCAAAGACATGATCATGTTCACAGGCCCCAAGCCACTACTCACCGCTTTCAAAATGTCTTTGGAGGTCGTCAGACCAATCTCGCTGGTGACTTTCAGCGTAGACGACCAGTCACCCAGCGGCCGGTGCAACACAAATCCGCGATCGGTTTGCACAGGGCCGCCGAAAAACACGGGCGCAGACTTGAGCGCATCAATGTCGAGCTTGATATCGACCTGATCGAATAAGGCCTCTAGTTTCAGTTCGAGCGGACGATTAATCACGATGCCGAGCGCTCCCTGGTCGTTGTGCTCACACACATAGGTAACCGTCTTCCCAAACACCGACTCGCCAAGAGAAGGCATCGCAATCAGAAAATTGTGCGTGAAATTGGGTGTGGCGGTGGTGCTGACACCCCCTGACGGTCGCTTGATTGATCCCATGCTCCTGATTTTACTCCCGGAATTTTTTGGTTCGCACAAAGCAAGCGGACGAAAAAAAACAGGCCACCCGAGGGTGGCCTGTTTCTCTATAACTAGCTTGGCAGTGACCTACTTTCGCATGGGAATCCACACTATCATCGGCGCGGAGGCGTTTCACTGTCCTGTTCGGGATGGGAAGGAGTGGGACCACCTCGCTATTGCCGCCAAGCTTGACTTGTCGCCCTGCCTGCATCGCGAATAACCGCATATGCAAACAAAGCCAATTTGAAAGAAGTTGTTGTTACTTATTTGGGCTTGATTGTTTCTTTGCGCGAATTATCCGCACAACCTGCTTAAGGTTATAGGATCAAGCCGCACGGGCAATTAGTACTGGTTAGCTTAACGTGTTACCACGCTTCCACACCCAGCCTATCAACGTCCTGGTCTAGAACGACCCTTTAGGGAGATCAAGTCTCCGGGAAATCTCATCTTGA